>CALWNN010000072.1 GCA_944382845.1 uncultured Clostridia bacterium
TATCTGCAGCTTGCTGCAGTCAGCGACAGATTGCTTTTCGTCGCAACGTGATTAAGCCGTCTGCTGAAAAGCAGACAATTCTGCTGAAAAGCAGACATCCTTATCAACGCTTTGCTCCGATTTAAACTATTAAGAATCAAAGCGATCACAAAATAAAATAAAATTTGTGAAATTTAATAAAAAGTAAAGACAAATGTTTATTTTTGTGTTATAATAAGAGTGATACGAGCAAAAACAGTTTGTTTCTATGCTTATAAATTTTTTCGGAAAGGAAACAAGACTATGCTGAATGAAAAATCATGCGGTGCATTGGTTTACAGAAAGTACCACGGCAACACAGAAATCCTTCTTATCAAGCATATAAACAGCGGTCACTGGTCATTCCCAAAGGGACACGTTGAGAATGACGAAACAGAAGTCGAAACCGCTGTAAGGGAAATCAAGGAAGAAACCGGGATAGACGTTATTATCGACCAGTCCTTCAGGGAAATAGTTACCTACTCTCCCAGGCGTGACACTCACAAGGAAGTGGTTTACTTTATCGCAAAGGCAAAAAACACCGACTTTACACCTCAGGCGGACGAGATAGCTGACATCAAATGGGTAGAAATCGGAAGAGCAGGTTCTGTTCTTTCTTACGACAACGACAAGTCTATCGTCAACAAAGCAAAAAATTTCATTCCTTAAAGAAAAAATAGTATAGACGGCGCCAACGGGACATATTATCTATGAAGGATCTGATTTTTCACTTTGGCGGGAAAGCTCTTCCTTGTAGGCGGAAAGTATCATTGCTTCGATATTCTTGCGGGCCGAAGCGTTTATAGGGTGAACGATATCACGGAAGATTCCCGTTTCATCACGTCTTGAGGGCATTGCAACAAAAAGCCTGTTTTCTCCCTCAATGACTTTGATGTCGTGAACTGCAAAAATATCGTCAAAGGTAACGCTTACTATTCCCTTTAATCTTCCTTTGTCAAGTATTTTCCGGAATTTAATGTCTGTAATTGTCATGTGATAAGATCTCCTTTTCCATGTTTTGCGTCTGATAGTATTTTTGGCAACATTTAAGGTAATTATACGAAAAAAATTCAAATGGGAGCAAAGCGTTATAAAGATGTCTCCCTGCCGATAAATCGGCAGGTCTGACGCATTGGTCGGCAGGGCTGTCTCTGAGGCGATGTGTTCCATTGAAATTCTCAGCAGAGATTGTCAGGAAAACTCCTGAGAAGCAAACTGCAACGAGTTACAATTGTCTCAGCCAATTTTAAGCAAGCTTAATCGGCTTTGCTCCGATTTAAAATTTACAAACGAAAGGAATAGTGATTAACTTGGATAAATCAGTCCTTGACGGCAAAAAGCACATTCACTTTATCGGGATCGGCGGTTCCGGAATGTACCCCTTGGCCCAGATACTTCACAGCAGAGGATATTTTCTCACAGGCTCCGACAACAACGAAACGGAAACCCTGCAGGCTGTAAGAGACATGGGAATCACAGTCTTTATGGGACAGAGAGCTGAAAATATTGCCGGCGCAGATCTTATTGTATATTCTGCTGCAATTATGGAGGACAATCCGGAGCTTGTGGCGGCTAAGGCCTCCGGTGCGGTATGCATGGAAAGAAGCGAACTTTTAGGACTTGTAACAAGCTGGTACAGCAAGGCTGTGTGCATATCGGGCACTCACGGAAAAACCACAACAAGCGCCCTTCTCACAACAATTTACCTGGAAGAAGGGGTTGACATCTCCTGCGTTATCGGAGGAAAATTAAAAAGCATAGGCGGCAGCGGAAGAGTCGGAAAAAGTGATGTTATGGTCTGTGAGTCCTGCGAATACGTCAACACGTTCTTAAAGCTTTACCCGGATATTGCGGTTATTTTAAACGTTGACGCCGACCACCTTGAATTTTTTAAAAATCTTGACAACATCAAAAAGTCTTTCCGTGAATTTGCTTCAAAAGCAACAGACTGCCTTGTAATAAACGGAGACGACAAAAATACCCTTGAAGCGGTCAGCGGTCTTGACAAGGAAATGATAACCTTCGGATTTGACCGCAAAAACGACTACAGCGCACAAATTACTTCGGTAAAAGGGCTTGTTACTGAGTTTGACCTTTACGAAAGGGGCGAAAACGTAGGAAGCTTTGCGATTCATGTTCCCGGACGGCACAATGTTTTAAACGCACTTGCCGCAATTGCAGCCGCAAGAAGGACAGGAGTCAGCCTTGATGGGATAGCCCTGGGGCTTCAGGTTTTCAGAGGTGCGATAAGGCGGTTTGAAAAGATAGACAGCGTAAACGGAATAACCATTGTAGACGACTACGCACATCACCCTGCTGAAATAGAGGCGACGTTAAAGACTGCCAAGGGTCTTGATTTCAATCGTGTATGGGCGGTTTTCCAGCCGCTTACCTATTCCAGAACAAAAATTCTCCTTGATGATTTTGTAACGTCTTTAAGTATTGCCGACAAGGTTGTTTTAACGGACATTATGGGAAGCCGCGAGAAAAACGACATAAAAATTTACAGCGAAGACCTTGGAAAAAAGATACCGGGAGCAATTTGGTTTGACTACGATAAGGAAGAAGTTGACAAGCAGACTGCCGAGCAGAAGGAAAGGAATTTCAACGACATTATAAATTATCTTATGACTGAGCTTAAAGAGGGAGATCTTGTTATAACTCTCGGCTGCGGAGATGTTTACAAGCTTGCAAAGAAGCTTGCAAAAAGACTGAGAGAAGATAAGCCGTAAAGGAAAGGACTGAGAATATGAATCTGAGCGACAGAGACCGACAGGTTTACGAATACATCAAAGAGCGTCTTGAAGAAGGTTACGCTCCCACAGTAAGAGAAATATGTGCCAAATTCGGCTTTAAATCCACTTCCACAGGGCACAGGTGCATACAGAATCTTGCAGACGCAGGACTTCTTGAAAAGGGGGACAATCAGAACCGTGCGATAAAGCTGACAGGAGGCTCCGGAAAACGCATCCCTCTTGTAGGAACAGTAACGGCAGGTCAGCCCATAACAGCTATCGAAGAAATAACCGACTACATTTCCTTCAGTCCCGACCGGAATTATCAGAACGACCTTTTTGCCCTCAAGGTAAGGGGAGAGAGTATGATAAACGCAGCCATTCTCGACGGAGACATTGTTATAGTTGAGCAGACTCCGGTTGCTGAAAACGGAGAGATAGTCGTGGCTCTTATTGACGGCGAGGACGCAACGGTAAAACGTTTTTACAAGGAGAACGGGCATTACCGCTTACAGCCGGAAAACGACTCAATGCAGCCTATCATTCTGGATGAAGTGGCTATTCTCGGCAAGGTAGTCGGAGTCGTAAGATACTTACAGTGACCAAACGATCAGAACAACAATAATTTAAATCGGAGCAAAGTGTGATAAGGCTGTCTGCTTTTCAGCAGACAGCCTTATCACGTTGCGACGATTGCAATCATCGCCGAGGAGCAAAGCTCCCATAGGAGGCGGACCTGCTGAATAATCAGCAGACCTGCCGTTTAGGCAGGGTGACATCGGCGACTTGGTTATAAAAAAACCAAGCCTTGTCTTTTTTTAAACAAAGCCCGGTTCTGATCATGTTCAATTGTGAGTTATCAATTATTATGTATTAAACTGCCTTGTGGCAAGACGGGCAAGACGCTCTGCGGAAAGCCTTGAGAGAGCCTTCATATCACCCTTGTAAACAAGCTGAGCCTTGTCAAGATAACGAAAATCATCAGGCTTTACAAGACACAGATCCTTGTTAAAAATTGCAACTCCGCACTCAGTAAGAATATGCGCTACAAACTGCGAACATATAAAGTGGTTCTTTCTGTGAACAGGTATACCGAACGCCAAAGCGAAAAGCCCTAAAACATTGTAGGAATATACCTTTGAATCCCGCTTGAACTTGGCAATAAGCTTTCTGTATTTGTCAAACTGCTCATCTGTCACCTCAAAGCCATAAACCTCACAAGGCACAAAGTTGAACATATCAAAGACCCCAAGCTCAGACTCGTTTACAAATCCTGCGGGAAGAGGTACCAACCTGTACTTACGGCAGAATGAATATATATCCATAAGTTCATCATTGCTTGTTATCGATGTGTGATTGTACGGCGCTTTTGTTACAAACTTTATAATTTTCGCAGGCAGTGTACCGGTCTGCGTTAAAATTACATAAATCATATTTTTCATGTCGGTTACCTTATCCTCATTATTACTCACTTATTCAAATCGGAGCAAAGCGTTGTATTGATTCATGTAAATTGCATATAGCGCTAATTCAAGCCGCCGTTTAGCAATTAACTAATTTAATCTTTATTCCTGCTCAATTGTTTTTATGTGAAGCTCGTCAAGCTGATTTTTGTCAACAGCAGAAGGGCAGGCGCTCATAAGCTCGCTTGCATTCTGAACCTTAGGAAATGCAACAACATCGCGAAGCGAATCCGCTCCGCACATTATCATTGAAAGTCTGTCAAGACCTATACCCATTCCTCCGTGAGGCGGTGAAGCGTACTTGTATGCGTCAACCAAGAATCCGAATTTTGTTTCGATCTCTTCGTCCGTAAGACCCAAAGCCTCAAACATCTTCTGTTGCAAAGCGTAGTCTGTTATACGCATTGAACCGCTTGAAAGCTCGATACCGTTAAGAACAAGATCCCATGCCTTTGCACGAACGTTAGCCGGATCGCTGTCAAGATATTCAAGACATTCTTCCATCGGCATTGTAAAGGGGTGATGCATAGCCACCCAGCTTTCGTTTTCCTCGTCCCACTCAAAGAACGGCATTTCGGTTATCCAGAGGAAATTGTACTGATTTTCATTAATTACGCCGAGACGCTTTGCGCAGATTCCTCTTAATGCGCCAAGTGTAGGAAGAACCACCTTGTCCTTATCGGCGCAGATAAGAATAAGGTCTCCCTTCTGTCCGTCAACTGCCAAAAGAATATTTTCAAGATCTTTTTCGCCCAGGAATTTCTTGAATGAGCAGTTAGGCTCATCGTCAGCCCATCTGATATAAGCAAGTCCCTTAGCGCCGATACCCTTTGCGTGTTCAACGAGCTTGTCGATCTCTTTTCTTGTATATGTTGAAGCCCCGTTCTTAACGTTTATCGCTCTTACCGAACCGCCGTTTTCAACAGCCTGTCTGAACACAACAAAATCAATATCCTTTACAACTTCTGTAATATTCTGTATCTCAAATCCGAAACGAGTATCCGGCTTATCTGAACCAAAGCGTTCCATAGCGTCGGCAAACGTAATGCGTTCAAGCGGAAGCTTTATTTCAACTCCCATTATTTCCTTGAAAAGTCTTTCGATAAATCCTTCAACACAGCCCTGTATATCCTCTGCGTCAACAAAGGACATTTCAAGGTCTATCTGAGTAAACTCCGGCTGTCTGTCAGCTCTCAGATCCTCATCGCGGAAGCATCTTGCAAGCTGGATATACCTGTCGTAGCCTGACACCATAAGAAGCTGCTTATATATCTGAGGGGACTGCGGGAGAGCGTAGAATTTCCCCGGATGAACCCTTGACGGAACAAGATAATCCCTTGCGCCCTCAGGAGTAGACTTCATCATCATAGGAGTTTCAATTTCCAGAAATCCGTTTTCGTAAAAATACTCTCTTGTTATTCTCGCAACCTCATGACGTGTGATGATATTTTTCTGAAGCCTTGGGTTTCTCAGATCGAGATATCGGTAACGAAGCTTTAACTCGTCGTTTACCTTGTCTGAATTGGTGACCTCAAAAGGGGGTGTCTGTGCAACGGAAAGTATCCTCAGGTCGTTTACAAGGATTTCGATATCTCCTGTTTTGAGCTTTTTATTTTCGCTTTCACGCTTTGAAACAGTTCCCTTTGCCATTAAAACGTACTCGCTTTTTACAAGTCCTGCCTTTTCAAAAACAGCCCTGTCTGTGCTGTCGTTAAAGGCAAGCTGAACAATGCCCGTTCTGTCACGGAGATTTATAAAGATAAGATTTCCCATGTCTCTGACCCTGTCGGCAAATCCGCACACAACTACCTCCTCAGTGGTATGGGGAACCTCGGCGCAATAATGGGTGCGTCTCAGTTCTTTCATTGTATCAAGCTTCATATATTTTCCTCTTTTCCTGTGTCAGTGTTATTTTCGTTCTCTTCAGTATTTTCATCGTATTGCGTATTCTCTTCCTGCGAAACCTGTTCAGGCAGTTCAGCACCTTCAGACCGGGCAAGCTCTTTTATAAAAGCTTCGATCGCCCTTGCGTTTTTCCTTCCCGAAAAAATAAGCAGGTCGAATATCACAAGAAGCAAAAGGCACAAAAGTCCGTACATGGGGTTCTCAACATAAAGCACAATTCCCGCCATAAGCAATAGAGCCGTTACAACAAACCCGGTAATATAAGCGGAAATACTCTGCCTTAAATACCCCGCCACCACAAGTCCGTTATTTGTATCGACTGCAACTCCGTTAAAGCGCACTCCTCCGCCATCGTATTTTCTTGGGCGGTGCATAAAAACAGTGAATGCGTTTTCTCTTACGGAGCCGTAGAATACTTCTGAAAACCATTGATTTTTCAGAAGCTTATTCACCTTGAAAATTCCTCTTTCCTTAGGAAAATAAAGCCGCTCATTTAATTTGGTAAGAAACCGGGACTTGGAAAGAGGGCTTTTCACAACAAGCTTTTTCGGTATTAAAAAAGGCATTATTTATTCTCTCCGTTATTTCCGTTATTACTTTTATGATCGGGGTAGTCTTTGGGGTCAAACACCTTTGCGTTTACTTTAAGCTGGGCGTCACCAAGTTCGACGTCGCATATAAGACCGTAGATCTCTCCGCATTTTGTACATCTCACCTGATGGAACATTCTTTTTGCATAAAATTTGCCCCTATTTCTTCCCTGTCCGAAAACGTCGTCAAAAGGGCAGGTAGCATAAGTCACTTCGATCTCTCCTGCGTCCTCCATATCCTTTAAAAGTCGTATTGTCCTTGCATATTCAAGGGAGTCGGGGAAAGAATCCCTGACCTTGATTTTTTCACACTGAGGGCAGCTCATTTATATCTTCCTTTCGGTATCGTTATTGATAATTAATTACCAAGCTCAAAATCATCCTCTGCAAAGCTATCAACGAAGTCGCGAAAATCCTCGTCCGTATCTAAAAGCATTGTATAATAGATTTCCCCGAAGCTTTCCAATATGCTGTCGTCAAGAGAAACCTCCGTCTGTTCTCCCGTCTGCATATTCTTGAATTTCGCCTTACCTGTTTCAAGCTCGCTGTCGCCGAGTACCATGACAAACTTAGCTCCGATCTTGTCGGCGTATTTCATCTGAGGCTTAAGACCTCTTCCGACTATATCGTACTGAACATAATATCCCTCTTCACGGAATTTTGCAGTAAGCTCCATAGCCTTTTTCTGAGCGTTAGATCCCATTGAAACAAAATAGATATCGCAGCCCTTAGGCTCCATAAACTCACAGCCCTGTTTTTCCATTGTAAGGATAAGTCTTTCAAGACCCATTGCGAATCCCAGAGCAGGCGTCTGCGGTCCTCCGAGAGAGGATATAAGTCCGTCATATCTTCCGCCGCCGCACACTACTCCCTGAGCGCCCAAGTCTGTTGTTACAAATTCAAAAACAGTTCTTGTATAATAATCAAGACCTCTTACTGTATGCGGATTGATTACAAAGTCTATTCCCATTACTCTGAGGTTTTCCTGAAGCCCCTCAAAATGAGACTTACAATCGTCACAGAGATAGTCAAGGATAACAGGAGCGTCAGCGGCGATCTTCTTACAGTCTTCCACCTTACAGTCAAGTATCCTCATTGGATTTCTTTCAAGTCTTTCGTGACAGGTCTCGCAAAGCTCGTCCTTTCTGTCCTCAAAAAAAGCCTTGAGAGCCTTATGATATTCCCCTCTGCACTTTGGACAGCCTATGGAATTGATATCAAGCCGGATATTTTTAAGTCCGACTCTGTCAAGAATACTTTTTACAAGAGCGATAATATCTGCGTCCGCCGCAGGGTCTGCCGCTCCGACCATTTCGCAGCCGAACTGATGAAATTCTCTCAATCTACCCTTCTGAACGTTTTCGTGTCTGAAGCATGAGAGGATATAATAAGCTCTCTGAGGGAAACCCTCGTTTAAAATACCGTTTTCAAGAATTGCTCTTATGGTGCCGGCGGTTCCTTCTGGACGGAGGGTAAATGTAGAATCGCCTGTTGACGAAACGGTGTACATTTCCTTTTGCACAACGTCCGTAGTATCTCCCACCGAGCGAACGAAAAGTCCGGTTTCTTCAAAAGTAGGTATTCTTATTTCCCTGAATCCGAACTGTTCTGCAGTTTCGGCGACAATCCTTTCAACAGTGTGCCATTTATAGCTTTGAGACGGCACAACGTCCTGAGTGCCCTTTGGTCTTTGTATATAATTAGCCATAGAGTTTTTCCTTTCGTCATTATTACAAAAAGTCGTTATCAGATTTATTATACTACAAAATCCCTCTAAGGTCAAGGATAATCAGCATATTTAAATCGCAGCCGGCGCAAAAAAAGAACGCCTCCTTACATAAAGGAGAGCGTTCTGCATGAAATATGGATCAAATCAATAAAGTCCGCGCTTAACGTAAGTCGTATGGAGAACATGATGAGCCTTTTCGGAGCCCGGCTTGCCGAAATATTCAGCGTAAAGCTCCTTGATAGCAGGGTTCTCATGAGATTTTCTTACAGGCATTGAAGCGTCGATGTCGTAAAGAACCTTTGCTCTTAACGCCTTGATATCAACTGTGTTGCGAACGTAACCCGGCTGCTGAGGCTGACCTCCGCCGTTTACGCATCCTCCGGGACAACCCATTATCTCGATAAAGTGATAATCCGCTTCCCCGTTTTTAACCTTTGTAAGAAGTTCTTTTGCATTTCCGAGTCCGGAAACTACAGCTACCTTGACATCAGTTCCGGCAACGTTATAAGTTGCTTCCTTAATGCCCTGAGTTCCTCTTACTTCGTTAAATTCAAGCGCAGGAAGCTCCTCTCCGGTGAGAGTTTCAACGGCAGTTCTGAGAGCCGCTTCCATAACTCCTCCCGTTGCGCCGAAAATAACTGCGGCTCCGGTTGAAATTCCAAGAGGATCGTCAAATTTCTCATCAGGAAGATTTGTAAACTTGATTCCGGCCTTATCTATCATTCTTGCAAGCTCACGTGTGGTAAGTGCAAAATCAACGTCCGGAACACCTGCCGCGCTCATGTCGTCTCT
>CALWNN010000073.1 GCA_944382845.1 uncultured Clostridia bacterium
AACAATCGTTGCTCCGATTACAACGGCGATTAAGAAACGAGCGTTGCCCGTTCACGTTCCTGTTTTCAGCAATCGACTTCATAAGAATTCGATGGTGCTTTGTGAACAAGTTCAGGTCATCGACAAGTCAAGGCTCGGCAAAATGCTATGCCGCATAAGCAATAAGACACTCGCAGAAGTAGATAAGGCTCTTGCGGTAAGCGTCGGAATTAACAATAACTTTGGAGGTAACGAGAATGAATAATGAAATCAAGATTTTTGAACACGAACAGTTTGGCTCAGTAAGAACTTACGAAGAAAATGGAAAAGTGTTCTTCTGCGGCACGGATGTTGCAAATGCTCTTGGTTACGCAAAACCTTACAATGCAGTATCTACTCATTGTAGGTATACCCTAAAACGGGGTATACCTCATCCGCAGTCACCAAATAAGACCATTGAGGTCGCTTTCATTCCCGAAGGGGACTTATATCGCCTAATAACTCATAGCAAATTACCATCTGCTGAAAGTTTTGAGTGTTGGGTATTCGATGAAGTCCTCCCTTCAATCAGGAAATACGGAATGTATGCAACAGAGCAGACAATCGACAATGTGCTTAATGGCACAGAAGAAGCCGAAAAGCTCTTTATTCAGCTTAAAGAAGAAAAGCTCCGTGTTAAACAGCTTCAAAAGGAGTGCGACTCTCTTGAAAGGTTGATGGCAGTTACACGAGAAGCAAATGAGCTGTTGAGTGCAACAAACGAACTTCTTGAAAAGCGTGTTGAGGTCTTGGAGCCAAAAGCTTCTTATTATGACAGTGTGCTTGACAGCGAGGAACTTATTCCGATAAGCCTGATTGCCGAAGATTACGGCTTGACAGCTCAAAAGCTAAATGGTTTGCTTCACGGCTTCGGTATTCAGCATCCCGTAGGAAAATCGTGGGCAATCAACCGTGAATATCTCGATATGGGATATACTCAGACAAAGGTGCTGAAATATGGTACTGAAACAATTACGGTAACGTATTGGACACAGAAGGGCAAAAAATTCATTTATGAGTTTTTAAAGGAACTTGGTATTGTTCCGTTAAACGAACGTAAAACAGCTTAATATAAGAGAGAGGTTAATACATATGAGTAAAAAAGTTATTATTGTCGAGAAAATTACAATCGAAAAAGCTATGATTGAGCTTGACGAGGTTCTTGAAAAGACTTGCGACATTGCAGATATGCTTGTTCAGAACTACGGAATTGAAATAAATGACGAGGAATTTGAAAATATCCTCAATATTATCAATCGTTGACTTCTTTTTTCTTAGCAATACCTCCATTCAGTTGGGCAGTTCTTAAAGGGCTGCCCTTTTTACATAGCCTACCTAAAGTAGGCTCAACTTCGCACTGAGCAAAAGTCAGAAAATACTCTTGACATTTACGCTTTAAAGTGCTAAAATATAAGGAGAGATAGATTATGCTTAAAACAACACAAATCGAACGTAATTTTGGTATATGGGTGGCTCTGAAAGTTCTGCTCAAGCACGAACTTATCAATCAGGAAACCTTTGATAAAATTGTTAAACACGAACTCAGAGAATATATGGCATAAAGCCGAAGGAGGACATATTATGTATTATGGAACAAATCCGCTTTTTCTTGACAAAAACAGGCCGAGAAAGGTCGTATTCTACGGACGAGTATCAACTGAACACGAGGCTCAGCTCTCGGCACTTGAAAATCAGATGCAATGGTATGAAGATACTGCAAAACGTTTTCCGAATTGGGAAGTCGTAGGCAGATACATAGACGAGGGTATCACAGGTACTCAGGCAAAGAAAAGACCCTCGTTTATGAGAATGATTGCTGACGCAGAAAAAGGTATGTTTGACCTTATCGTTACCCGTGAGGTATGCCGTTTCGCAAGAAATACCGTTGACACTCTCACCCATACCCGTGCATTAAAGGGGCGTGGAATTGAAGTATTCTTCGTTGATGATAATATCTGGACTTTGGAGGGTGACGGAGAACTCCGTCTTACCATTATGGCTACGCTTGCACAGGAAGAAAGCCGAAAAGTATCGGAGAGAGTTCGTGCAGGACAGCGTATCAGCCGTGAAAACGGTACGCTCTATGGCAGCGGAAATATTCTCGGATATGACCGTAAAGCCGGAGAAACCTATACAATCAATCCCGAACAGGCAGAAACAGTCCGTATGATATACGACCTTTATGAAGAAGGTCACGGGACGCTTAAAATTGCAAAGATTTTGCAGGAGCGTAGACGTTTGACAGCTTCGGGAAATACCAAGTGGACTTGCCATAATGTAGGCAGAGTATTGAAGAACGCCACTTACAAGGGATATATCGGCTATAATAAGTCACATTGTAACAATTACCTCGACCAGAAGCGTATACACAATAAGGATACGGATACCTATGTTTATGTTAAGGGCGATTTTAAGCCTATTATTACAGAAGAACAATGGGACAGATGTCAGGCTATACTCCAATCCAAGAAGAAAACTACTCTCGTGGAAAACGGTGAAGCGAAGAAAGAAAGCACACGAACATCTACTGATATATGGGTAAAGAAATTACGCTGCTCTTGTGGCTCATCTTTCCGTAAAAACCGTTATCATAAGAATAAAGAAGGCGTTATCAGTTATAATTATGTTTGCTACAATCAGGTAAACAACGGTAAAGCTTCATTCAGAGCGAAAAACGGTCTTGATACAGACGGATACTGCGATGAACATTCCGTAACTGATTGGAAAATGGAAATGATGGCAAAGTATTTCCTCAACGAAGCGTGGCAGACAAGAAAAGACGACCTTTTACTCACACTTGAATATATCAAGAAGTATTACACTGACGCTACTCGTGATAATACAGAACACAGCAGAATCTATATGGATGCTCAGATTGAAAAGGCTGAGCGAAAGATTAAAAATCTTGTAGACCTCTACACAGATGGTCAGATTGACAAGAACGAATTTGCTGAGTTCAAACAGGCATATAGCAAGGAACTTGCAGACCTTAAGGAACAGAAACAGAAATTAGCAGAGCAGCAGGAAGTATTTGAAAGCTGTATGGACGATATGACAGCCGTTTCTCAGGCTCTCGCAGGAATGATTGATATGAGCGAAGTGAAGCTCAATCACGATTTTATCGACAAGGTTGTAAATTCAATCAATGTTGAAAACAACAATTTTATATGGAGTTTTAACTCCAGCCCCTCTACGAAGGGCAACACTACAATGTGCGTCGAAGGTACAAAGAAGTGTCGTCCTGTAATCTGTATTGACGGTGAGAGAATCACTGAGGACAACACGGGGGCTTCTGATGAAGCCCCCGATTTTTTACATATTTACGGCACAGAAAGTGCCGAATCATCTATTTTATCGCCCGAAATCTTGGCACACCCTTTGTTCTCCAAAAACTTATCCCTAATACACCACCTGCACAGGCAGGAGGACATAACCCCGCCGCAGTTTGTTGCGAACCTATTCTTATATATTCCAAACAACCAACTCTATAAGCAATTCTAACTCCTGTATATAGAATTTCACGCAGGGAATATTACGGTAGATATTAAAGATATAGGTAGCTATTATCTAAAAACAAAAGAGCTATTATTAACAATCAATCTATCAATCTACGCAAACGCAAACCGCCGTAACAGGCTTTCTGTGCGAATCGGTCTATTTCGCACCAGCCCACCGTTTTGAAACCTCCGACTCTTTCAAAGGCACTTCGGAAACCTCCAATGCCCGAAAAAGCGTCGAATACTCGAATCATCTGACCACTCCTTTCTCGTTTGGGTATGAAAAAAGCCGTCTGTGATTGTTAGTCACAAACGGCTATGTAATAGTATTCGGTTCGATATATTGGGGTTTAGCATTAGCATTATTATTCAAAGTTGTACTTATCATATCGACACTTTATATGGAAAGTTCCTGCTTCTATGACAAAATATGTTCCATCGTAATTTGCATCCGGATGAGAATCAGTAATGAAGATTGAAATACATCCTATTTTAGTTTCTTCAAAACCGCTGCTATCTCCGGGGATTAAGTATTGAACCCCGTAATAATCCATATATCCGTCATCTGTTTCTATTGGCAACAATACTTCAAAGGGACGCTCGATATTAATTCCTAAAGTCATAAGATATTCTGCCACATCAGGATATGTTTGCTTTATCTCATCCACTAAATTCTGACAATAAACGCAACTGCAAATGTCGTCTCTTTTGAGTGTAGAATAATATTCTTTAGTTTTATCAATGTTCATAAGAATGCCTCTCTATTTTTTATTACACATCTTGTAAAATTCTTATTTTTCCGTCTGTCCAACCTCATATATTATAACACATCTGCCTCGAAAACTCAATCCCTGAAATGAGGTGCGTGGAGTTAATGTTTCCAATCTGAAAAAGATTGCAAAATTCAAGGATTTCGCTTACCTTGTTGCGTTTGTACAAGGGAATAAAATCGGAACACCGTCCGAGCTTGCGGAGCGGAAAACTACTAACCGCCTGAAAAAGAAAAGCCCTCAGAACGCTTGCGGGGCGTTTCCGAGGGCTTACGGTTTGTGTTCAGTTCCAATAGGGTTTGTGCCTGTTATGGTATGTTCCACAATGCCTAATCGGACTTGTGTGGAACGGAAAACAGGTGTGCCAGCAGGCTATGGTTAATTGAAGAATCCAACATAGCCTAATCAGACAGTATATACTATCAAATCATTGCCAGCATATTTTCGTAATTATTCATTTCATCATATTTTAACTCTTCAAGCCACTGATGATAATGACCTTCCATTTGATCAAAATGAGCCTGATAATCAGCAAAGATGTGTACATCAGATTCTTTTATGACACCATACTTATCCATCTTTTTTGCGATTTCAAATATCTTCTTATGCATTTGTTGCTTATATTCAGATCTTAGAAATTCACCGGCTTGTTCCTTTGTCTCAAAAATAAAAGCAAAATAGCCATGATAGTATAACCTACACGGAATATTATCGGGGATTATATCTAATAATTCGCATTCATATTGTCTTGCAACTGAAGTAAAGACCGTACTACGAGCTTCCGGAACAAATGTACATAGACAGATCTTACATTGCATGGTCATCTTTCCGGAAAGTTTGACAGCTTTCTTGTTTACTTCATCAGACGACTGCCAAAAAACAATATTTGTTGCTTCACAAAATGAATCCTGATCCGTGCAATCATAAAATATGATATAAACCTTGTCACTTTTTTCATCATAAGCTAACGTCATCACACGAACATGGTATTCGTTTTCGATGTAGCTTTTCAAATCGTACAACCATTCCGGATCAAGTGGCTCTGTCGATGAACGATAAATACTATCAACGTCATTTTGGTACCATTTGCTTTTAATTGCTATTTCAATATCAAGCATATTATACCTCCATTATTTTGGAACTGCAAAATAGTAACCATCTGCATTTACAACATCACTAATTTTATAATTAGCACTATTTTGCAAATAATCTATTTCGCGTCCAAAACTTGTAGGCTTTCCGTTTAAATGAGTATATGATGAGTCATATGGACTATGAGAAAATATGATAGTTTTTCCAGCCTGTGTTTGAGAACTTAAAAATTCCTCATTTATTTTCCACATTGCATCATCGTCAATTTTAGTAATAACCTTTTCCAAATCATCATAGTAAGGATTATTGAAATATGTTGCATTCATTTTCTTAGCAACTGACAAATATGAAGTTTCTCCACCACCATCATATTTACCTAAAACAACAAGGTTTTCATTAATTCCTACGTTGGTTGATAGCTTTGCCCATAACTTTGGCTGATTCAATTTTTCAATTTCTTCTATTGTATCTGCATTTCTTATTAAGGTTTTAATTTGTGATTGAATATCATCTGTGCATTTTATTATTCCAGAAAACTCATCTAAATTCTTGAGTGCAAGCATTAATTCATCGATATTCTTTATTTCGTCTGCATTTTTAATAATTCCTACTACTGGAATTAGACCAATAGAGTCAATTGCGGTTTGACCAGCGCATTTCCACTTGAATTCCCAATGCGTAATGTCATAATATACATCTCTAATATCACAAATTAAATCTACGCCTGTAAATCCAAGTAAAATTTGACCTGTTGTACCTGTTATAGTTACAGAATCTGCATAGTTTCCTTTTATAATTTGGTCTTTTGCTTTTTCAAATGTTTCATCAATGTTAATTATTTCATTATATAACGCATCAGCATAGCCATTTGAATAAGACCAGAATTTTTCGAGACCATTCATCCCATAGGCTGATCTTAACCAATAAACATAAGCTGCATATTTTTGTTGGTCTGCAAGATACTCTCGGTTTTCTGCATATCCGTATTTACTCCACTCAACATCTTTTAAATAAGGCCACAAGTATGTTTCGAAATACGTTAAAGTTTCTTGGCATTCCTTATTATTGCTACTAATTTTATCACCATTGCCCTTATAAACAGGCGGCATAACCAAATCAAAATAATCATACAAGAATAATATAAGCGCATCTGCATTCTCACTATCTAAAACTGTATCAGTTAATAATGCATTATCATCTATATCATCACTTAATTCATCACCATCTGAATCTTCATCACATGGATTTGAATGAATAGGAAGTATTTCCTCATTGTAGAAATAGGAACGCATATAGGACGGGACAGTATTATTATACTCGTTAATAACATTATATCCTCTGTCTGCTGCCACTTCTAAACATTTTTTGAATGTTGGCAGTTGAATGTTTCCGTTGTTGTCCCATGTGATAAGTCCGCTTTCTGTATCAATTTCTTCCCAGTCTGTAAGAGCATCACTGTCAGATTTAGCATAATTATCGGGTGAGATAACGTCAACAAGGCTAATATCCTTCCAGCCAGTAGGAAGAATAACATTAAACTCAATATGAGGAGGAGCAATATTATCTACTATGTGTTCATAGATCTTGACTTCTGTATCAGAACCATATGTCAGATTCAAACCACCGGTATTGGTGATTGCGGTATTAACTCTTGCCCCATACTCAGATGAAATGTAATGATAACCAGACGGCATTACTTCGCTATAATTAATGTTACCTCTTGCACAAGCATCAAGCTCACTAAAGTAGTTTGCATTAACCGTTGTAGAACCGTTCATGATTTGGAAAACAAATTTTCCTGCATTATCTCTGAATACAACCTCATTGATCATCTTAGTGAATGCTGCACCACGATTGCAATATTCGCTTGTCTGGACATAGGTTACAGAATTCAATGCAGCTCTAACTTCTCCAATATTAGAACAATAAGCATTCATATCGGTGTGACCATTGTACGTCTTTAAGAATTTAGCATTATTGATCTCGTATCCAATGAGGTACACCCTAACATCATTATATGCCTCAAATGCGTCTTCACAGTCAGCGATGATCATTTCCTTCTGTGATTCAAAGGTAGATGGTAAATCGCCATTGATTTGGAATAGGAAAACCAAGTCAAGCGGATTTTGTACAGTTACTTCACCTCTCGGCTTTGATGCAAGTAATCTTGTAGGAGCAAATTTAAGTGTGGGAAGAGATGTGGAAGATGTATCGGACTCGTCTGTTGATTCAGTTTCTGTAACTTCCTCAGTATGTGTTATCTGTGTGTCGGCTTCAGAAAACGACTCGTCACTTGTAAATGTATTCATCCTCTTGCTGAGCATAAGAGGATGCTGCAATCTTAAAGGCTCAAGTGTGTTATCAGGCTCGATTCCAAGATTGACAAGCCATTTCTCCATGTCCATTATACAATATGTGCCGAGACCGCTTGTGTTGGTATATATCGCATTATTTTCAAGATCATAAGAGGTTTCAACTGGAAGAAGCATATTCATATCTTCAATGTAGCTGAATATCATAAAACGCTTAAGACCTTGAAGTTCGGGTTCATCAGGGAATGCACTTGCTTCATTATTGACATAATCGTTTTTAATAGAAAAAGTGATAGTTGCCTGCTTTACATCACAGTTTTTCTTGCAAGAAAACTCAGGAGCAATACCCAAAATGGCATCGTTGGAAATTGCTTTAGCATAACTTGTTTCTTTTGCAGTAAGATTACCCTCAACATATCCGGTCGCATCAACAACTAACGATACTGTATAAGGGCTGTCATCAGTATTGATATTTCTTAACGCTTCACTATTGGCTGGAATAGTCTGTGAAACCACATATTCCGCATCGGGAACATCAAATGTCTCAGGGTTCGTTGGGTCAAGACCGATATGTGGCTCGTCACCGTCAGGAAGTGTATCACCATCGCTGTCAGGATTTAGTGGATCGGTATTATATGTACCCTCCTCGCTATCATTAAGTCCATCATCATCAGTATCAGCCTTCTGGGGATTAGTTCCCATAGTGATTTCTACGGAGTTGGACAAACCATCTTCGTCACTGTCAGCATCCGCATCGGAAATTCCGGCAACGACAGAATCGTAAATAGTGGGGTCAGTTCCTGTTATATAGATTTCCTGATAGTCTGTGAGAGTATCACTGTCTGTATCGGGCAGATTTACATCTGTTCCGATCATAATTTCATAAATGTCCGGAAGTCCGTCATCATCACTATCAAGGAAGTCAACCTCGTAGCCGTCCTCACTTTTAGTTGCTACGAACGGAATAGATTCAATTACTTCCCCATAGTTGGTAACGAGCGAAATTTTGAAATATCTCTTCTGAAAATCCTCAGTAATCAAATACTGATATGTTGTAGCATCTGTTACTGTGGCAACAGAAGTGTAATTCTCGTTATCGTCCGAATAAAGCACTTCATAACTGCTGTTTGTGTAGTTGGTAAACCATTCGATGTCGATAGCATTCACGTCAGCATTATAGCTGCCCATCGCATAGAGTTCAACATCAACATCGGACTGATTTCCGATAAGCTCAGCCATACTGCTGCTGTAATTCGCATTGACATTGGGGCAGTCGATCGTAATGGTCTGTCCGATAATAACAACATTATTGAGATTAAGGTTATCAGAATCGATTACAATATCACCATATGGAGCATAGATCAATCCGTTAAAGCTGACATTGCTCGTTTCAATGTTAATATCACCAGTTTCGGAGCAAATAACAGCATTATTGGAATTCTTGACTTCGCCGTTGATCGTAACATCATCGACAGCCTTAATACCTGAATTCAGATTGATATTTCCCGTAAGTTCAATCGTTCCATCAACATCAATCGGATTATTGATGTTGATATTCAAGTCCTCCAGCACATAATCTTCTGTATAGGTTTCAACATTTTCACCGCCGAAATAAGAATAATTCAGCTTTTTTAGGACATAAAGCATACTTTCATTAGCGTGTTCTGTCCTTGTACCGTTGATATTCATATTACCGCTTGAAACGATAGTGCCGTTGGTTGCAACATTACCGTTAACGCAGAAGTTTACTGCATTTACAGTAATCGCACCATCGTCGCTTGAAGCGGCGAACATCGTATATGGGTACGGTTCTGTGCTTTCATCGGCGTGAGCCGAGACGATAGGTATCGCACTTACCGTCATTACAGCACTCAGAACACCTGAAAGCAAACGCTTAAATTTGGTAATCTGTTTCATGTTTTCCTCCATTCTTCATTACTTGTTGTTTACGAGGTCTCTCAGTTCCTCCGGCTCAACAGGCTGTGCAAACCAATAGTGGCAAGCACTCGGTATTGCCGTAGTAGCCACAACCATAGCAACAGCCGCAAGAACGGTAGAAGCCTTTCTTACAACGCTCATCAGTGCCTTCATTACAAATCCCTCCTTTCAAACAGCTCAGATAAGTCAGGCTCTGGGGGCTGATAGAACGTAATACCGCAAGCACTGCCGTTTGCAAGATACAATGCCGCCCTTACCAGAGCAAGAATTATAATCGCCCAAATGCTTCGTTTTTCTCTTTCCTTGTCATCGTTTACTGTTATCACCCCGATTCAAAAAGCGACCGAGCAGTGCCATGATTGCTGACAGCAGTATTCCGCTTGATACATAAAGGCTTATTTTCTGATATTGGAATACAAGCAGCACGATCACAGCAACGGAAAGGGCAACTGCAAGTATAATACCTCGTTTTCTCAGCTTGACACCCTTTTCCTCTGACATCGGCTTATTCGGATGCGGAACGGGAGCGATACAGAAAATGACAGGCAAAGCTGTCGCTATGAAGCCAATGCTGAATATTTGAGTGATCTGTCCGCTTATATTGCAAATGCCGTAAGAGAAAGCCAGCATCACCATGACAAGCGTGAACATACAGCTCAGATGACTGTTAGCATGATACCCGCCCACAAACTGTCTCAACCCCATAAATACGGCTATAAATATAACAACCGCAGGCAGCGTATGGGAGATCAGAGCAATCAGCAGGACGATAATGGTATTCAGCACATCGGAGATCAGCAGCTCCATTCCGTAGGCATAGATCACCTCTTTGGATTCTTCCGTTATGTTCTGAACCACAAAAAAGTGTGCTATGTTCTTCGCAAGTTTTGAAATCATTTCTGAATCACTTCCTGCAAAAAATCATAGCACACACCGGAAATATTTTCAATAGGTTTTGGCTAAAAAGTTCTCCATTTGTAATGAAATGTGGGTTTCTTGTAATGAAATGCAAGTTTGTTATGAATTTAACAATTAAGAACTACTACTCTCAAAGTAAATATGCCGTCCTGATAGTTGAAAGTTGACACCCCTTGCAAGCGTTCAGCCGCTGATCTGATACTGCCTATTCCTATCCCGTGAAGTCCTGATTTTTTCTTGCTGGAGGTCAGCAAATCGGTATTCACTTCATCACAGGTATTAGTCACTACGAGCGACAATGTGTCCTGTTCTTCGTTAATGCTGAAATATATGTGCTTCTTACCAGCACTTGACCGTTCACAGCCTTCTATTGCATTATCAAGCGCATTGCCGATAATACGGCACAGATCCAACTCGTCAGTCATAATGCTTGTGATGATATTTACCTTACATATAAAGTCAATGCCAAGAGAATTAGCCATTGAGCCTTTAATATTGACGATAGAATCAACGGCATTGTTTCCTGTATAGCAAATTCTGTTCGCCTTATGGACATATGTGCCAAGCTTATCAAGATATACAAGAGCTGAATCGTAATCTTTCAGTCTTAATAGATCGCCCACCACAGCAAGCTGATTTTCGATGTCATGCTTCATTTCTCTTACCTGCTTATGAGACAGTGCGAGGAGCTTGTAGTTTTCGTCCTCTTGCTGTTTCAGTGTTTCAAAATACTGTAATTTCAGCTTATCCTCATAACTTTCAAAAAAGCGGAACATCATGACATTGATATAGACAATACTTATTACAGCGATTCCCAAAGAAAAGTAATTGATAGCCATTGTTGAAGCGGTGATCGTATCTATTTATTACGCAATATAAAGATACTGATTATGGGGATCGTTATGATTAAAATCCAGTATTTTACCGGCAGATCCTTTATTCTCTTGTTGATGAGCCTGTGCATAAGACCTATCAGCCATAGATAGATCAGG
>CALWNN010000074.1 GCA_944382845.1 uncultured Clostridia bacterium
ATTGCTTTTCGTCGCAACGTGATTAAGCACAGCTCCGAAGGAGATGTTTAGCTCCGAAGGAGATGTTTAGCTCCGAAGGAGATGTTTAGCTCTGAAAGAGATGTATAGCTCCGAAGGAGATGTAATTATCAACGCTTTGCTCCGATTTAAATGACATAATAAAACCGTTCCTTCATGGTTGAAAGAACGGTTTTTGTCATCTGTTTTTAACGAAAGCTTATCTGTAGATTATATCCTCTCTCTTTGGTCCGTTTGAAACCATAGTAATCGGGAATCCTATCTGACCTTCAACAAATTCAATATACTTACGGCAGTTTTCGGGAAGCTCCTCATACTTTCTTATTCCTCTTATATCGCAATTCCAGCCGTCAAGAACTTCAAGCACAGGCTTTGCCTTTTCAAGAAGATGTGTAGTCGGGAAGTCGGTCGTCACCTTTCCGTCAATCTCGTATCCTACGCATACGGGTATCTTGTCAAGATAACCCAGAACGTCAAGAACCGTAAACGCAACGTCGGTAGTACCCTGAATTCTGCATCCGTACTTTGTCGCAACACAGTCAAACCAGCCCATTCTTCTCGGTCTGCCGGTGGTTGCACCGTATTCTCCTCCGTCGCCGCCTCTGCGTCTTAATTCATCAGCTTCATCACCGAAAATTTCGGAAACAAACGCCCCTGCGCCTACCGCAGATGAATATGCCTTGACAACAGTAATTACCTGCTTTATTTCATAAGGCGGAAGTCCCGCACCGATTGCGCCATATGCCGCAAGAGTTGAAGAAGACGTTACCATGGGGTAAATTCCGTGGTCCGGGTCTTTAAGAGAACCAAGCTGACCCTCTAAAAGAATATTCTTTCCCTCTTTGACAGCGTTCCAGAGATAAAGAGAAACGTCGCACACATAAGGCTCAACCATTTTCCTGTATTCCATAAGAGTTTCAAAAAGCTCGGCAGGAACAAGCTTTGGCTTGTGGTAAAGATGTTCAAGGAGAACATTCTTTGTTTCGCACACTCTTTCAAGCTTTTTCATAAGGTATTCTTCGTCAAAAAGCTCCTGTACCTGAAAACCGATCTTTGCGTATTTATCTGAATAAAAGGGAGCAATACCGGATTTTGTTGAACCAAAGCTTGCTTTTCCCAGACGTTCTTCCTCGTACTCGTCAAAGAGAACATGATATGGCATAACTATCTGAGCCCTGTCTGAAACAAGTATTTTCGGCGCAGGAACCCCCTTGTCCGTAATAGACTTTATTTCATTGAAAAGCACAGGGATATTAAGAGCGACTCCGTTTCCGATAATGCTTGTGGTGTGGTCGTAAAAAACTCCCGAAGGAAGTGTATGAAGTGCAAACTTTCCATAGTTGTTTACAATTGTGTGTCCTGCGTTTGCGCCTCCCTGAAAACGAACGATAATATCGGAAGTTTCAGCAAGCATATCTGTTATCTTGCCCTTTCCCTCGTCGCCCCAGTTAGCTCCGACTATTGCTTTTACCATTTTATTTTCCTCCGTAAAAATTATTTCCTGTTTTGTTTTTCAAAAAGGAACAATCATATGATACCATACTTTTTGCTATAAGTAAAATATATATAATTTATAGCTTGTATAAGAATTTCTTATAGCTAATTCACCGATGTCACCCTCTGAGAAGCAAACTATTCCGATTTAAATACACCTGTCAGTAATAATCTATCCTTATACGGTAATAGTAGACTCCCCCGTCAAGGTATGTTCTGTCAACGGCGCCGTAATAGTTGTTTTTAACTATTTCAAAATCGGAAAGGATATCTGTTTGAGAGCAAAAATACATTTCAATGGGATAAGCGGAAACCGAGCTTTCAATAATGTCGCAGGTTTCCGTAACAGAACTTACATTTTCCGCTGAAATCTTGTAATATACGGCGTCGGAACTGTCCGCTTTATTGCACCTGCTTTCGTCCCAGACGTGACCGGTATTTTTCATTTCCTCGGCGGTGACGTTAAAATACTTATGGTAAGCCTTTCTTCCCTCATAGTCTGGCACGGGGTCGTCCCATGTTATATCGGTATAATACCATTTCCCGTCTATTTCAACCTGATTCCAACCATGTTCCTCTCCGTCGTCGTCAGCGGCGTAAATTGTTAGACAAGGGATATTTTTCATGTCCATAAAAAGCTGGAAAGTGGTTGCATATCCTAAGCATATCCCACGGTTTTCAACCAGTACTCCGTAAGGATTTTCGGAATTTTCCTGAGGAGTTCCGAAAACGTCGATAGCCTCATTGTCGTACTGACAGTTTTCAAGAATATAGTCATAAATCATAATTTCATATTCAATGGGGGAAAGGCTGTCGCCGCCGATACTTTCATAAATTTCGGAGGCTTTTTCAAGTATCCTCTTTTCTGTACTGTCAAGAGAAGAACCCTCGCCTGTCCTGAAGGCTTCAACTATTTCCGAATTGTCAAACACCTCATAATCTTTTTCGCCGCTTCCGCAGATTATAACGTTTCCCTGTTTAGTGCTGTTATTTTCGTTGTCGCTTTTTATCTCTTCTTTTTCGGCGCAGGAACATAGCAATGCCGCCGCTGCCGCCGGAATTATTAAAGTTTTTAAACCTGAACGGAACTTCATATTTTTCCTTTCTTTAAAGACTCGGCTTTCTACGCTTTGGACGGGGTCTGCGACTTCATAAGTTTATATTCGATGCTGTCGCACAGCGCCTTGACCGACGCATTGATTATATCGGTTGACGAGCCTACCGTGGTCCACACGTCGTTTCCGTCGGTGGATTCAATAAGAACCCTTACCGCCGCAGCCGTTGCGGAAGTAGTATCAACTACTCTTACCTTGTAGTCGATAAGTCTGAAGCTTTCAAGGTCGGGGTAGAATTTTACAAGAGCCTTTCTCAAAGCCTTGTCAAGAGCGTTTACAGGACCGTTTCCCTCATCTCCCGCAATCTCGTAATGCTCTCCCACTTTTACTTTTACAACTCCACAGCCGGGAGTATCAACGCTTGCGTCCTGTTCGGAAATTATTTTAAAGTAGCAGATATGGAAATAGGGCTTGAATTTTCCCAGAAACTTTTTCACAAGAAGCTCAAAGGAAGCGTTTGCAGCTTCATACTGGTAGCCCTTCTGCTCCTGAAGCTTGAGCATATTGACTATATCTCCAAGCACTGGAGACTCCTTTGTTATTTCCGGAGCAAAAGTCTTTACCTTTGAAAGGATAGCCGATTTTCCCGCAACCTCGCTTACAAGGAACTGTCTTCTGTTTCCGACTGTTTCAGGCGGAATATGCTCAAAGGATTCAGGAAGCTTGGTAACTCCGTCAATGTGCATTCCTCCCTTATGCGCAAAAGCTGACTTTCCTACAAAAGGCATATTTTCGGGAAGTGTGAGATTTGAGATATCCGAAATATATCTTGCGCAGTTTGTAAGCTTTTTCACGCACTCTTCAGGGATAACGTTATAGCCAAGCTTTACCTGAAGGTCTGCAATAAGTGAAGCAAGGCAGGTGTTTCCGCATCTTTCGCCGATTCCGATAAACGTTCCGTGTATCTGCTCAGCGCCTGCTTTTACCGCTGAGATGGAATTTGCAACTGCGCAATCCGTGTCGTTGTGACAGTGTATTCCCACAGGAACGCTTACAGTCTTGCAGGCAAGCTCCGTCCACCTGTAAATTTCATCGGGGAAGCATCCCCCGTTTGTGTCACAGAGGATAATGTATGAAGCTCCTGCGGTTTCGGCGGCTTTAATTACCTCCATTGCGTACTTCTCGTTGTTCTTGCAACCGTCAAAGTAATGCTCTGCGTAGAAAAAAACCGTCTTTCCTTTTGATTTCAAATAGGAAACAGTGTCGGCTATCATCGCAAGATTTTCTTCAAGAGTGGTCTTTAAGATCTCAGTGACATGAAGATCCCAGCTTTTCCCGAATATTGCAACATGATCAACTGAGATTTCCGCCATTACCTGAACCGACTTGTCCTTTGCAACATCCGCACCCACTCTTCTTGTTGAGCCGAAAGCGACTATCTTTGCGTTTTTAAGCTGAAGTTCCTTTGCCTTTTCAAAAAATTCCTCGTCCTTGGGATTTGAAAAAGGATTTCCCGCTTCAATATATGAAACGCCTATATCGTCAAGAGCCTTTACGATATTTATTTTATCCATTACGGAAAAATTTACGTTTTCTCCCTGAGCGCCGTCACGGAGTGTGGAATCGAACACATAAAGCTTTCTCATTTGCCAAATTCTCCTTGATCTGATTTTCTTATTTATATTTCAGTCGTCTATCTCAATATCCATAATAGGGGTATAAATATCCTTTCCGGGAGGAACCATGGGAAGAACGTTTATATCCTTGTCGATAAGAACGTCGATAAGACAAGGTCTGCCACACGAAAGAGCTTCCTTCAGAACAGGCTCAATATCCCCCTTCGAGGCAATGGTAAATCCCCTTACTCCGAAAGCGTCGGCAAGCTCCATCATATTCGTGTGCCTGTCAATATCCGTTTGAGAAAATCTCTTACCGTAAAAAATCCTCTGCCACTGCCTTACCATTCCCAGAACGTTATTGTCAAACACCATTTCAATTATGGGAAGGTCATGCTTTGCAACGCTTGAAAGCTCGGCGCAGTTCATAAAGAAGCTTCCGTCTCCCGCAATATTTACAACTGTACGGTCCGGATTTCCAACCTTACAGCCTATTGCCGCTCCAAGTCCGTAGCCCATTGTTCCGAGCCCGCCGCTTGAAGCAAACTGTCTTGGCATGGTAAAATTATAAAACTGTGCAGCCCACATCTGGTGTTGTCCTACTTCAGTAGTGATTATAGCCTTTCCCTCTGTGAGCCTGTCAAGAGTTTCAATTACATCTGAGGGAAGTACCTCGTCCTCACGCCTTACCGGTTTCATGTGAAGAGCGTATTCCTTTTTCCACTGATAAACCTGAGCGAGCCACTCTGAATTGTCATGCTGTGATATCTTCTTGTTGAGTTCTCTTAAAACATAAGAAATATCGCCGCATACGCTTGCCGCAACAGGAATATTTTTCCCTATTTCCTTTGGGTCTATCTCAATATGAATTATTTTTGCACCCTTGCCGAAGGTGTCGGGATTGCAGGAAACACGGTCTGAAAATCTTGAACCTAAAACTATCATAAGGTCGCACTGAGCAAGAGTCATAGCGGCAGTCTTTGTGCCGTGCATACCAAGCATACCGATGTAGCGAGCGTCTGTGTTATCAAAAGCCGACTGTCCCATAAGGGAAAGTGAAACAGGGGCGTCAATGAGGTCGACAAACTCCTTAAGCTCAGCCTCGGCATTGCAGGAAACAACACCTCCCCCTGCGTAAATAAAAGGTCTTTTGCACTGCTCGATAAGCCTTACAGCTTCTTCTATCTCAGCGTCAACATTCTTGCCTACAACCGCTTCGGGAACCTTTACTTCCTCGTATTCAAAGTCGCATACCGCCGCAGTAACGTCCTTTGGTATGTCAATAAGCACAGGACCTTTTCTTCCGTGGTTTGCAATGTAAAAAGCCTCTCTTATTGTGGAAGCAAGGTCTTTTACATCCTTTACCTGATAATTTTTCTTGGTGATAGCTTTTGTTATAGCGCAAATGTCTACTTCCTGAAAGCTGTCAAGTCCAAGAAGGGTCGTTCCCACATTTCCGGTCAGCGCTACCATGGGTACAGAATCCATATAAGCAGTGGCTATTCCCGTAACAAGATTAGTTGCACCCGGTCCGCTTGTTGCAAGAACGACTCCGGTTTTTCCGGTTGTTCTTGAATATGCGTCGGCAGCGTGGCTTGCAGCCTGCTCGTGAGCGGTAATTATATGCCTTATCCTGTCCTTGTTCTTGTAAAGCTCATCATAAATGTTAAGCACAGCACCTCCCGGATAACCGAAGATAACATCGGCTTTTTGTTCAATAAGACATTCTACAATGATCTGAGAGCCGTTAAGCTTCATTCTTGTCAACTTCCCTTCCCGATTATAAATTAAAAATGATTGGTTGTTAAATTTAAATTTATGATAAAAATAAAAAAACTTCCGCCTCTTTATGTAAGAGGTGAAAGTAAAATTCCACGGTACCACTCTTGTTGGACATAACGTCCCGCTTATTGCATATCCATCAATATGCTTCTCTGTAACGGGAGAACCCGGACTAAGCCCTATTAACACAGCATTTCCCGAAGTTTGTATGGCAGGTCGTCAATGCCGGGATGTAGTCGCCCTTCAAGGTTATACCACCCCAAAAATGCCCTGAACCACCAGAAATGCGCCGCCCTTTCAAAAATGCGCCGCTCTTCCGAAAAATGTGCCGCCCTTTCGTGCCGTCAGCTCAGAGGTGATAAAATTTAAATGAGAACACTGCCTCGCATTAACCGCCAGCTTTCTGAAGTCCTGCTTATTTAAATCCCGTCCTCGTCAATGCCTTGTTTTATGGTTTCGGTTTTTAAAGTGCGCCGTAAATCGTAAGCTGTTATTTATTATATTCCGCAAATACGGCTTTGTCAAGGATTTAATAAAAGTTTAACAAATCACGCCGAGGAAATTTAACTTGATTTTTTATACTGTTTGTTATACAATAATTGTACTTGTTTATTACGGAGGATAAGGTATGAATAAAAAGGAAGTTTCGGAAATCAAAAGACATTTTAACGAGGATAACGGATTTTTTCACCTGAATAAGGTGCTTTGCGCTTTTGTTGATGCAGAAAAAAACATCAAGTGCAAGACTTTAAGAAGCTTCGATCTTATTGAAAAAAGCGAAGCCGAGCTTATTATGGGTGCATTAAAGAAGGTGTTCAGCGGAAAGGTGGCAAAAAACCTCCTTGAATTTTCATTCCCAAACGAGCAGTATGCCGACGGCGGAACCCAGAACCTGCTTTACAACGCTGTTAAATCAAAGCTTGAAAGCGAAGAAGCTGCGGACAAGTTCCTTGACCATATCGTTTCCGGAGCGGATATAACCTCTACATATGCCGTTTTTGCAGGACACTGCTCATATTCGGTTTTCAAGAAAAACAAAAACGGCGACGCAGACCTTGAAAGCGACCACAACTATAATTTTATAGTGACTGCATTCTGCCCTGTGGCAATAAGAATTGACGGACTTATTTACGACGAAGAAACAAACGAGATAGTAAAAAAGCCAAACAGCGACAGAGTTGTTGCGGACAGTCCCACAGACGGCTTTATCTATCCTGTTTTCAGCGACGGAGGCGCAGACGTCAATAAGGTGATGTACTACACCAAAAAACCCAAAGACCCAAACGTTTCAATTATCGACGAAGTTCTGGGATGCAGATTTGTGGCATCGGCCATTGACGAAAAGACGACGTTTAAAGCAATGCTCAACAATGTTGTTGCAGACGAGCTTGATTTTAACGTTATAACCTCTGTAAATTCAAAGATCGCAGAAGTCATCGCCCAGAATCAGGACGATACCGAACCGCCTGTTATTGACAAGCCAAGGCTTTCAAAGATCCTTTCCGAGTCGGGAGTAAGCGACAGCAAGCTTGAAATTCTCGACAAGGCTTACGATAATTTTGTGGGAGAAACAGTAATGAAAGCCTCAAACCTTGTGGAAGCAAAAACCGTGGTGTCCGCTCCCAGTATTACTGTAAATATCGGAAAGGACGGGCTTTCAAAGGTGAAAACTCAAACCGTAGAAGGAAAGAGATATCTTATCATAAGCCTTGACGACCCGGAAATAGAAGTAAACGGACTAAGTGCGGCTCTTTAATCCCGCTCACCAGAACTTATTTCCACAGCCGCTTTGACAAAGCTTTTGATTATGCCGCTGTCTGTAAGGCGGTTGCGATGGATGCCAAAGGATACAAGCTCCTCTCCCTGTACGGGAAGATACATTACCCCCTCCTCGCTATATCCGGGGACCCGTGGAAAAATCATGTATCCTATGCCTGCTCTGACAAGTGAGATTGCCGCTTCATATCCGTCGGAGAAAACAGGTTCGTGAATCTTATGCTCAAAGTTATCTTTAAACTGCATATTGAAAACTGCCTCACTGCATTTCGGCTTGGAAATAATTATCGGTCTGCCGGAAATATCCCCTCTTTTTTCGTGGCGTTCTCCCTCGGAAAAATAACCGGGAGCGCACAAAACAGATACCGGACACTTGTAAAGCTCGGTAAAGACAGTGCCTATGTTCTTGTTCTTACCCCTTTGCTCGCGGAATCCAAGCATCACCTGTATGCTGTTGTCCGCAAGAAGATTTGACATTGAAGCAAACGGGATATTTTTAATCACAGGATAGAAATTCGCATACTCCTCAGAAACCCTTCTGAGTATGGGAGAAAGAAGAGTAAGCTCAAGTCTGTTGTGACAGCCTATGCCAAGTTCCGCACGCTTTATCTCACTGCTGTCGGAGATATATCGCTTTGCGTCGGAAAATTCCTTCATAATCTTCTCGGCAAAGCCCTTAAATCTCATTCCCTCAATGGTAAGCTTTACGCTTTTGCTTGTTCTTAAAAAAAGCTTTACCCCAAGTTCGTCCTCCAGAGCGCTTATCTGGTGACTGACCGCCGGCTGAGTTATGTTTACCTCTTTAGCGGCTTTTGAAAAATTAAGATGCTCGGCAACCGAAAGAAAACATTCAAGTTGTGAAGTATTCATATTTTTACACCCTTTCGCAAAGGCACTTCTTTGGAGAAGTTGCACAATAAAAAATAAATTAATTTTTAACAATAAAATTTCTTTATTGATTATAGCATATTTGAATTTTACTTTCAAGTGAAAATGTTGTATTATATTATGTAAGTACAATATATATGGATATGCGACTACTCGTAAAACCAAATAACCTCGGGAAATGCAATGCCGCCGTGCTTACGGCGCAGGAAAAATGCTTTCCCTCTTTTTGTCGTATATTGCAGAGAATAATTAAAGAAAGGAATGATATAATGGAACATGTCAGACGTATTATAGGACAGGTAAAGCAGTACAAAAAAGCTTCTTTTCTCACTCCCTTTTACGCAATGCTCGAAGTAATAATGGAGGTACTGCTCCCATTTATCACGGCAAAGATCATTAATGATGGAATCCAAGGCAACAGCATAAAAATGGTGCTTATTTACGGAGGAATCATGATTGTTGCCGCAATGGTAAGCCTTTTTGCGGGAGCTATGTCGGGAAAATATGCCGCAGAGGCTTCTACAGGTCTTGCCTGCAATCTTCGAGAAAGCATTTACAGAAACATTCAGAAGTTTTCGTTTTCAAACATTGATAAGTTCAGCACCGCAGGTCTTGTAACAAGAATGACCACAGACGTTACAAACGTTCAGAACGCTTATCAGATGATAATAAGAATTGCGGTTCGCGCACCTTTCATGCTTATATGCAGCATTATAATGTGCGTTATCACAGTTCCTAAGATGAGCATCATATTCGCTGTGGGACTTGCTTTTCTTGCTGTAGTATTGGGCATTATCATGCTTCGTGCAATGAAAGTCTTTGACAAGGCCTTCAGAAAGTACGACGACCTTAACGCAAGCGTTCAGGAAAATGTTTCAGCGATAAGAGTTGTAAAGGCATATGTAAGAGAGGACTATGAAAAAGAGAAATTCCAGAAGGCTTCGGGAAATCTCTACAAGATGTTCAAGAAAGCCGAAAGTATTGTTGCACTCAATAACCCCTCAATGATGATAGTAATTTATGGCGCAATCATTGCAATAAGCTGGTTTTCTTCAAAATTCATCTTGAACGGCACAATGCAGACGGGAGATCTTTCTTCAGTTCTTTCGTATGTTATGAGTGCGTTTATGTCCCTTATGATGCTTTCGTTTATTTTTGTTATGATAACAATGAGTACCGCAAGCATCAAGCGTATTTCCGAAGTACTGGCTGAAACTCCGGATATCAGAGACCCGGAAAATCCCGTTACTGAAATGAAAGACGGCTCTGTTGATTTTAACCATGTAAGCTTTTCATACAAGCACGGAAACGGCAAAAGCGTTCTTTCGGACATTGCTCTTCACATAAAATCCGGAGAAACCATCGGCATTATCGGAGGCACGGGAAGCGGAAAAACCAGCCTGGTAAATCTTATAAGCCGTCTTTATGACGTTGACAACGGCGAGGTCCTTGTAAGCGGTACGAATGTAAAGGACTACGACCTTGAATTTTTAAGAAACAATGTTGCCGTTGTTTTGCAGAAAAACGTTCTGTTTTCGGGAACGGTTTTTGAAAACCTCCGCTGGGGAAATGAAAACGCTACGGACGAGGAATGTATCGAAGCCTGCAAATATGCTTGCGCAGATGAATTTATCGAACGTTTCCCCGATAAATACAATACCAGGATAGAACGTGGAGGAGCAAACGTTTCAGGCGGTCAGAAGCAGCGTCTCTGCATTGCAAGAGCTTTACTTAAAAAGCCGAAGATACTTATTCTTGACGACTCTACAAGCGCAGTCGATACCGCTACCGACGCTAAGATCAGAAGCGCATTTGCTTCCAAGATTCCGGGAACGACTAAGTTTATCATTGCTCAGAGAATTTCAAGCGTTCAGGACGCTGACAGGATAATCGTTCTGGATAACGGAAGGGTTTCCGCATTTGATACACATGACAGACTTGTTGAAACAAACGAGATCTACAAGGAAATTTACGAGTCACAGATCAAAGGCGGCGGCGACTTTGACCAGCCGTCACCGGCAAAGGAGGGTTAAGGAATGGCAAAGAATAATGCTCCCTCAAAAAAGAGGATATCAAAGGACGACCTTTCGGTTTTAAAGTATGTTTTGGCTTACACCGCAAAACATTACAAGTTTTCAGTAATTGTAGTTGCGATATGCATTATAATCCAAGCGATAACTACCGCTGTCGGAATGTCGTTTATAAAGTCACTTGTTGACAATTTTATTGAACCCATGAGACAAAGTGAAGTTCCGGACTTCGGACCTCTCGCCAAGGCTCTTGCAGGACTGGTAGTTGTCTACATTATAGGAATCGCCGCTTCCTACTCATATAACAGGATCATGGTAAACGTAGGTCAGGGTACTTTAAGAAACTTCCGTAACGACCTGTTCTCAAACATGGAAACTCTTCCTATAAAGTATTTTGACACCCACCCCCACGGCGACATAATGTCTATCTACACAAACGACGTCGACACTTTAAGACAGTTTATTGCACAGAGCGCTCCGCAGATATTCAATTCTGCCATCACGATAGTAGTAACTCTTGTATCAATGATTCTTCTTGACATTCCAATGACGATCATAAGTATTGTTATGGCAGGAGTAATGCTTAAAACAACAAAGGTTATTTCTCAGAAATCGGGCAAGTACTTCCGTGACCAGCAGGCAGACCTTGGCGCGGTTGACGGATACATTGAAGAAATGCTGGACGGACAGAAAGTAGTAAAGGTTTTCTGTCACGAGGAACAGGCTGTTGACGGGTTTGTTGAACTCAACAACAAGCTTCGTTACAGTGCGGATAAGGCAAACACATTTTCAAACATCATGATGCCTATCAACGCCAATATCGGAAATATCAGCTATGTTATGTGCGCAATAATCGGAGCTTTGCTTGTAATAAACGGACTATCCTCGATAGGTACTGTAATTGCATTCTTAGGCTTCAGCAAAAACTTTACTCAGCCGTTTTCACAGATAAGCCAGCAGATGTCCTTTGTTATCATGGCTTCCGCAGGCGCAGGACGAGTTATGAAACTTATGGAAGAAGAGCCTGAAAAGGACGAGGGCTATGTTGAATTTGTAAATGCGAAATACGACATGGACGGTAATCTTACCGAATGTGCTGAAAGAACAGGCACATGGGCTTGGAAGCATCCTCACAAGGCAGACGGAACGGTGACTTACAAAAAGCTTGAGGGCGAAGTAGTATTCGACGGAGTAGACTTTGGATATGACGATAATAAAATGGTTCTTCACGATGTGAAGTTATATGCTCATCCGGGTCAGAAGATAGCTTTTGTAGGTTCAACAGGAGCAGGAAAGACCACTATCACAAACCTTATCAACCGTTTTTATGACATTCAGGACGGAAAGATAAGATACGACGGAATAAACATTACAAAGATAAGAAAGCCGGCTTTAAGAAAGACTTTGGGCATTGTTTTGCAGGACACTCACCTGTTTACGGGAACTGTTATGGAAAACATACGTTACGGAAATCTTGACGCTACAGACGAAGAATGCATAGCCGCCGCAAAGCTTGCAAATGCAAACGATTTTATCGAAAGGCTTCCCGACGGATATCAGACTGTTCTTACCGGAGACGGCGCAAATCTTTCACAGGGTCAGCGTCAGCTTCTTTCGATTGCAAGAGCCGCTGTTGCGGATCCGCCTGTTCTTATCCTTGACGAAGCCACATCTTCAATCGATACAAGAACGGAAGCTCTTGTACAAAAGGGAATGGACGCTCTCATGTACGGAAGAACAACATTCGTTATCGCACACAGACTTTCAACAGTACGAAATTCCGACTGCATAATGGTTCTTGAACAAGGAAGAATCATCGAACGCGGAACCCATGATGAGCTTATTGAAAAGAAAGGCAAGTATTATCAGCTTTACACCGGAAACTTTGCCGAACCGGCATAGTACAACACAGTACATTTATGATTTTACGATCGACAATTTAATATTGATGATTAAAAATTCCCTGCTTAAAGTGGGGAATTTTTATTTTGCTTTGCCGCCAAAGCTTAAAAGTTATATTTTCAACTAACGACTTCGTTTTGTAATTTCTCAGTTAAATAAAATAAATTTCACAAAAATAGTTGACATTTTGTTATAAAACGTGTATAATTTATACATATAATTGTTATTTTGTGCGCAGACTTAAAAATGTTTTCGCAGTAGTAATTTTAACCGGTTGAAAGGACAAGATTTCTCATGAGCAAGCCATTTGAGTACGGAAGCTATACGGCGTATAACGAGTCCGTAAAGGATCTGACGGGAAGCCTCAAAAAGCTTCTTGAGCTTTGTAACTGCGTTTCCCTTACAAATACCGCCGACTCGATAAAGGATACACTTGCAAAGGTAGCCGACGAGCATTTCGAGGTCGCTATCGTAGGTGAATTCAAGAGGGGAAAAAGTACGCTTATTAACGCACTTCTGGGACAGGAAGTGCTTCCTGCGGACGTTTTGCCTGCCACCGCTACTTTAAACAGAGTTACATACAGCGATGAGCCTTTTGTTGATGTTGAATACAAGGACGGAACAAGCGAAAAGGTTCCTATTGACCAGCTTGAGAATTATGTTACAAAGCTTACTGAAGAAAGCGAGCTCAAGGCTGAAACAGTCAAAGAGGCCACCGTTCACTATGCTACCGATTTCTGCCGCAATCATGTTGATATTATAGATACTCCGGGTCTGAACGATGACGAGCAGATGACAAACGTCACGCTCTCAATCCTTCCGGAGATAGACGCTGCGGTTTTTGTTATAAGCGCAAATTCGCCTTTTTCTCAGTTTGAAAAGGACTTTCTTGAGAAGAAAATGCTAACAAGCGACGTAGGAAGAATTATTTTTGCGGTAAACTGCTTCGGAACATTTTCAAAAGAGGACGAAATGAAAATTGTTGAAACCGTCAGAAGCAGAATAGGCAGATATGTTATGGAAAAGGCAAAACAGGTAATGGGGGAGGACTCACGGGAATTTGCCGTTTACCAGAGAAAAATAGGCTCTCCTAAGGTTGTCGGCATCTATGCCAAAAAAGCTCTTATGGCTAAAATATCCGGAGACGAAAAAATGCTTGAGGAATCCAATTTCCCCGCCTTTGAAGAAGCTCTTGAAACTCTCCTTACCAAGGAAAGAGGAGCAATCACTCTTCAGATACTCGCTACAAAAATAACCAATTCGGGAACCGAGATACTTAATTCCGTTGTTTTGCAGGAAAATGCTCTTATGATGGAAAACGACGAGTTTATGGGAAATTACCAGAAGGCTATTGCTGAAATAGAAGAAATAAGAAACAAAAAGCGAGCTGAATTTGTAAATATAAACGACGCAGCAAATAAGGTTTATGAGGGGCTTCAGCCTGTTCTTGACGAATATTGGTCTCAGATAGAAGATGCCGCCATGGAAGTTATCGACAGATTCCCTATGAGTTCCGAGGATCTTAAAAAGGATAAACTGCAACAGGTGTACAATAAGCTTACCGAGGCTATCAAAAAGTCCATAAACGCAAGGGCTCAGCTTATCTGCGAAAAGATACAGAACGAAATAAACGTTGCTTTGAGCGATGAAGCCGAAAGACTTCAGTCTTTCGAGGACGAGTTCTTCCGCTCCATCGAAAAAATTCAGAAAATCTTCTCCGATTCGGCACGGGTATCAAGAAACGGAGGTACGGTTGATAAAATCATCGCTTCTTCAATCGGCATCTGCGGTGCCGGAGGACTCTTTATCGGTATGCGCGAGGCGGGTCTTAAAGGCACTCTTCTCGGAGGAGCTACAGGATTTGCAGGCTTTTACGCTACCCTTTATACGGCTTATTTCTTTGCAGGCTTCTTAGGTATAGCAGGAGGTCCTGTTACCCTGTGCCTTATGGCTTTGGCAGGTCTTGCGGGAACATTCAGCGGTAAGTTTGCGGTTGATAAATTTCTTGTCCAAGAAAGGATAGATAAATATAAATCAGACTTCAAGACTCAGATAAGAAAACAGTTCCACGAAATGAAGATTACAACAGACTTCAGCGAAACAGTCCGTAAACAGGTATTTAACGCATTCGAGGGACTAAAAGCCAGAATCGAAAGCGAAACGGAAATAATCCTTCGTGATACACAAAAAACACTTGACAACCTTAACAAAGTAAAGGCTGAAAAGAAGGAGATAAGTGAAAAGGAAATGGACAGACTCCATAATATCGCCGAAGAGGCAAGCTCCATTCTTCAGAACGCTTACGTTGTCCGCAGAACTCTGACAGGAAACGCAGGCTGAAATTAAAAGCTGTCTCAAATCAACAAGTACACAGGAGGATATCCATATGAGTGATTCTCTTTTCACAGAGATAACAGACGAAGCGACAAATCCCCTTCTTGGCATAGATACAAGTTTCCGCTCATACCTTAACGCCTATACAAGATCCTTTTCTAACCATGTTGTGGGAGGAGCCCTTGACTATGCCTTCGATTCGGATTTTGCCGTAAGACAAAAAATACAAAGCCTTTCTGCATGGGGCAGACTCAGCAAAAGCATTGATTCTCAGGACATTACTCAGGAAGCTAAATTTCTTTTTTCAAAATGCAATCAGGCAGGTATGCTAAAATACCCGGAGATTTACGATATAGTAAGAAAATGCGCCGACAGACTTGAACTGCGGCTTCCTATCGTGTTTGTAAGAGAAGATACCGACGCCAAACAGATATATTCGATCGCAAGCAGTATTATCGAGCCTTGTATCGTAATAACCTCCGCCCTTGCTTCGGATTGCACTGAGGAAGAGCTTACTATACTTATCGGCATGGAATGTGGAAAAATACAGAACAACCACTGCATCTATTCATTTGCGGGAAGCTATATTTCAAACTCCCCTGCGAAATTCAAGCCTGTTGAGAGAAGTTATAACCACACTATCGGAAATCAGCTTATCTGCGCCCTTTCCGAATGGATAGAGCTTGGGGACATAACCATTGACCGCGCGGCTATGATATGCTGCGATGAGCCTGAAAAGTACGGAGAGATCCTTTCCGGACTTCTGAACCGCAATTTCACAGATATGTACGGAAGAAATGATGCCGGTACAGACTATACCGCCGCAAAAACCTATTTTGATACAAACCGCAATGTGGGCTCAAGATATTTAAAAGCCGAGTGCGGACTCAAGCGAAGCGAAAAACGTATTGCCGCCGCTCTGGAATTTACAAGATGCTATGCCCTTTATCAGTGGAGAAGCGACCTTGAAAAGCCTGAAAACGTCCTTATTTCGGCTGAGGAATGTAACATCAGATGCAACATAATCTGCGGCGCTGCCGTTATGTAAATGAAAGGAATGTTTGATATGTCTGAAAACAGCAAAAACAGCATAGTATCTGCCGAGCAGGACATTGCTTTCGTAAGGCGCCGCCTTAAAGAACTTATAGCCAATCCCGATATCAAAAAGGTTTTCGGAGAAGATTTCACTCAGGGACTTGAAAAATGGCAGAACGTTATAAACAAGAAATGCGACGAGCCTTTTACCCTTGTTGTTCTCGGAGATTTTAAGAGAGGAAAAAGTACCATTATAAACGCACTTCTGGGAAAAAGGCTTGCTCCTGTAAACGCCGCTCCCGAAACATATACTATAAATGAAATTTCATACGGCGAGTATTCTTCAGTTGAGGCGGTGCTTGTAAACGGAACAAGAGTCCCTCTTTCCTTTGAACAGGTAGCAAGAGAAAAGATCGAGCCTCTTATGAATATGCTCCCCTGCAAGATAGATCATCTTGACATAAAGGACAACGCTCCTATTTTAAGGGATCTGAGAATCGTTGATACTCCCGGGCTGTCAGACCTTGACGACCTTGACAAACAGGTGACGGAGTATCTTATCAACGCAGATGCGATCATTTACGTTGCAAGCGCGCTTCTTCCCCTTTCCGAAAGCGAGCAGATGTTTCTTATTTCCCACGTCCAACCGCAAAGATTCGGTATGCTTTATGTTCTTGTAAACATGATAGATACCCTGTCAGACAGAAAAGATGTTGACAAGATAATGAAGCGCATTACCGAAAAAAGCGAATCTGTTGTGCCTAACGCCATTGTTTTCGGGATAAGCGGTCAGGACGAATACAACAGAAAATGCGGACTTATGCGCTGTGAAAAGGAGTTTACCGACTTCTATGAAAATCAGTTTCTAAACTTTGAAGTATCACTCCGCCGTGACATTATCATGCAGAAGGACGTTATCCGCACAAGAAGAGTTGTTTCAATTCTGGAACGAATGCTTGAGGAAACCTCTGCAAAGGCAAGAATGCTTTCTGAAATGACCGCACTTGACAATTTAAGACTTGAGGACATCAAACGTGATTTTGAGGAACAGTGCCAAACTCTCTCCTCTGCACTTGAAGCAAAAAAACCTGTGCTTCATCTTTCTATAGTTGAAATGCAGCAGGAAGCTGAAAGATGGATGTATGAGTTTTTTGCAAAGCTGAGAGAATCGGTTCTTGAATGCCGTCCCTCAGGCAACGAGGAAAACGACATTGCCTCCGAGGACGTAGAAAAATATTTTTACTCGTTCCTGATGGATAAGGTGGGAGAAGCATACAGAAAATGCATTGAAACTCACCGTGACAGAATAAACAGGCTTGTTGACGACATGAGCGACCAACTCTCAAGAAACTTAGGCATCGCCGATCTGTCTGCCGCTTCAAAGTCTACTTCTATCGATAAGGTAATGAGCGACCTGAAGAAAAAGGTAACAAGAAAGGTTATGGGAGTTAAGCTTTTCGGCACAAGCGAAACCTTTCCCCCTGCCACAATGAATTCCTTTAAGAGGATTCTCAAACGCAAAAAACAAACGGAAATAATCGATATTGCCCTTGAAAATTACGACGATATAAGAAACAAGACCGTAAAGGATATCAAAGAAGCCTACGAGGTCATAGGGCAAAAGGCTGAACAGCGTCTTGACAGCATTTATCACACTCAGGCTGAGCTTGGGCGCGATACTCTCAGACAAGCGTCTGACACTGTAAATTCCTGCGATCCCGCTACGATAGACAGAGCTGTCTCAAAAATCCGCACAGCTCTTAAAGAATCTGATTTCGTACTTGAAAAATATAACCATTTCGCAGATATCCCCCCTGTTGATTATTCGGCAGGTACAGTTCAGGATTCCAATAGAGGTAGTTAGGTAGGCAATCCCAACTTGAACCTACCTGAGGAGCAAACCGGGACGAGTTGCAACTGCCCTAACCAATTTTAAGCGAGCTTAACCGGATTTGCTCAGATTTAAAAAAGGCATGAAAAAACCTGCATTGTCACACAGACAGTGCAGGTTTAATATTTGCTTTAAAGTAAAAGTCAGCCTATTTCAACGATCTCGCCCATCTGATCTCTTCCGGCGCCTACTGCGTTTGATTCGTCGGTATCGATATGCATGGCTTTTGCAAACTTGTCGCTTACTCGGCAGACAACATCGCCTAAAATCGCACTTCTTTCAGCAGTTTCAATCTTTACCCATACAACCTGCTTGTCCTTTACTCCAAGTTCCTCAGCATCGGCAGGTGTAAGATGGATATGCCTTTTAGCAACAATCACGCCCTCAGATATCTCAACCTCGCCGCAAGGCCCTACTATTTTGCAACCGGCTGAACCTGCAATATCTCCCGATTCTCTTACAGGCGCGTCTGCAAGCCCGATGGAACGTGCGTCTGTTGCTGAAAGTTCAACCTGTGTGGCGCTTCTTTCAGGACCTAAAATAGATACGTTAGGAAGGCTTTTCTTGGGTCCTACAACGGTAACTCTTTCTTCGCAGGCAAACTGACCAGGCTGAGAAAGATCCTTCTTCTTTGTAAGAGTCGCCCCCTTACCGAAAAGTATCTCAAGATGCTCTTTTGTTACATGGATGTGTCTTGCGGAAGTTTCAACAATAAATTTTGACATAACTGTTCCTCCATAATAAAATTATTCCTTTATGCGACACCGCACAGCTGTTATGTATGGATTGCGCCGTAAGATTTTTCGTCAGACTGCCTAAATCCGATTCAGGCTAACCCACGTTAGTCAAGGAGGATTCGGGTGATATGGCGGAAAAATTCAAGCAAGACGTGTACAAAGTCGTAAGACAGTAGTTATGCGGTGTTGCCTACTTTATTTTACTACTGTTTTTTACTCAGGTCAAGTGTTTTTAAAAAAATGCTTTTGCCTGTTGATTTTTTAGATCAATTGTAGTAAAATATATAATAATCTTTGGAATAAGGAGACATTGAAAATGGATATAATCACAGCCATACTGGAAATAGACAGTCACGCCAAGGATAAACTCAAAAGGGCAGACGAGCAAAAGGCTGAGCTTGAAAGAAAAACTGCGGAAGAACGCGAAAAGATAATCGAAGGTCTTTCTCAACGCGCAGACAAGAGAATTGCCGAAGTTGAAAAGGCCCGAAAGGAAAACGCCTGCAAAAAGCTTGAAAATATAAATGCCGAAGCTGACAGGCAGATTGAAAATCTTCAGAAAAAATATGACGAAAACTGTGAGATGTGGGCTGATGAGATCTTCAAGGCTGTGACAGAGCAGTAAGATCCTGGAGTGTTAAGGAGGGAGGAAAATGCTTGAAAGCCTTTCGTCCAATGCAACAGTAGCAAAAATACGCTGTATTGAAGGAAAAATGCTTACAGAAAGCCGCCTTCATGAGCTTATATACAAAAAATCCGTAGGAGAAGCCGCAGAATTTCTCAAAGGCGTTCCCAGATTCAAGACAGACCTTGAAACGGTGGATCCTGCAACAATACACCGGGGACACCTTGAAGAGCTTGTTGAGAAAAGCAGTTTTGAACTTTACAGAAGACTTTGCAGATTTCAGCAGTTTGACAAGATCCCATTTTATAACTTTATCATGTTCAGACACGAAACCGAGCAGATACTTTCAATGATAAACTGTATAAATTCGGGAGTTGTACATTCATTTATAAACACTCTGCCCGGGTTTGTTCTTGAAAATTCAAGACTTCCCTTTCTTGAAATTTCAAAATGCGAAAGCTATGAGCAACTTCTTGAAGTCCTTAAAAAAACCGACTACGGAAAAGTTCTCAAAGGGATACCTCTCAAAGAGGACGGGTCAATAAACTATCCCGCCTGCGAGCTTGAACTGAGAAAATACTACTTTAACAAGATCTTTGCAAGCGTGCGCCGGGATTTTCCCGGGAAAGACGCAGAGATACTCGATAAGTATATAAGGATGAACATTGATTTTATAAATATTGTCAATGCGTTTCGTCTTAAAAAATATTTTAATTATAACGCTGAGCATATAAAGCAAAGAATGCTGCCGTTTTCAAGCATTTCAAAATCAAAAATGAACAGGCTTTACGAATGTGAAACCGCCGAAGATATGCTTGACAAACTTAAAAGACTTCCGCTTTTAAAAGACGGGGTTTCGGCGCAGATGATAGAAACAGCCTGTGACAAAGCAAGATATTCCCTTGCAAGACGGCTATTGAGGTCCTCCCAATCGGCGCCTGTTGTAATGTATGCGTTTATGACTATATGCAACTTTGAAACCGGAAATATAATTAAAATAATCGAGGGAATAAGATACGGACTTCCCCCTGCTGAGATAGAAAAGCTAATAATAATCTAAAACCCATAAACAGAAAGGAACAGGCATTATGGCTATTGAAAAAATGCAGCTTGTCAATATCGCCGGTCTGCTGTCCGATTTGGATAAAACACTTTTAAGGTGCTGCGAAAGCGGCTGCTTCCACATGGAGCAGGCTGTGACGGGCAAGGACAGCCACAGCTCCTTAAAAATGCTTAACGAAAAAAATCCCTATACGGCAACAATGAAAAAACTGAAGGCGCTTGCCTTATCGTGCCGGATAAAGCTTACCAAGACGGATTATTCGGATATCTCGGCGGACTCTCCCGAAGAATTTGCACAGCTTACCGAAGGACTTGAAAACCGGTTTGACGCATTGCGAAATGAACGGTTTTCCTGTATGAAGGAGATTTCGGAAAAAAACGCCGTAATAAAGCAGATAACTCACCTAAAAGGACTTGATACCGATATCGGACGGATATCAGAGTGCGACAAAATAGTTGTGCGAATGGGCAGACTTCCTGTTGACAGCTTTAAAAAGCTTGAATTTTACGACGAAACATTCTTCTTTGTTCCCTTTGATTCGGACAAGGATTTCTGCTGGGGAATGTACTTTGCCCCCGTAACGGAAAAGGAGCTTGTTGACGAGATATTCAACTCCCTTTACTTTGAGGAATACGAGATTCCCGACTTCGTAAAGGGAACTCCGGAGACCGCTTTTGAAGAGCTTAACGACGCTATTATCCGTAAATCAAGACGGATCGAAGAGATCGACGAACAGCTTCAGTCGCTTATAAAAGACAAAAAGGATCTTATCGTCAAAGCTTATTCAAAGCTTAAATTCAGAAACGACACATTTGAACTGAGGCACAAGGTAGCTTCCATAAACGAAAAATTCTACATGAAAGGCTTTGTCCCCAAAAACAACGCCGAGGAGTTTGTAAAACTCTTCGACGACTGCGAAAGCGTTTCAGTAGTGGTAAAGCCCCCCGACAGCGACTCGTCCCTTGTAATTCCCACAAAGCTTAAAAACAACCGCTTTGCAAGACCCTTTGCAATGCTTGTGGAAATGTATGGACTTCCCGATTACAACGGAATCAACCCCACTACCTTCGTTGCCATAACATACACTCTCCTTTTCGGAATAATGTTCGGCGACCTGGGACAAGGATTTGTGATTTTTATTGCCGGATTTTTCCTTGATAAGTTTATGAACAAAACCGTGGGCGGACTTTTCAGGCGAGTGGGATTTTCAAGCATGGTGTTCGGATTCCTGTACGGGTCTGTATTCGGATTTGAGCATCTCCTTGACCCGGTATTCCACGCAATGGGCTTTGAAAACAAACCGTTTGAGGTTTTCGACCAGACAAACTTTATTCTTATCGGCGCAGTGGCGATAGGCGTGGCCCTTATCGCAATGTCAATGATAATGAATATCGTTCAGAGCTTTCGGCAAAAGGATTACGAAAACGCAATCTTCGGTTGCAACGGCATAGCGGGATTTGTTTTCTATACCTCGATTATTTCGGCAATTGCATTTAAAATAAACTACAAGTCGCCTGCATTCATAATTTTGCTTATCGTGATACCGCTTCTGTGCATTTTCTGCCGATTCCCGCTTGCTCACGCTATGAAATACAAAAAACTCCAGCTTACCGAAGATCCGGAGGAAGCGACTGTGGGAAACTTTATAGTTGAAAACTTTTTTGAAATGTTTGAATACCTTTTAAGCTACGTTTCAAATACAATGTCGTTTCTGAGAGTCGGAGGATTTGTTCTCTCCCACGCAGGCATGATGCTTGTTGTTATGACATTGATGGAAAGCGTAACGGCTGCCGCTCAGCCTCTTGTAGTGGTTCTCGGAAACGCATTCGTAATGTGCATGGAAGGTCTTATAGTTGCGATTCAGATAATTAGACTTGAATTCTACGAGGTATTCTCAAGATTTTACAGCGGAAACGGAAAACCCTTTGAACCTGTGGGAGTTTCAGACTCCGGCAGCGACGAGGAGTAAGGAGTAAAAAAACCAACATTTAATTTGAAAGGATAGATATTTATGTCATTAACAGCTTTGTTTTTAATCCCCCTTGCGGCAGTACTTCTTATTGCTGCGCCAATCGTTCCCATGATAAAAAAGGTGAAAAACGGCAAAAGCCCAAAGGGAGCTTTCATCTTTAATCTTTGTTCGTTTTTCGGACTTATGCTTGTATGTATGGCAGTACCTTTCGGAAATTTCGTTTCCGCAGCAGCCGCCGAGGAAGTCGCCGACGTAGTTTCAACAGGCGCAGGACTTGGCTATCTTGCAGCCGCTCTTGCCGTAGGTCTTTCGTGCATAGGTTCGGGAATTGCCGTTGCTGCGGGCGCTCCGGCTGCCATCGGCGCTACAAGCGAAAATCCGAAGTCCTTTGTAAAATCCCTTATCTTCGTTGTTCTTGGTGAAGGTATCGCACTTTACGGACTTCTTATCTCAATTATGATAATTTCAAATCTTGGTTAATTTCGGACAGTGATAATATGAAATTTTTCCTTATAAGCGATAATATCGACACTCAGATGGGAATGAGACTTGCAGGTGTTGACGGAGTTGTTGTCCACACCGAAGAGGAGATAAAAAACGCTCTTGACGAAGCTGTAAAAGACAAGGAGGTCGGGATCGTCCTTATGACAAAAAAAACCATCGATCTTTGCAGCTGCCAAGTCTACGACATTAAACTCTCAAAAGCAAGACCTCTTATCGTTGAGATTCCCGACAGACACGCAACCTCGAAAATTTCAGATACTATTTCAAAATATGTCAGAGAGGCTGTGGGAATAAAGCTTTGACTATGTTGAAAGGAGCTTTGAAAGTTATGAACAGCGAAACCGAAAAACTTGGGCGCTTCAGCCGCGCAGTTTACAAGGTTGCGGACGAAGAGGCTGAAAAAATAATGTCCGAAGCCTACGCATGGCATGATCGTGAAATTCAGAAGGCAGGAAACGACGGACTTTCTCTTTCCTATGAAAAAATCAAGGAAAACGTTCGTGAGATCAATGAAAAATATATCCGAATGATAGCTTCGGGAGAGCTTGAAGGAAAACGCCGCGTTCTTCTTTACAGAGAGGAACTTGCAAAAAAAGTCTTTTCTCTTGCAAAAAAGAAGATAGAGGAGTTTAAAAATTCTCCCGATTATGAAAAATACCTTTTAAGCAAAGCAAAAACTATCGGTGAAGAATATAAAGGCAAGACAGGTGTGATTCATATTTGTCCCGACGACAAGGGGTTTGAAGAAAAGCTTCTTTCAGTCCTGCCGGGCGGCTTTAAGACTGTAACAGACAGTTCGATAAAACTGGGTGGCATTGCGGTTTACTTTGAAAGTGACAATTTTCTTTGCGACTATACATTTGACTGCGCCTTTGAAGAACAGAAGGAGCTTTTCTACTCACGGTCGCAGCTTAAAATCAACTGACAGAGGTGTCGATTTTGAATAAAATATTTTCTGTAAACGGTCCTGTAGTCAGAGTCAGGGACACAAAGGATTTTTCTATGCGTGAAATGGTGTATGTGGGAAACAAACGGCTTATCGGAGAAGTTATTTCCGTTGCCGCCGATTATACCACAATTCAGGTTTACGAGGGCACCACAGGACTTATGCCGGGAGAGCCTGTTTATTCAACAGGAAACCCAATGTCCGCTGTTTTAGGCCCCGGAATAATCTCAAACATCTTTGACGGAATAGAAAGACCCTTGAAAAAACTCGAAGAGATAAGCGGCGCGTTTATCGCTGAAGGAGCGGCGGTAAGCTCTCTTGACGAGCAAAAAAAATACGACGTTACAATAACCGTCAAGGAGGGAGATACCCTCATGCCCGGGGATATTTACTGCACCTGCCCGGAAACTGCCGTTGTCGTTCATAAATGTATGCTTTCTCCATTTTCAAAAGGGGGAAAAGTCATCTGGTGTGCCGAAAACGGCGAATATTCCTTAAACGACACAGTCGTAAAAATACAGACTGAAAATAATGAGGTTGAAGAGCTTTCTCTTTGTCAGAAATGGCCTATAAGAACCCCCCGACCTGTTAAAGAACGACTTCCTATCACAAGACCTCTTGTTACGGGACAACGAATAGTCGATACGATTCTTCCTGTTGCAAAGGGCGGAACGGCGGCTATCCCGGGAGGATTCGGAACCGGAAAGACAATGACCCAGCACCAGCTTGCCAAATGGTGCGACGCAGATATAATTGTGTATATCGGCTGCGGAGAGCGCGGAAACGAAATGACTCAGGTACTTGAAGAATTTTCAGAACTTATCGACCCTAAGACAAACCGTCCTCTTACAGACAGAACTGTGCTTATTGCAAATACCTCAAATATGCCTGTTGCCGCAAGAGAAGCTTCCGTATATACGGGTATCACCCTTGCCGAATACTACAGGGATATGGGATACCACATTGCAATAATGGCGGACTCCACCTCAAGATGGGCTGAAGCGTTAAGAGAAATTTCGGGACGACTTGAAGAAATGCCTGCGGAAGAAGGCTTCCCTGCTTACCTTCCCTCAAGACTTTCCGAGTTTTATGAGCGTGCAGGTTATATGAAAAACTTGAACGGCACGGAGGGGTCTGTTACCGTTATCGGGGCGGTTTCTCCTCAAGGCTCGGACTTTTCAGAACCTGTGACCCAGAATACAAAGCGATTTGTCCGTGCTTTCTGGGCGCTTGATAAAAATCTTGCTTATGCAAGACATTATCCTGCTATAAACTGGAATTTAAGCTATTCCGAATATGTGGACGACCTTTCGGATTATTATAAGAAAAATGTTCACCCTGATTTTATGAAGGTAAGACAGGAAATTTCAAATATACTTGTTGAAGAAAACACCCTTATGGAGATCGTAAAGCTTATGGGAACCGACGTTCTGCCCGAGGATCAGCAGCTTTTGATCGAAACCGCAAGAATAGTCAGAGTGGGATTTCTTCAGCAAAACGCTTACCACAAGGACGACACTTACGTTCCCCTTGAAAAACAGTATCTTATGATGAAGACCATCCTCTGCCTTTATAAGAGCTGCCGTAAAGCAATGTCCGAAGGAGTTTCAATGGAGGAACTTTTAAAAACCGGACTTTTTGAAAAGGTCGTAAAAATGAAGTACGATATTCCAAACGACAAGCCGGAAATGTTTGATGAATATGAAAAAGATATAGAGAAAACTCTTGCGGCGCTGAGCGCCGAAAGAGCGCAGAAATAAGGAGGCGGTATTTTGTCAGTCAGATATATCGGACTCAGTGAAATAAACGGTCCTCTTGTGGCTCTTGACAAGGTCCATGGGATTGGCTACGACGAAATTGCGGAAATAAGACTTGACGACGGATCAAGACGACTTGCAAGAGTTGTTCAGATAGACGGAGAAAGGGCGGTCTTGCAGGTCTTTGAAGGAACCGCCGGACTTTCTCTTACAAATACTCAGGTGAGATTTGAAGGAAAGCCAATGGAACTTCCCCTTTCAAAGGAAATTTTAGGACGTATCTTCAGCGGATCCGGAAAACCAATTGACGGACTTGGTGAGATTTATCCGGAAAAATTCGCAGACATAAACGGAAAACCGCTGAACCCTGTTTCACGAACCTATCCGAGAAACTATATAAATACCGGAATTTCCTCAATCGACGCACTTATGACGCTTATACGCGGTCAGAAGCTCCCTATTTTTTCAGGATCGGGACTTTCCCACAACAAGCTTGCTGTTCAGATCGTAAGACAAGCTAAGATCGCAGATGAAAATGGACAGGATTTTGCCGTGGTTTTCGGAGCGATGGGAGTTAAAAACGACGTTGCGGATTATTTCCGAAAAAGCTTTGAGGATACAGGAGTTTTGCAGAAGGTCGTAATGTTTCTTAACCTTTCAAACGACCCTATCATCGAAAGGATACTCACTCCTAAATGCGCCCTTACCGCCGCCGAATACCTTGCCTTTGAGCATGATATGCACATTCTTGTTATTTTAACGGACATGACCTCTTATGCCGAGGCTCTCCGTGAATTTTCTTCCTCGAAGGGTGAGATACCGGGAAGAAAAGGCTATCCGGGATATCTTTATTCAGACCTTGCTTCTATTTATGAAAGAGCCGGGATAGTAAAAGGCTCAAAAGGTTCTGTTACACAGATACCTATCCTAACAATGCCAAACGACGATATAACCCACCCTGTTCCCGACCTTACAGGTTACATTACAGAAGGGCAGATCGTTCTTGACAGAAATCTTGACGCTACGGGAATATATCCTCCTGTGTCTGTTCTTCCTTCACTTTCAAGACTTATGAAGGACGGAATCGGCGAGGGCTATACAAGAGAAGATCATCAGATGGTTGCAAATCAGCTTTTTGCCGCTTATGCCAAGGTTCAGGACGCAAGAGCTTTGTCCTCTGTAATCGGCGAGGAAGAACTTTCTTCTGCGGACAAGGCTTATATCAAATTCGGAACTCTTTTTGAGGAGCATTTCATAAGACAAGGCGCAGAGGAAAACAGAACTATCGAAGAAACTCTTGATCTTGGCTGGAAACTTCTTTCAACCCTTCCCAAGTCGGAACTTGACAGAGTTGACGAAGAGCATCTTGAAAAATACTACAGTGCAGAAAAGGCGGCGGAGCTTAATTAAAACAATAAGAATAAAAGTCGAAAGGAGTGTGAGATATGGCTGAACAACAGGTCTTTCCTACCAAGGGAAATTTAATTGCCTCAAAAAAGGCTTTAAAACTTGCTACCCTCGGCTTCGATCTTCTTGACAGAAAGAGAAATATCCTTATCCGTGAAATGATGTCTCTTATAGACCGCGCGAAGGAACTGAGAGGATCCATTGAGGATACCTACAAGGAAGCCTACAGCGCACTTCAGATGGCTAATATAACAATGGGAGTTATTACTCCATACTGCCAGAGCGTGCCTATTGAAAATTCAATCGAAATATCCACACGAAGCGTTATGGGAGTTGAGCTTCCGAAAGTTTCAATGGATCAAAGACCTCTTCACATAACCTACGGCTTTGCAAGAACAAATTCACAGCTTGATCTTGCATATATTTCCTTTGCAAAAGCCAAGGAGATAACCGTACTTCTTGCAGAGGTTGAAAACAGCATATATCGTCTTGCAGTCGCCATCAAAAAGACTCAGCGCCGTGCAAATGCATTGAAAAATATAATTATCCCCCGTCACGAGGAAATAGTAAAATATATTACAAACGCTCTCGAAGAAAAAGAACGTGAGGAGTTTTCTCGGCTCAAAGTTATTAAGGCTCGCAAGGTAAAAAGCAAGACATAATAAAATTACCGCCTCCGGAGGTTTTGACCCCGGGGGTTTTTGTTTTCCGGCTCTCTTGATTTGCAATTTTAAAGCTTTCTATAATTTCCCGCCTGAATTATACGGTTTTTTGTAAAAAACAGTTGATTTATTGCGAAAAAAGTATTATAATAAATGTGTGTGTTTTAAATACGCTATTACAAAAGCTTTACACAAAAGCGGAAAGGAATAACAAAATGGCAGACGAAAAAGGTTATAAAGGAAATAATTCCGATTCGTCACTTGATGACCTTTTATCATTGGCTTTTTCCAAAAAGAAAGAAAATCACCCCGAAGATAACCTTGACATAAAATTCGGACAAGGAAAAAAGCCTGCTGTATACAACAAAGCTGCGTTTTCACAAGAAGATACATACGACAACGGCGAATATTATCAGAACGGGTACTACGAAAGCGATGAGTACGATGAAAATTATGAAGAGGATGATTACAGTTCCGAACTTGATCTGTCCGCAATAATTGCTCAGGCAAAATCCGCAAGAAATACCCCCAAAAACGAGGAAGCTCCCGTTAAGGCTTATGTTACGCCTGTAAAAAGCTCAGTAACAGACCGGTCTGACGATGAAGAGTACGACAAGGACTATTACGGCGACCAATATGAAGACGAGTATGACGACGAATATTATGATGAAAACAGCGAGTTTGACGGATATGTAAGCGAAAGCGATTATCCCGACAACGAGGAATATTACGACGACGAATACGAGGACGATTACGAGGATTACGAAGAAGAACTTTCTGTTGAAGAAATGGTCGCCAAAGCAATGGCTGCTGAAAAAAATGATAACGTAAAGTATGTTGAACGCGTGGCAACAGAGAATGACGCTATTTCCGAAGAGGAGCTTGACGAGCTTATAGCTGACAGCGATATGTATGACAGCTTTGTTGAAAATGAACCTCATCAGAAACAAAAATGGTATAAAAACAAAAAAATCATTGCTGCGATTTCCATCTGTACGGCTTTTATAATAATATGCATAACTATAGTAGGCGTTTTCTACAGCTACTACGGTAAGCTCAGGGACGATACGGTCTATAAATCCCAGCCGGGAACCCAGTCTGAAAAACACAAGGACGATACTGTTGACGCCGATGATTATGACCAGTGGCTCAAGGATCAGCTTGCCGCAATCGCCGACAACGCAATGTCTGACGAAAACGTTACAAATATCCTTGTTATTGCCGAGGACCTGAGAGATACTTCAAACGTTGACGCAAGAGGAAATACGGACGTTATTATACTTGCCTCGATCAATAAAAACAACGAAACCATCACTCTCACCTCTATCATGAGAGATATTTACTGCGAAATACCTGGATATTATGCAGATAAAATAAATTCTGCATACGCAAAAGGCGGACCGGATACACTTATGCTTACCTTGCAGTCAAACTTCGGAATAGTTGTTGACAAGTACGTTATCGTTAATTTTGAGACCTTTATAAAAATAGTTGAGGCGATAGGCGGTATCGAAGCTGATGTTACAGACGCTGAAGCATATGCTATGATAGCTCCGATGGCTGAACAGAACAATCTTCTTGGAAACAAAAAGGGAACTGATTACCTCTCCGAGGGCGGACATTATATTTTAAACGGCAATCAGGCGCTTGCCTATTCGAGAATCAGATACAATGTCGGCGACGATTTCGGAAGAACAAGACGTCAGAGAGAGGTTATCTATACGGCGGCAAACAGCATCAAAGAGCTTTCGCTTATTGAGATAAAGGCGCTTGCCGACGACATTTTAGACAATAATCTTGTAAAGACAAACCTTACCGAGGGCGAGGTTGCCTCACTGCTTTTAAATTCACTTACATATCTGAATTATACCCAGCAGGAACTTCAGATACCTGCCGACGGAACATGGACAAATATCACCGTAAGAGGAATGGACTGCTTAAGCCCCAACTTCATTAAAAACACCCAGCTTATCCAGGAAACCATTTACGGAAGCACAAACATTGAAACCGACCCGAACAATGGCGAGTATACAAACACCTACTCTACAGCGACAACCTCACGACAGCAGTATACAAACAATTACAGCACTGATGAATGGACGCCGCCGGTTACAACTCCACGACAGGAAATCACCACCCCAGCTCCGGTAACAACCACTCCGGCTCCGGCGACAACTCCTGTAACTACTCCTCCGCAAACCACCACCACCACTCAGCAAACCACTCCGACAACAACTCCGACTACCACTTCCACTCCGGCAACAACTCCCGAACCGGAAGAAACAGCCTCCGAAACAACACCTTCAGCACAGACTACTCCTCAATCGGAAGCGCCTGTTCAGTCATCGGAACAGAATTCGCAAGAGAACCAATCACCCTCGGAGCTTGCTGAAACTCCTCAGTAAACAGCAGACAATCAAATATGTGCTTGTTGGCACATAAAACAAAGGACAGCCGATTTTAATTCCGGCTGTCCTTTATGTTTGGTATGAAAGTATTATTTGTTTTTCTCTGCGTACTCAACAGCAGCTCTGATAAAGTCCTTGAAAAGAAGCTGTGCGCGGTTTGGCCTTGATTTGAACTCAGGATGGAACTGAACTCCTATAAGCCATGGATGAACCTCCTTTGGAAGTTCAACGATCTCAACAAGCTTTTCATCAGGCGAAAGCCCCGCAAGGATAAGTCCCTTCTCGGTAAGTTCCCTTCTGTACTTGTTGTTAAATTCCCAACGGTGACGGTGACGCTCATAAATAAGAGGCTCGTTGTAGATCTCAGCGCTTCTTGAACCGTCCGTAAGCTTGCATGGATAAAGTCCAAGACGCATTGTTCCGCCCTTTTCCGTAATGTCCTTCTGCTCGTCCATAATGTCGATAACAGGATATTCTGTGTCACCAAACTCGGTGGAATTAGCCCCTGCCATTCCTGCAACGTGTCTTGCAAACTCAACAACGCACATCTGCATTCCAAGACAAATTCCAAATGTGGGTATCTTGTGTTCTCTTGAATACCTTATGGCTTCGATCATTCCTTCGATTCCACGGTCGCCGAAACCTCCAGGAACGATTATTCCGTCACAACCCGCAAGCTTTTCACCTGCGTTCTCTTCGGTAATATCCTCAGACTGTATCCACTTTATGTCAACCTCTGCACCGTTTTCAAATCCGCCGTGACGTAAAGCCTCGGCAACAGAAAGATATGCGTCCTCAAGCTCAACATATTTTCCTACAAGCCCGATAGTAACCTTCTTGTTACAGTTCAGTATTCTCTCGATCATTGCATTCCAGTCATCAAGGTCGGGTTTGTGATTTTCAAGGTGAAGATGTTCGCATACAATGTCCGCAAGACCTTCTTTTTCAAGCCAGAGAGGAACTTCATAAAGAGAAGGAGCTGTAAGATTCTGTATAACATCCTTGGGACGTACGTTGCAGAAAAGCCCGATCTTCTGCTTCATATCCTCAGGAATCTCCATTTCTGAACGAAGAACAAGAATGTTAGGCTGTATACCGATGGACAAAAGCTCCTTGACGGAATGTTGTGTAGGCTTTGATTTAAGCTCCTTGGAACCTGATATATAAGGAAGCAGACAAACATGAATAAATACGGCATTTTCCTTGCCAAGCTCGATTGACGCCTGTCTTATGGCTTCAAGAAAAGGAGTAGACTCGATATCGCCTACCGTACCGCCGATTTCGGTTATGACAACGTCAGTTGAGCCGTCCTTGCCCACTCTGTAAAGTCTGTCCTTTATTTCATTTGTAATGTGAGGAACCACCTGAACAGTTGCTCCAAGATAATCTCCTCTTCTTTCTTTGTTAAGAACGTTCCAGTAAACCTTTCCGGTGGTGACATTTGAATTAATCGAAAGATTTTCGTCAATAAAACGCTCATAGTGACCAAGGTCAAGGTCGGTTTCCGCACCGTCGTCAGTTACAAAAACCTCGCCGTGCTGATAAGGCGACATCGTACCCGGGTCAACATTTATGTACGGGTCGAATTTCTGGATAGTGACACGATACCCTCTCGCTTTGAGAAGCCTTCCCAAAGAAGCGGCTGTAATGCCCTTTCCAAGTCCCGAAACAACTCCGCCTGTTACAAAAACATATTTTATAGGCATACTATTTACCTCCCATTTTATTTTGTTCATAAATAAAGACATAATACATATTAATAATACTATTTTTTTGACTGTTTTGCAAGGGGGAATTATTATTTTTGTGCATATTTTTTATAAATCATATTGTTTTGGGGAAATTTTGAGTCCAAATATGTTAAGTATACATGAATAAAACTTTTTTAAGTTTAATATGTTGTAAATTGGAACAAGGCTGATTAAGCTTTCTTAAAATTGGCTATGACAATCGCAACTCGTCGATACTTGCTTCTCAGGGGCAAGTTAGGATTCCTATCCCTCCACTGAAATTCTGAATCGAACCTGCCGAACAATGTGGCAGGTCTGCTAAATGATTAGCAAGGAAACATCGGCGACTTAGTTATATAGTTGTAAATATTATCAAAACAAAAAAACAAGCACGAATAATTGTTTTGGCAAAAAATACAGCTCCATATTCAGACAGGGCGTTTTTCCTTGACATACGGTTACAATAGTGATATAATTGCTTTATATGTAGTCTTGCGTATCACGTTTTTTGCAGAACGTTTTATTATTCTTAAAGCGTATTTTTTAAATTCTTGATGCAGTTTTTATTTAAAATTCAAAATATTTCCGGAGGAGTTTTATGGCTCAGTCAAAAAATAAAAGAACCTTTAAGGAAGGGTCTTTTTTAGAGATTTTCAGATACAAGGACCTTTTGTATCAGCTTGTCGCAAGGGATATCAAGCTCAAATACAGAAGAAGCTTTCTTGGTTATCTGTGGAGTGTTCTGAATCCCCTTCTCATCATGATAATCATGTCTGTAGTTTTCTCGTTTCTTTTTCAGAGAGGAATTGAAAACTTCCCTATATATCTTCTGGCGGGACGTACTGTTTTTGAGTGCATGAAAACTGCAACAAACAGGGCGCTTAATTCCATTACTGACAACACATCGCTTTTAAAAAAGACCTACGTTTCAAAGTTTATGTTTCCCCTTGCCAAAATAACCGCGGCAATGGTGGACTTTGTTTTCAGCCTTGGTGCGCTTATTATAGTAATGGCGATATTTTCTATTAAAGACGGAATTTCAATGTTTTCCTTTTTGAACTTAGGCTTTGTGCTTGTTGTGGCAGAGGTTTATTTATTTTCAATGGGACTTGGATTTTTCCTTGCACAGTTAAATGTATTCTTCAGGGATATCAAGTACATTTACAATGCCTTCACGACAATGTGGATGTATTGTTCCGCAATATTTTACGATGTAGGAATGTTTTATGAAAAGGCTGAAAAGCAGTCTACACCGTATGCATTGTATCTTGCAAAAATAATTGAATATTTCAATCCGATTTACATTTACATGAAGCAGTTCCGGTATTTTGTATGGACTCCGGGACTTGAGTACGGGATACCCTCATGGGCGCAGATAACGGGACTTGATTTTCTCCTTGGCTTTGCATATGCTGTTTTAGCCCTTGCGGTGGGAATTTTCTTCTTCAAGAGATCCCAGGACAAGTTTATACTTTATATTTAAATGGAGGCTCTCATGGACGAGAACATGAAAAATTCTTCCTGCACGGAAAATGTCGGCGAAGAGTACATTGTGGATGTTGAACATCTTACAATTAGATTTAACAAGTCTACAGAAAAAATAAACGATCTAAAGGAATATTTTATAAAGCTTGTTAAGCGTCAGCTTATGTTTCAGGAATTCATAGCCCTTGACGATGTGACCCTGAAGATCAGAAAAGGCGAAGCATGGGCGTTAATCGGCACAAACGGAAGCGGAAAATCAACTCTTTTAAAAGCTATAAGCAAGATCTTAAAGCCTTATAAAGGCACAGTAACCGTAAACGGAACGATCGCGTCGCTGATTGAGCTTGGCGCAGGCATAGACCCAAAGCTTACCGCAAGGGAGAACATTTATTTAAACGGCTGTCTTTTAGGTCACAGCAAAAAATTCATTGATGAAAAATTTGACGATATAGTTGAATTTTCAGAGCTTGAGGATTTTCTTGATTCTCCGGTAAAAAATTTTTCATCAGGAATGAAATCAAGGCTTGGTTTTTCTGTTGCAACAATGATGCAGCCTGACGTTCTCATAGTTGACGAGGTTTTATCGGTTGGCGATGTTTTATTTAAAAAAAAGTGCGTCAATAAAATGAAAGATATGTTAAGTTCAGGAACTACTCTTCTTTTTGTTTCCCACAATATGTCAACTGTAAAATCCATGTGCACACACGGAATATGGCTTGACAAAGGAAAAATTGTCATGAGCGGTGACATTGAGGAAGTAGCGGACACCTATCTTGCTCAGATTGAGGAAAGAAAAGCTCAGCAGAAAAAGGCTAAGGACAAAAGCAAGACAGAACCTTCAAAGGAGCAACCAAAAAAATAATTTCAGAGCAATATAACAGCAGCCCCGTGGCGCCTTTGGCGTCACGGGGCTGCTTGTGCGCAGACACGCAAGCGGTTATCTAAGGGCTAACGCTTTGCGTCAGCCTTTGCCTGAAATTTTTCTCTGTAAACCACAAAACGCTCGTGCCTGCCCGAACCGATTACCCCCTTTTCGTCTGACGCAGACACAGAAAAAATAATCTTTCTTCCATTTGCTTCAAGTATCTCAGCAGTAGCTGCTACCTTCATTCCAAGAGGAGTAGGTGCATCGTGAGAAATTTCAAGACGTGTTCCCACAGAAGTTTCGTCGCCCTCTAAAAAACCGCCGAGACACTCAGCCGCCGCCTTTTCCATTAGCGCAGCCATCATTGGAGTGGCGAAAACTCTCATATCTCCGCTTCCTACATTTACAGCAAGCTTATCCTCTGTTACAACGGTTTCGCAAGTAAGCGACGCTCCGATAATTATTTCTTTCATGTTTTCATTCCCTTTCGTTTTTTTTCATTATAACAATTTGCTATAATTCATTCAACGCTTTAAATGTTAATTTTGTATTCATAAATATGTGCTATACTAAATTGAATAATAACTTTTTAAAGAAGGGTGTAAAAATCTATGAGCGACGAGAACAAAAGAGAGAATAATGAATATGAGGACGACGACGCCTACGAAAGGCGAATTTACGAGGAACAAAAAGCAAAAAAAGAACAGCTTGAACTTGAGCGAAAAAAGCGCGAAAGAGAACGGGACAGACAGCGTGAAGAGCAGATAAGAAAAGAAAAACTTGAGCTTATGAAACTTAAAAGCGGTGTCATCGAAGAATCTGAAATAATCAAGGAAGAACATGAGGAAAAGCCCAAGCTTACTTTCCGGCAAAAAATATCAAACTTCTGGTATCATTTTAAGATTCCTGTTATTGTAAGCGTTTTTGCTCTGGCTGCTGTAGGATATATTGTTTACGATACCCTTTCAAGGGAAAAACCTGATGTTTACGTGCTTTGCACCTGTAATAACGGTATTGATTTCAAGCTTGACAAGCTTGAAGAATACTTTGAACGTTTCTGCCCCGATGTAAACGGAGACGGTAAGATTCATGTACAGATCATTTCAGCCCCCGCATCGGACGATTTTCAGATAAACAACACAAATCAGGCAAAGGTAATGACCCAGCTTCAGACTGTTGACACGATTTTTGTTCTCTCAAACGATGGACGTTACGACCTTACTCAGGACGTTGACGAGTTCGGACATCTCACAGAGGAATCCTACATTTTTGCGGGGTGTTTCAAAAACCTTACCCTTGATTTCCCCGATAATGACAGCGTTGACGTAAAGGGCTACCATTTTGACGGAGACAAAATCAAAGATGCCCTTGAGTGGGAGGATATGTCCGATGACATGATACTCAGTCTCAGATGGCCGAAGGAAACCCTCTACGGCGACATCGAGGATATGGAGAAGAATTACGATATTGCCTTTGAAATGCTTAAAGAGATAATGAAAGATAACGGCGACCTGTAAGACTCTTTAAATTATCGCAGTTTGCTCATCAGTGGTTTTGATGTAGGATTCCTACCCAACTAACGACCTTTACTGAAACTCCGAATCAGACCCGCTGATTATTCACTTGCTATAAACCATAAAATCCGCAGACTATGAAATCTGCGGATTTTTTTCAGTTGTTAAGTTATCACACATCAAGCTTTGTCACTTCGTAATCCTCGCCGGAAAATGCACGCTTCATAGCGTCTATGTACTCCGTTGCCCCTCCCCATTCATATGTGTATCTGTTAAAGATAGCGCCGTTATCCCAGAAGAATGGAGCCATCTGATAATCATGGCAGAGCTTGCATACATTTTCTATAAAATATATACAGCTTGCAAATTCATTTCCGCCCACGCCATATTCACCAATGATCACAGGAACACCCTTGTCAACGTATGTTTCCTTGAGCCGGCCGAACAGATTTTTCATCTGATTTACTTCGTCGGTCGTTCCCCATGTGTAATTAATGTTTGTTGTGCAAAACTCCCAAGGAGTGTAATAGTGTATGGACAGGATCAACCTGTCGTCTATTGTATCGGCAGGCATGCTGTATCTTCCGTCACAGGTCTTTACAATGTCCGTCCAGTAGCCTGCAATAAGAAGATGACGCTTTTCGTTGTTTCCTCCCGACGCTCTGACCGTGTCAACAAAGGTCTGGTTGAACTCGTTTAAAAGTGCATAGGCGTCGTCCTCGCTTATCCTGTCAAATCCTACTTCGTTCATTGACTCAAACACAAGAAGATCGGAATAATTCTTGAATCGCTCACAGATCTGCTCCCAGAGAGTTACGTATTTTTTCATAGTCTCTTCCTTATCGTCCTGAGCGTTTGATATCCACGCTCCGAACTGAGGATCTCCACCGCCGTCATGATGAATGTTTAGAATAACATACATATCAAGGTCGTAAGCATATCCTACAACCTCCTCAACTCTATTCATCCATTCTTCATCGACTTTATAATTTTCGTCCATGTGATCACGCCATGTAACAGGAATCCTCACCGACTTTATTCCCGATTCCTTGAGTGCCTCAAAAAGCTCCTTTGTTGCAGGAGGATTTCCCCAGAGAGTTTCATCAACCTTTTCACCCTCATCAACGTGCTCGTTTACTACACCGTCGCCGTCACGGTCAGCCTGACAAACGTCAAGTGTATTTCCCAGATTCCATCCGAATCCCATATCCACAACAAGTTCTTGAGCGGTCATATCTCTAATTTCACCCGGTTCTGTTACAATTTCTGAACCGCCTGTTTTGCCGCCGTCAGAACCATCGTCCTTTCCCGAACAACCACACAGGCATACTGAAGCTAACGCCACAGCTGTAAATACAGATATAATTCTTTTTGCAGTTTTCATAAACACACCTCGTTGTAACCATATGATTTAAACCGGAGCAAAGCTCCTCAGGGGTTCAATAGTTGTTTTTATCAAAGATAAAACAACCCGGGATCATCCCCCCACTGAAAGACTGAATGGAACCCTGCCTCCAATAGGAGGCGGACCCGCCTAATATGAGGCAGACCTGCCGAATATTCAGCAGGGGGACATCGGCGACTTAGTTATATAATAATTTTGATCCATAAAACAATTATATCACATTATAAAAACGTTTACAAGGCTTGATTTGCTATTAACATATATTTTACAATTAAAAAGAAGAGGACATTAATCCTCTTCTTCAAATCTTCCGAAGCTTGCGTTGTCATAGCTTATAACCGTATAATATTTATGGTCAAGGGTGCTTAAATAATCGTCAAGGCAACGTTTGACTCCCTCTTTTTCGTCCTCCATGTCGTTTGGAATTACCATATCAAAGATAATATTTGTGTGGTCAAAGCCCCTCACTATTCTGAAATCGTGAATCGAAAGTCGCTTGTCAATTTGAGAAAGCCTTTGTTTAACAAGTTCCTTAAGGCTGTTAAGCTCTTCGTCATCGGTAACAACAGGGTCGTAGTGGGTCACCATCTGGATATGATACTTTTCGTTAAACATTCTTTCAATATTATCAAGAATGTCATGAGCCTCAATAGGGTCTATCTTGCTGTCAATTTCCGCATGAACCGACGCAAACCGCTGTCCCGGACCGTAATCGTGTACCATAAGGTCGTGAATAGCTAAAATCCGCTTGTCGTACCCCAACATTTCCCTTTGTATCATTTTCACAAGTTCCTCATCGGCAGGCGCACCAAGAAGAGGTTTGATGGTTTCTTTGCCAATTCCAATTCCGCTTACGAAAATAAATACAGCAACAACAAGTCCTACTATGCCGTCAAGATTCACTCCTGTCATCTCTGCAAATATTGCGGCAAAAAGCACTGCCCCGGTTGTAATAACGTCGTTTCTTGCGTCCGCAGCGGTTGCGGTAAGTGAGGTGCTCGATATCATCTTTCCTATTTTACTGTTAAAAGCCGAAAGCCAAAGCTTTACAAGCATTGATATCACAAGAACAGCTACAAGGGGAGCGGAAAACTCCACAACTTCAGGATGGATAATTTTCTCAATTGAGCTTTTTCCAAGCTGAAATCCAATAATCAGAATAAGTCCCGCCACTGCAAGCCCCGAAAGATATTCAAATCTTGCGTGTCCGAATGGGTGTTCCTCGTCAGCAGGTTTTTTTGAAAGATAAAATCCGGCAAGTGTAACAATTGACGAAGCGGCGTCTGAAAGGTTATTAACGGCGTCGGCGGTAATGGATAGGCTGTGGCTTACTATTCCAGTTATGAATTTGGCACAGCAAAGAAGAATATTGCATATTATTCCCGTAATGCTTGCCAGCGTACCATAGCAATTACGTACTTCCGGATCGTCCTTATTTGCGCTGTTTTTAACAAAAATCTTTACCAAAAGCTCTGTCACTTGAAATTCTCCTTTTAAGCTTCCGCTCACAGTTCTTTTGTCATCATTATATGTGGGCAGAATTCGTCGTAGTATATATCTCCCTGTGCCTTATATCCAAGCTTCTCGTAAAATCCTTGAACACGTTTCTGAGCTGAAAGGCTTATTTTTGATATTTTATTTTCCCTTGCAAATTCCTCGGCTTTTTTCATTATCTGAGCTCCAAGACCCATGCCTCTGAATTTTTTCAGTACTGCGACCCTGCCAATATGCCAGCCTCTATCCTCTTCAAAAAGTCTTGCGGCAGCGGCTTGTTCTCCGTCAACAAAAGCCACGATATGATAAGCTTCGCTGTCGATACTGTCAAACTCATTTACAAATCCCTGTTCCGAAACAAAGACTTCCTGTCTTATTTTTTTAGCAAAAGGAGCGTTTTCAATTCCCTTTGCGGTCTCAAATTCAATTGACATTTAAAGCACCTTCGATAAAAATTCTTTAAGCCTTGGATTTTCCGGGCTTGCAAAAAACTGCTGAGGCGGAGCCTGCTCAAGTATCTGACCGTCCGCCATAAACATTACCCTTGAAGCAACTTCCTTTGCAAACCCCATTTCGTGGGTAACAACTATCATTGTCATGCCGTCCTCTGCAAGCTTTTTCATAAGCTGTAAAACTTCTCCTACCATTTCCGGATCGAGAGCGGAAGTAGGCTCGTCAAAGAGCATAACGTCGGGGTTCATGGCGAGAGCTCTTGCAATGGCAATCCTCTGCTTTTGTCCTCCCGAAAGCTGACCCGGATACTGTTGCGCCTTATCTGAAAGTCCAACTATTTCAAGAAGCTCGTCAGCCTTTTTATCAGCTTCCTCTTTGGTCATAATCTTAAGCTTAACGGGAGCAAGAGTTATATTCTTTTTGATAGTCAGATGAGGAAAAAGGTTGAAATGCTGAAAAACCATTCCCATTTTTCTCCTCAAAAGGTTTACTTCCCTTGAATGTGCTTTTGTAATATCATTTCCCTCAAAAAGAATTTCTCCGGAAGTGGGGGTTTCCATAAGATTCAGGCATCTCAGAAAAGTACTTTTTCCCGATCCGGACGGTCCGACGATAACCACTTTTTCACCTGTTTTGACAGTTTCGGAAATATTCTTTAAAACAGTGGTTTCTCCAAAGGATTTCACAAGGTTTTTTACCTCGATAAGTTCATGAGGTCTTTTATCTGCGTTCATTCTTCGCAAGCCTCCTTTCAAGTTTTGAAACAAGCCACGAAAGTATCATTACCATAACAAGGTAAATCACTGCAACGGCGATAAGCGGCATAAATGCGTCATATGTAATTGATCTTATGATATCTCCGCCCTTTGTAAGATCCTCGATAGCGATATAACCTGCTACCGATGTTTCCTTTAAAAGAACTATGCACTCATTTGCAAGGGCGGGAAGGACGTTTTTAAACGCTTGCGGAATAATTATGTATATCATTGTTCTTGGATAATTAAGTCCGAGACTTGAGCCTGCTTCAAGCTGACCCTTGTCAATCGACATAATTCCAGAACGGACGATTTCCGCAACGTAAGCTCCGCTGTTAAGTCCAAACGCAAGAACGGCAACAAAGGTCTTACTTATTGAAACGGACGCAAAAATCACAAAGTATGTTATAAGCAGCTGAACAACAACAGGAGTTCCTCTTATAACGGTAAGGTAAATTTTTGCTATAAAATTAAGTATTTTAAGCTTTCCGGTTCTGTCATGGGTAGATCTTATTACTGCGATAATAAAGCCAATTATCATTCCGATGATAATTGCAAAAAATGTTATTACAAGAGTAGTCTTAAGACCGTCTGTAAGGTATCTCCATCTGTCATCTTCGATGAAATTCTGACGGAATTTTTCCGAAATGCTGTTGCTCAGAAAACTTGTCATGCTAATCACTGCCCTCTTTTCAAAATTAAGAGGCTGTCCCTTTTAAAAACAGCCTCGTTCTTGTTGTGATCATTTAATTTATCATTTTTTTCTTACAATTACGACCTGTTCTGTCGTTGTATATGAATCTGAAAAATCAACGTTTTTAAGTCTATCCTCGTTTACAGTCATACCTGCAACGCCTACGTCAGCTTTACCGGATTCAACAGCGGCGATAATTGAGTCAAACGCCATATCATCAATCTTAAGTTCATATCCGAGAACATCGCACACAGCCCTCATCATATCAACGTCAAGTCCGACGATCTCTCCGTCCTCTCTTGACTCATACGGAGGAAACTCAGCATTTGTAGCCATTACAAGCGTGCCGTTTGGGTATGTAGTTCCCTCCGGGGTAGTATAGGGGCTCTTTCCTTTTTCGTCGCCTATCCAGTTTTTCTTTATATTATCGAGAGTTCCGTTTTCGGTAAGGGTCTTTAAAGCGTCGTTAATCTTTTCCGTAAGCTCGTCATTGCCCTTTTTGATTGCAATTGCGTAAGATTCGGGGTCGTATTTTTCATCAAGTATCATAAGATCGTCGTTATTTGAAACAAACACCTTCGCAGGCTCTCCGTCAATAATAACAGCGTCTATTTTACCCTGTTTAAGAGCCTGAACAGCGTCCGCTCCCTTTGAATACTTTTCAACTGTAGTATCTGCGATATCGCTTGCGATAGTCATTCCTACAGTTCCTATCTGAACGCCGATAGTTTTGCCCTCAAGGTCGGAAAGTGAATGAACCTCGTTTTCCGGAACACCTCCGCAGGCGGTAAGAGTTGAAGCGCACATTACTCCTGCAAGGATCATTGCAGCCAATTTTTTCATAAAATCATTTCCTTTCACATCTGCAGCCTTTACAAAGGATACTTTATTAACAATGACAAGTCATTGTTCAGAGTTTGTTCCTCAGGGGGTTCAGTATAGGATTCCTACCCCTGCTGAAGCCCTGAATAAAACCCTGCCTCCTGTAGGAGGCAGATCCGCCTTATAGGAGACACACCTGCCGAATATACGGCAGGGAGGACATCGGCGGCTTGGTTATAGCAAATATTATAGCACACAAAAGCATTTCTTGTCAACGAAATCATACTTTTTTAATATAGTACATAATGTTTTTTATTATTCTCAAAAAGCCATAAAAAAGCCTTGATTTTGAACTTGGTTTGTGGTATAATATTTAAGCAGCAATTCTGATATCATCTGCCCTCTTAGTTAAATGGATATAATAAACCCCTCCTAAGGGTTAGTTGTGGGTTCGATTCCCGCAGAGGGTGCCAACAGTAAACGTTAAGTTGCATGGACTTTTATTCAAGCGCAAAGATACTCCCCTGCCAAGCAAGGGAGTATTTTTTATTCATTTTGAATATTTTGAATATGTTGAATATGCCTTCTGCATATCGCTTGACGAACGCCACGCCTGCTGTCAGTGGTTATCTTCTTCAAGCTTCTTTGTTCCTGCAACGGACATTTCGAGCCTTGCTCCTCTTGCTCCGAGAACTTTTTTATGTATTATGTAGTTAAGATCGGATTTGCATTCTTCTTATTGCATAGCTGTTCCCTTAATCCGCAAGTTGCGTCTGTGAGATTCGGTTTGTACACAAAACGTCCGCAAGACAAAGTCTGATCTGAATTTTGATTTTGGGCTTTATGCTCTCGAAGCTATGATATCAACCATCTCTCCAACGTTTTTCATAGTTGAAACCTCGCCCATTTTGAACCTGATGCCAAACTCATTTTCAACTGCTCCAACAAGTGTGATATGCTCAATGCTGTCCCAGTCCTCAATATCGTTGGCAGTGGTGTTGTCGTTAATTTCAATTGTTTCATCGTCAAAAACATCTCTGAAAACCTCTGTAAGTCTTTTGTAAATTTCTGCTCTCGTCATAACGATTCTCCTTTTCATGTAATTATTCAAACAACAGTAAACTGTCAGTTCACAATTTTAATTACCTTGTTTTTGTTTTTATAGCCCTCAAGGTCAAGCTCCCATACAGTATCTTCTCCGTTTTGCGATACTTTGGTAAATCCGAAGGATTCGTAAAGACCTGCTACCATTTTGTTCTTTGCGGTCCTGTAATAGTATCCTCTGAGTTTTTTCGCACCGGCTTCAACTGCTTTTTGCGAAAGAGCGTCAAGCATGGCAAGCTCCATATCACGTTTCAGGACTCTGCAACTCATAAGCCACAGCTCGATCTCAACAACATCAAGATTCACCTTTCCGATAACCACTGAAACTATACCGTTATCGCCGAATTTATCCTTTAATCTTCCGCAAAGTCTTATAAAGTTCGGGTCATTAGCGCATTGCTCCATTTCACTCTGAGTATAACGCTTTGTGGTAAGGTTGAACTGATTGGACTTGTTTGTAAGCTGTGTTATCCTTTGAATATAAACAGGCAGAAAATCGGTGATTTCCGCTTCCATATCAAGGCTGAGCAAATATTCCGTATAGTCCGCAAAGCTCTGCATAGCTTTGGCCCGTTTTGCGTTTGCGGCATACATTTCATTTCGTTTAAGGTCGTCCTCGGAAAATGAAGTTACTTCAAAATAGCCGTTTCGGTCTATCGTCCTTATGTAATTTTCAACTCCGTTCATTTCGGGAACGGCAATTCCCGGCACCTGACTTGAAACAATAGTTCTTTCTGCCGGATTGTCGTCAACAAACACAAATGCGTCCGGGAAAATATTCATCTCAGAGGCAGTGTTGATTATATTCATATCCTTGTTTTCCCAATTCGCCTTGATGTTTATAAATTCCTCAGGCTTCAAAAGGCTGTCGGGGTGATTAAGCCCTGCGAGAGCATTTTCTTCTTCATTTTTGGAGCATACAGTAAGCATTACTCCGATGTCTTTAAGTTGTCTTATATACGACTGAAACTCTCTGTACGCCTGACCGTTAGGGGTTTCCTCACCAAGCTCGATTCCATCGACTCCGTCATCTCCCACAACTCCTCCCCAGAGGGTGTTGTCAAGGTCAAGAGCAACCGCCTTTTTGTTTTTGCCAAAAACAGATTTGATTATATTTGCAAGATTAAGGGCAAATTCAGCAACTGCGTCAAGAGTCATTGCGTACTTGTACATATACCAGTAGTCAAGGGCAGTCCACTTATCAAGTCCGTAACAGGCTGAAATATAATTTATATCGTTGATGTAAAAATTCTGTCTTGCTTCTGCATAGTCGTAAAACGCCATATTAAGTCTTGAAATAAAGTTTACCATACCGCGTCTGTCATAGCAGTCACGGTTTCCCATAAGTCTGTAAAAGGGAAGCTCAAAATTATTCTGTATCAAGGGACAGCCGAACTTACTGTCAAGGCTTTCCCACATTGCCTTATACCTTTCAAATTCACGGTCAAGAGCAGACTTACACTCATCGACGGACATTTTCGGAGTAACTTTTTCCATAATGTTTCGTGAGGTAGTGTGAATGTAGATGATATCCGGCTTGAAGCTGTCAAGCTCCTCATTTGAAAACATTGCGTCCTGCCAGAAGCGATTGTACTCCGACTCATAAAACTCAGCTTCAATGCCGTTGTCAAGAAGGAAAATATCAAGCATTGAAATTATATCGGAAGTTGTAGAACCTCCCAGCACCGCAATTTTCTTTTTTATCTTGGGAACATTATTCTCAAGAAGTTCTCTTTTTAATTTCTTTCTTTTCTTTATAAGAAAACCCGGGTCAAATGGATAGCTCAGTTCTTTCATAATATCTGTTATCTCCTTTATATTTTATCCTGAATAAACCGCAGACAGCCGCCGGCAGAGTGTATCTCATTGCCGCCGGCTGTATATTGAAGCTTATCTTACTCTGTTGTACTCGATCTGGTCAACCTTTGAAGATGATGTGCTTGTGAAAAGCGAAGTGGCAAAAAGCACGTCTGTCGCTCCCACCTGATTGCAGAATTCAATTGCGTTAAAGTCGCTGTAACGGTAGTCGCAAACGTAAATATGTTCAAAGGAACCTGTAAGGAAAGGCACAAGAGCGTTACCGAAGCTGTCCTTGTAAATTACAAGAGTCCTTCCGTTTGTCACATCGGTATCTATCTGAGTTACGATATTGTCCTTTCCGAGGAACACAGAGTATGTGTTTATTCCCGTTGCAAAGTCAAAGAAAAGCGTGCTTTGCTCCTTACCTGTAAAGTCAGTATTATAATAGTATGTGGTATATTCGTTTGACGGCTTATAGTATGTGAAGGTATCGGGGTTGCGGTTAAGCTCCTCGTCTCCGCTGCTTCCGTAAAGAGTTCCGACAAATTCATCCTTTACAAGCTTTTCGTAAGTCGAAAGGTCTGCAAAATCAACAAAGGCAGTTTCCGCAAATACTTTTGCAGCGTAATATGCCCCGAGAGGCTGCCAATGGTGGTCTGTTCTTGAATAGATATACTCGTCTTTGTGTTCAAGAAGAGCCGAATATGCGTCAACATCAGCAACTCCGCTAAGGTATGAGCGGATATTGTTTATGTTGTCGATAACGCTTGCCGACTGATCTTCAAACTCCTCGGGAAGATAATATGCCACCGCCATAGGGATACACATATTATATACATTTACATAATCTCCGAGATCCTTTTTATAGCTGTTAAGCACCTCTGCAAATTTCTTTCCGGTAGTAAAGCTTCCGCCGTAAAGCTCCATAGCCCTGACCTCATCCGTACCCTTGTTTATAACAAGTATGCCGTTTTCAATCTTATCAATTATCTCAGGCTTTGTCATTGAATTTTCAGTCTTTTTGGTGGTTGTTCCCTCGGGAGTCGTTGCCAGGTTGTCAGTATCTGTTCCGTCTGTGGAAGGTTTTCCTCCGGTGTAAATGGAAACATTTCCGGTGTTGACGGTTCCCGTAAACTCCTCATGTTTTACGTTTGAATCAACGTTTCCTGCGACGGAAGCGTTTGACAGAGATATTCCCAGCATACTTTTAAAGTCCTTAGTAAGGCTTTTAAGCTTTTCTCTGCTCGGAACAGTGTCTGTAAAGAAATTGGTTATACCTTTTGTAAACTCGCCGTTAAAATAGCTTTCTACAGAAAATTTCGGAAAAGTATAAAGATCTCTGTTTTCCGACTGTGAAAATCCCGAAGAACGCTTGAGGAACACAAGACTGAAGGTAAGCGCAGAAATAACAATTATGATCACGCAGACGTTTATAAACATAAATTCGTTTTTATACTGAGCCTCCGCTCCGCCTCCTTTAATAGCGGCGTGTCTTTGTGCCTGAGCCTTTGTTCTGGCTGCTCTTCTGCGGTTTGCTTTATGCTCTTTCTCAGCCTTTCTTTTTCCCTTTTCCATCTCCTTTATTCTTTCGGGAGAAATAGTTATTTTTATCTCTTCCTTTTGCTTTCCGTTAAGGTCAAAGGTCAATTTTCTCCGCTGGGCAGCGTCATGATCTGCGTTTTCCTGAATTATCTTTATAGATTTTACCTCGACCTCTTTATTGCCGGCTTTTTTTACCGAAACTCTTCGGGAAGCGTCTGGATTTATTTTATCTCTTGTATCTTTCATTTTAAATTGACTCCTTAAAAATCCGGTTTTACTTTTGTTTTTATTTTTGTTTTAAATCAGAATCTGAAGTAAAGGAACACATTATTTGTGGAATCCACAAGAAGCAGGCTGCAAAGAAGCAGAAGTCCCGCGTTAAGGACAATTCCCATCGAGTTTGCAAGTATGTATGTTCCTTGTCTTTTACTCATGATCTCTTTAAGCTTTCCTACAACAGGCATCGAGAATATTACCGCTGCTATTACAAGCCATATATTATTCATAAGAATAAGCTGGGTCTTGGAGTCTATAAGACCGCCACCGTTTGCTCCTACAAGGGCTTTGAAGAAATTTCCGAGAGCAGGCAGGCTCTCAAAATAGAATATGCCGAATCCCACTACTATTATTGCCTTTGAGTAGATGTGAGTGAGAATTTTCGGGATTTTCTTCATTCGTTTCTTTCCTATTTTCATTTCAATGAATATGAATATTCCGTAGTAAAGTCCCCAGAAAATAAAGTTCCAGCTTGCCCCGTGCCACAGTCCCGTACAGAACCACACAAGGAAAAGGTTCGCGTACTGCCGTCTTTTGCCGAAGAGCGGAAGGTAGAGAAGATAATCCCTGAAGAATGTTCCCAAAGAGATATGCCATCTCTGCCAGAACTCTGTTATATTCTTGCATATAAAAGGATATCTGAAGTTTTCATCAAATCTGAATCCGAATATCCGTCCGAGTCCGATAGCAATGTCGGAATATCCCGAAAAGTCAAAATAATACCACAAAGCAATGGTTATTATTCCAAGCCACGTTCCGACCACAGACTGCCCTTCCATTATCGCATATCCGTTTGAAACCTCACCGCAAAGGGAATTTACCATTGTAGAAAGGTTGTTTGCGATAATAACCTTTTTTGAAAGTCCCAAAATTATTCTTGAAAATCCAACGCTCAGATCCTCAAGGGTGGTTCGGCGGTTGTCTATCTCATTCTGGATAACAGAATATCTTACAATAGGACCTGCGACCAGTTGGGGGAAAAGAGAGAGGTACATAAGGTACTTTCCGAAACTCTTCTGAGCCTTTACCTTGCCCCAGTAACAGTCCACCGTATATGATATGGTCTGGAATGTATAGAAGCTTATTCCTATAGGAAGCCTTACATCAGGCACAGGAAGGGAAATACTCGAAAACAGTCCCAGAAGGTTATTTATATTTTCAACAAAAAATCCGCTGTACTTGAAAAATCCCAGTATACTGAGATCTACGATTATCGAACAGGCAAGGGCAAGCTTTCCTTTGAATCGATCCCTGTATTTTTCAATGATCCGTCCGTTACAGTAGTCAAAAAAGGCGGTGAACACCAGAAGAAAAACGTATACAGGCTCTCCCCATGCGTAAAAAACCAATGAAAAAAACACAAGGATCACATTTCTGTAAGCTGTGTTTTTAGAAATAAAGTACATTATCAGGCACAAAGGCAGAAAAACGTACAAGAAAAAAAGATCTGCAAATACCACTTATAAATTCTCCTTTAATATAACGTTTTGTTGTTGCTTGGGTCGCAAAACCTCGTAAAAAAGCGACCGTGTCCGTTTTTGACGATTAAGTCCCCACAATCTCCGAATGAAATCTGTTTTTTCTATTATCTCTTATGCCGGCAGCAAAAATTTCTTTTTGTGTTTTCTAATATGCTGCAGGTTATAATATATTGCTTCTGAATTGATTTGTCGTCGTAAAGTTCTGCCGTTTTTATTTTTAAAACTTTAAAACGGCTTTTGGGCAGCGCCTCCTTAAGATTTAACGCTTTTTTTGCTCTTTTTTATCTCTGTAGGTTTTTGCTGTTAATTTTATAAAATCAACAGGCTTATAAAGTAATTATACTATCAATTACTATCTTAGTCAACATAAATTTTCTTTTTCCGACAATAAAATTTTTAAATTGCAAACAGATCAAAACTATGTATTTTAACCAATAGCAAAACTCTGCCTGTCAGTCGCTGATAATACTCTTTACGGGAGCGTTATCCTTCTTTTCCTTTTCCTTTTTCTTTCTTATAATATATCTTACCGTCTTGTCGCAGAGAAGGACAAAAGACAGCGCCGCAAACACCCATACAGGATAGCATCTTTTCATCCAGAGTTTATCCATTTCAATAAGTTCGGGGTCAACGGCTTTTTCCTGCAAATAATTTGTTATAGGGCGGATAAAATCCCTTATTGCCGAAAAATAAACAGCCGCTCCGACAAGGGAGGCTACAAATCCGATTAGGTATTTTTTAAAAAGCTGAAAAACAAAAGCAAGAGCAAGTATAACTGCGGATACTATTATGCACACGGCGGTAATATCCGAAACCTCTGAAAACTCGTAATCGTTTATCATGTCTCCCAGAATGGCGATAACAAGCACTCCGCCCCAGAATATCACCGAGTATCCGTAAGGCACAAGCTCCAAAAGCTTCAGTAAAAGATAATATTTAGGCTCATCACTTTTTTTCTTTAGGCTTTCCTTTGATTTTGAATACTTTTCAACAGCCCTGCTTTTTTTGTTTTTCTCTTTTAAAGATTCTTCCTTTTTTTCTTCCTGTTTTATCATTTCACGCTGTTTTTCAGCCTGTTTTTTTAGTCTTTCCTTTTTCGTCAAAAATAACATTCCTTTCAAAGTCAATATATTTATTATCTGAAATCATAAGGCTGATAGTAGCCTGCAATTGCATAGAAGTAATAATTGTCCGAAATTATTATATCACAAAATACCTTTACTGTTCAAGTGCTTTTTACATATATGCCAAAGAAAAAAATACTTGCTTTGAACTTTGAATTAAAAACAGCGTGAAACAAAAAATAATATAGCCTTTATTTATTTTAAAAAGGCGATACAAAATATAGATACAAAAAAGAAAGGACTGATAATTCTGCAAAACGCAATAAAAGCCGTCACAGCTCTTCTTACTGCGGCGGCAATATTCATTCTCACTGCCGCAGGCTATTACTATTATAGTCTGCCGGACAGGTTTTATGTTTCATTGGAAAAAGATTTTTCCTTAGCCTCGTCATCAAGGCTTTTAAGCGCAGTTTATGATCCTCCTCAGAGTTCGTCCGCAAGGATAAACTACATGAGAAATATCCCCATCAAAACCGTTGAGATCACAAAAACCCAGCGTCCCTATGTGATTCCCGGAGGCGAGCCTTTCGGGGTAAAGCTTCTTTCAGACGGGGTTATGGTCGTAGAGCTTGAAAGCGATGATTGCCCTGCGTCACGATGTGGCATAAAATGCGGAGACAATATAATTTCAATAAACGGTATAAACGTTTTTTCTAACAATGAAATTTCTCTTGCAATCAAAAACAGCAACGGAAAGACGATACCTGTTGTTTTAAGGAGAAACGGAAAAACCATGACGGTAAAGCTTACTCCCGAAGTCACTGAAGGGTCTTATCGTGCAGGAATGTGGGTCAGGGATTCTTCCGCCGGGATAGGGACTCTCACCTTTTACGACCCAAAAACAGGAATATTCGGAGGACTCGGACATCCTGTTTGCGACAGCGATACGGGAAAGCCGGTTGAAATAAGAGAGGGCACTGCCGAAAGCGTTGACATTCACGGCTACGAACCTTCAAGATCGGGAGAGCCCGGCGCACTTCTGGGAAGCTTTTCGGGCAAGGACTCCATAGGGGAAATTCTTGCAAACAACAAGCGAGGCATATTTGGTATTCTCGAAAGCTCTCCTTCCGACAAAGAGCCTATTCCAATCGCCATGAAACAAGAGGTTAAAAAAGGCGACGCCGTGATATACACCACGGTTGACGGATCAACTCCCAAAGAGTACAATGTAAGAATAGAAGAAATAGATCAGAACGCTTCGGACTGCAAAAATCTTGTTATAAGAGTCACCGACCCTGAGCTTCTTGAAAAAACAGGAGGAATCCTTCAGGGAATGTCAGGCTCGCCTATAATTCAGGACGGTTATCTTGTGGGAGCCGTAACTCATGTATTTGTAAACGATCCGAACATGGGTTATGGCATATTTGCAGAGGAAATGTACAGCTTTTCAGACTCTGCCCTTGACAGCCAGAAGCTTGCGTCATAATTTTTTCACAAAGCACTGCGGTTTTACACCGCAGGTACATAATCTATCCTTATAGGCTTATAATAACCTTTAAAGCGCGGATTATACAGATATGCAAAGTAAAATTTGTACTGTAATTTTTAATCGAAAAAATTTTTCAAAAAACTCTTGACAAGGAGATTTGGTTGTGATATAATAATTAAACAGTGAACGCCGAAAGCTTTTACTTAACTCAAAAGTTCAAGCGTTTTACTAAAATTAAATAAAATAATCTATCGCGGGATAGAGCAGTCCGGTAGCTCGTCGGGCTCATAACCCGAAGGTCGGTGGTTCAAATCCGCCTCCCGCAACCAGCGGCAAGCTGCCGCAGCCTGATAACCTTTCCGCACAAAGCGGAGAGGTTTGTTGGGTTTAATAGTAAAAATATATTACTTACTGAGATAACGCCACAAAAGCCACAAAACTTGAAGTTTTGCGGATTTATCTCAATAAGCAGCGTATTTGCCTATTGAGATTTATTTAAACGGTGGTTTCGCACCGTAATTTACTTTTGACATTAGTTTAACGACATCTTTAAACCTGCACGCAAATGACCCTATGTCATGAGCAGCTCGGCACTTTGTGGTAAAATAAATGCAGATTGTGTGCGGCTTGGCGTGTTATTGTAAGTCTGTTTAACTGTGTGTTGGCGCATAGGCGGCGTCTTTCACGCTGTGGCTCAGCTTGTCTGATTACGGTTTTTAAAAGCCTTAACCGGCTGTGGCTGTAACTCTTGACTTGCTCATCATCGCTCACTCAACTCAAAGACTGGACTTAACCGGAATGTTGTACGCAGCAAGCAGACCTCAATCCTCGTTCCATTCTATTTAGAGGGGGATGTCGGTATTCAGTTGTCAAGGTGCAAGTATTAAAAAACCAAGACTTTCCGGACGACGCGAAAATTTATCCGAAAAGCCTTGACAAAATCTATATCGACGTGCTATAATAAGACACGACGTTTATCACTTTGCAATACCTTTAGGACGCCTTTTTCGTCTTACCGGTAGGCGGGCTTGGGCTTCTGGTAAAAGTCCAGTCCGCTGCGAGGTGTTTTAATCGTTAGTTCATTTTAACACCTATTTTAATATTTGTCAAGGGTTCGCTTGAAATTTTGTTCGTTTGGACAAATTCAAGCGGTTTTTTTGTTCGTATTGCTGTAAAATAGGAGTTTTCGCCCCTATAAATCATCTAAAAAATTCCCAAAAGCTCCTGTACAGTAGGCAGGGGCTTTATATTTTTAAGTTCAATGAAATGCGCATAGGTGTTACAAGTGGTAGAAAGCTGCGAATGTCCCGCTTTGAGCGATATTTCTTTTATCGGCACACCCAAGGCAATAAGCATTGAAACGTGAGTATGTCTTAGCATATGCGGAGTGATGTGCGGCAAATTATTTTTTAAGCAAAGCTTTTTTAAAAAATCGTTGAGGCTGTCGGGGTGCATAGGGCGGCCATCCTTTTGCACAAAAAGCCGTTTACCTTCTGCCTCCTTGCCGATTTTAAGATTATAATATTCTTTATAGCTTAGCAACTCCTGTCCAAGCAGTTCATCCGAAAGGAAAGAAAAGCTCCGGTGCGAACCCGAAGTCTTTGGCTCTTTGGTAATAATCTTACCAGAAATACATATTGAGCTGCGACGAACAGTAATTGTTTTGCGGTCAAAGTCGATATCATGCCATTCAATCCCAAGAGCCTCTCCCCTTCTTACGCCGGTAAAAATAAGTATATAAATCAGCGCTCTCCACTTTGGCTGTTCGCGTTTTAGCACCATGATAAGTTTTTCAATGTCTTTAATCTGCAAACAGCTTACTTCTCTTGCCGGAACATAAGGCACTTTCATATATTTCGAACTTGCCGGGTTAAACTCCAATATCCTTTCCCGGACGGCATTATGAAGAATACTTGATATGAGGCGATGATGATGTAAAACCGTTTTTGGCGAAAGGGAACCGCCTGTTCGCTTGTTTACTCCATTCAGGCGAAGGCGGCTGTAAAACTCAATAATATGATGTGATGTTAATTTGCCGATAGGGATATGCCCGATACCGAGATTAATTCTTTCAAGCAAAGTTTGGTACCGGGTATAAGTTTTAGGCGAGAGTTCTGTTCTGTTTTCGGTAAGCCAAATTGCAGCATAATCCGAAAACAAGGTTTCTGCAGATATAGGTGCTGCAAAGTTCAGGTTTTCGTTAACATAATAGATGTTCTTTTCAGACATAATTTTGTCTCCTTTAATATGATATTTTTTGTACAGATGTACAAAATAATTATACCACGTTAGTCAAGTAAAGCCACTTTAACAATCATACAAAAAAGCGTGCCACCGTGGCACATAAAAACTCTTGCTATCCCCAGGCTTTAAGCTCATCAAGAGCCGCCTTAATTGCAGTTTCCTTTTCTTTGCAAATTGAACTTAACCCCGAAACGGAATAATCCCAGTCCTTGGGAAGTGAAAGCACCTTGCTTAAAAGTCCTATCGCTTTAAGGCTTAAATTTTTTGAGCGCAAATGGAAATTGCTCATTATCGTATAGTTTTCATTTTTGTTTACTCTGCATACCGATGAAGGCGTGGTTTTTGCTTTTCTTGTGTAAGACATAATTACCTCCTGAAGTTTTACTATCTGTTCTTTTCATTTTCGACAATATTTGATAGCAGCTCAAGCGACTGTTCGCTTAACTGACGTTTAAACTTGAGTTGATTTAAAAGAGCCTTCAGCTGCCTGAAGTCTCTTGCAGCTAAAAGCTCAGAAAATTCGTTGTTAGTTACTCTGTTCGCTTGTTCTATGGCAAGTTTAACAGGGTTTGTAGGATTCTTACCGCTTTTGTATTCCCTCTTGGTGTGGCTGTCGGGCGAAACAAGCGGTATGTTTGGAATATCATTTGCAGCTCCCGCAGAAGTCACACCGCTGCCGCAGGCTTTAGAGTAAGCCTCATCAATGAGTTCAAAAGGAAACAGCCAGTCGGAAAGAGCACGTCTGCTGTCCGAAAGAGGAATTTCACTTATCGGCGTGACTTTAAGCCCCAGCTTATAAAAAAATCCGAACTTAGTTAAAATCGGATACATTCGCTGGTGTTTGATTATTGTTTCGCCGTATGAGAGTACCGACAGTTCGGTTGGGCTTTTCAGCGGCTTTGCTTTGAAGTGATAAGACTTGTTTTTCATGCCTTCATCAACTGTTCCGGAATAGGTTTCGTATTGCAGCGTCGATGAGCCAAGTAACTTAGAAAAGTATTCGTTTGTTTCGGGGGCAAGAGAGTAGATGTAAACTGTGTTGCCGCAGTTTTCCATAATCGTTTTAGCGTCCTTGCCGTACTTTGACTCAACCTGTTGCAGCGATTGTACAAAAAGATGAAAGATAATGCCTCTTGCCGCTGAAACGGTGATTTTAGCAGCCATATCAGGGATAGTCACCATGTTGGCAAACTCATCTAATATAAAATTAACTGTTCGGGGAAGCCTTTTTATTTCGTTATCGTCAAGATACTCACAAAGCGACAGGTAAGCCTGATTGATAAACATTGAGGCTACCGAATGTCTCGCAGGGCGGTTGTCGGGAATAATCATAAAAATAGCCGTCGGCGTTTCTTCGTTGCCAAAAAGCTTAATAAAATCAATGTCGTCACCAGATGTCAGAGCAGCAATTCCCATATCGCGTCCGAACAGAGCCATATTTTCCGATAGAGTTGCAAAGATTGAGGATTTCATTTCGCCCTTTGCAAAATTCGATGTGGCATAGGCGGCTTTTGCAGGATTTCCTCTTGGCAGACTTTGAAACAGTTTGTCAAGACGGGTTGTTTCAACCGCCACACCGTTTAAAACCTCCTGTTCGGTAACTCCGTACTCAATAAAAAACTGATAAACTGAGTACATGTTGACCTTATCCAAGGTGTTATTTTCATACCCCAGCTCCATGAGATAAAGTATCATAACGGAGTCATTCATATACGAAAGACGATTCAGCGAATTTATGTAAATGAAGGTGGTGTAAGAAAAACAGAACTCTTAATTGATACTCCCAAAACAGCCACATCGATGAGGGATATTCCTATGATCAAGGAACTTTATGAAGTCTTAAAGCCTCTAAAGAAAGTGGTACGGGGTGATTATTATGTCTTAACAAATGATGCTGAGCCAACCGAACCCCGTACATACCGAAACTATTACAAAAGACTGCTTGACAAATTAGGTATACCGCCGATAAAGTTTCATGGTCTCAGGCACAGTTTCGCGACGCGGTGTATTGAAAGTAAGTGCGATTACAAAACAGTAAGCGTGATATTGGGGCATTCGAACATAAGCACAACTTTGAATTTGTATGTCCACCCGAATTACGAACAAAAGAAACGATGTATAGATAAGATGTTCCGCAGCATTAAGAAATCATAAGCTGAAAAGCAATTTAAAGGTGCAATCGTTTCAATCGGTAGCACCTTTAATATTTATGAATGGGTATGATTTTATTGCGTTTTATTGTCGGCGTTTTCCGACAACACAGAGTAAAAACTCTTAAAAAGCATTGAAAAAATCGCACTAATATGGTATAATGACTTTGTTTCAATCAACATGAAACTATAATTAGAATTTATGATATGGCGAAGGAGATTACATTGACCGAAATACTCAAGTTCTTTTTTGATAGAATAACCGATCCCCTGGGACTGCCCATAAACGCGCTGTATGAGCACTTAATAATAGTGATGATTTCTCAGTTTGCATTTCGATGTGCATATCAATTTATTGGTGATTTATATAGTGGCGGATACATATCCGGTGGAAAGATAGGCTCGATACTTCATTGGGTAGTCCGCGCCCTGTTTTACTTTGTCTTTTGGGCGATTACTTATGGTGCAATAATGGTTGGCAAATGGATCATTGCAAATAAGTATATCTTTATAACAGCGGTTGGCATAGTACTTGTATTGATTATTGCAGCATATGCAGGTGTTGCAATTAAAAATAGAAAAACAGCGGAATAAGAATTGACGGGGG
>CALWNN010000075.1 GCA_944382845.1 uncultured Clostridia bacterium
AGAAGGCGATATCAGAAACATACAAGAGGAAGACTTTCCAGATGAAGTCGATGGGATTATAGGTGGTCCCCCCTGTCAATCTTGGTCAGAAGCTGGCTCTTTGCGCGGCATCAATGACTCGCGAGGCAAACTGTTTTATGACTATATCAGAATATTGCGTAGCAAACAACCCAAATTTTTCCTTGCAGAGAATGTTAGCGGGATGTTAGCAAATCGGCATTCTGAAGCGGTAAAGAACATTATAGCCATGTTCAAGGATTGTGGTTATGACGTATCAGTAACATTGGTAAATGCTAAGGATTATGGTGTCGCACAGGAAAGGAAACGCGTTTTTTATATTGGTTTTAGGCAAGATTTAGGCATTGAGTTCCATTTTCCTAAAGGTTCTACGGCTGACGATAATAAAAAGTTGACTCTACGCGATGTGATATGGGATCTACAGTTTACGGCTGTGCCTGCTGGTCCAAGGAATTATCATAATCCTGCGGCAGTCAACAACAATGAATACTTTACAGGAGCGTATTCTCCTATTTTTATGAGTCGCAACAGGGTTAAAGGCTGGGATGAACAAGCATTTACTGTTCAAGCCTCTGGTAGGCAATGCCAGTTACACCCGCAGGCTCCTAAAATGAAATTCATCGAACAAAACAAACGCGAATTTGTCAAAGGGAAAGAACACCTCTATCGTAGAATGACGATACGTGAAATTGCAAGAATTCAAGGTTTTCCCGATGACTTCAAATTTGTATATGAATATACAGATGACGCTTATAAAATGATCGGAAACGCCGTGCCGGTAAATTTAGCGTATGAAATAGCGATTGCCATTAAAAAAGCTTTATCATAAGGGGAATCAAAAGATGAGCGAACAAAGCAACAATCAAGGTCGTGCCTATGAGTACATCTGCATTACAACATTATTGAACGAAATCATAAAAGTGCGGGCGGCAGAGGTGATTCATAATTCGGCTTACCAAGCAGCGCTTAACGCTTGGAACTCAATGCCTGAAAGTTTTCAATACATCCTAAGAGAAAGTGCAAGCGCAGCAGTTGATACCATATTCGATATGGAACCAATGATACTGGAACAAAGCACCGATATGCTTACATTAAAAATCCAGACCGACAACGAGGGAAAAGAGGGCGATGTTCGCGATATTGTTATATCACGCTCGGATGTTCAATGGGAAATTGGTTTAAGCATCAAGCACAATCATTTTGCAGTCAAACATAGTAGATTGGCAAAATCGTTGGACTTTGGAGAAAAATGGTTCGGCATTCCTTGCTCGGATCAATATTGGAGTGATATCAAACCTATTTTTGACTACTTAAACGTTCAAAAAGCTGAGAAGAAGGCTTGGCATGATTTGCCTTCTAAAGAGCAAACCGTATACATCCCTTTATTACAAGCATTTATAAAAGAAGTGTTACATAGTAATGCTTTAGATTCTTCTGTTCCGCAAAAAATGGTTGAGTACTTGCTTGGAGAATTTGATTTTTATAAAGTTATCAGCATTGACAGCAAACGTATTACAAAAATTCAAACTTATAATTTACATGGAACATTAAATCGTTCCAGTAAAACAATAGCTCCTAAAATTACAGTGCCTCATGCTTTATTGCCCACGCGGATAGTAAGTTTAGATTTTAAGCCCGGAAGTACAAATACTGTTGAACTTTATATGGACGGTGGATGGCAATTTAGTTTCCGTATTCATAATGCCGCTACTAAGGTTGAAACAAGCTTAAAATTTGATATACAAATTGTTGGAATGCCGACTACAATCATTTCCATAGACTGTCGATGGAACTAATATTTACGAGGAATGCATATTATGGGAAACTTTACTGAAATTGAAAATATTTTTAATCTTGCTGTAACCCCTAAGATTAATAATCTATTGAAAACAATTCCGCAAAACACGCCACAATTTCAAAATGAAGTTTCAAATATTATTAGCGGTGAATTGTCTAATATGCGATTTGGATTCATGAAAGACATTTCAAACATCACCAATAGAAATGTAATCAGTTATATTTCTGCTTGGCTTCAAGGCGTAACAGCGAATACTGATTATTCTATCACTGACAACGATATCAATGGACTAATGAATGCGGTGGCAGGATTAGATCGGTCTAAAGGTTTAGACTTGATTTTACATACCCCTGGAGGAGTCATTACTGCAACAGAAAGCATTGTTAAGTATCTTAGGCTCATGTTTCATAATGATATACGTGTAATAGTTCCCCATATGGCAATGTCTGCTGGAACTATGATCGCGTGTGCTTGCAAAGAAATAATAATGGGTAAAGAGTCAAGTTTAGGCCCAATTGATCCACAATATCGTAATGCTCCAGCACAAGGAATATTAAAAGAGTTTAGGCAAGCCATAGCAGAAACCCAAGCTGACCCTAATGTGTCTTTAATTTGGAAAGAAATAATACAACAATACCGTCCCGCTTTTGTTGGCGAGTGCCAAAATATAGTCGATTTATCTTATGCATTAGTAAAAGACTGGCTATACTCATGCATGTTTAAAAAATCCAAAATTAAGGAACAAAAAGTTTCCCAAATACTTGATGAATTAGCAAGCCATGATAACTCAAAAGTACACGATCGACATTATAATATCGATGATTGCAAAAAAATAGGATTGAAAGTTGTACCCTTGGAAAAGGATCAAATGTTACAGGATAAGGTATTATCTCTTTACCATACATATATTTTATCAATTTACAGAATTCCATCGACTTTGAAGTTTATTGAAAATCAAAATGGACAGACATTTATTATAACTGGAAAGCGGTAATTTGCATATAATATAAAAAGGAGTTTTAATATTATGAATATCCAAAAGGAAAAAGAATTATCAATAGATGAAGCAATAAAATTGTTGTATAACCATAATAATTCTTCTCGTTTTAATGAAATCTTTGATATATATGGTAACTACTCATATCCTACTGATATTAAAATGGAAGATTCAAATAGCGCACACGGAACAACAACTATATTGATAGATTCAATTGATAAATTTTAAACTGATTAATATCTTCTCATCAGGAAAAACGCAATATGGAATTAGTTGCTCAAGTTATGTTTTTCCTTTGTTTTGAGAACACTTCTCTGTAATGCATAATAAGAGGCAGTCTAACAAAGACTGCCTCTTAGTTATATTATTAAATTGTAGATATTTTAAAATATTCCGAAACGAACATAAAATCTCTGGCGAATACTTGCCTTACGATGGTTTATTGTCCCGCGACCGATACCGAGTTCGGCACAGACTTCGGCTTGCCTCATACCGTTCATGTAGCAGTTTAGGATAGCAAGCTCCAATGCAGATAATTGCAATGCTTCTACGAGTTCATCGTATTTGCTGTAATCGGTCTGTTCGTGTTCAAAACAGTTTACGGGATCCATGGGCAAAGCCTTATAATCGGTGAAATCTATAGACTCAACGATAGTTCCTCGTCTGTCGGTTCTGTTCCGTAAACCGTCAATAAAGCGGTCTACTTCACGATAGCAGGCAAGTTTAATGGTGATCTTTTTCCCTTTGCGGTCTTTGCCGTAAATCTCATTGGCGCTGTGACCGACAAATTGATAAAGAAAACAAATTGCCGTTTGCGCCACGTCGTAGCCGTCTGATACGATATAGTCTATCTCACGCATATGGTGTAGGTCTTTGATTAAACCGATATATAGCTTGTCTGCGACCTTCATATCGAACTTCTTAACGGTACGCAACGCCTGTAATGCGATCATCTCGCCCATGAGCTTGACGTTCTCGGCAGAGATAGGCTCGGAGAAAAATTCTCCCTCATTGCGATACTTCCCTTTTGAGAACTTGGTTACCAACATTTCCATTTTCGATACACCTCCGAATTTGATTTTGCCTTTTTCGGGCAAAAGGCGAAGGTGCATAGGACGGTGGAAGGAAAGCATCTTTTCTGTCGGTCTGCGGAAGTCAACGGGACAAAGCCAAAATCGTTGCGTACAAAGCAGGAAATGCTTCACGGACAGCAAAAGAGCCGAGCAAGAAAAACAGTCCTTACTCGGCTCTCAATTCGTTTATATAAGTGTTTTAAGCAACGATTTTGCGGACGTTGACTTCCGCGAAGGACTATGCTACCATAGCCGACCGAAAAAGCACAAATTCGGAGGGATAATGAGTGCAAAAAAATAACTAAGTATCATCTTTTTATCTATACCAAACAC
>CALWNN010000076.1 GCA_944382845.1 uncultured Clostridia bacterium
CAAAGTTAAATTATAAGAGTTTGAATTACGGACTTAATTCTATGAAAAAACTGTTTTGCTCTTTCATCATTACATTTTGATGAGACGAAGCCGGTACATATTTGAAAGTTTGTACCGGCTTCATTTCCCCAAAAAACCACACGAGAAAGTTCCGTAAAATTTTTACGGATAAAAACATTTTATATATTTGCATAAAATTCATATTGGTTTTATTATGCTTACGAAGTTTTCTGTAACAAATTATATGGGATTTTCTCAGAAGATTACATGGGATTTGTCTCATCCCCGGGACTATAATTTCAATACACACCTAATAAAGAACGGCGTGATAAAAAACGGAATAATTTATGGTATAAATGGTTCCGGCAAATCAAGTTTAGGTAAGGCGGTATTTGATATCGTAAGTATTGTTAATAATCAAAAACCGATTGATTATCAAAAAGTAATATATCAAGGAGCTATCGATCGCCCGATAAGTTTCGAATATTCGTTCCTGTTTAATGGAGACGATAAAGTCGATTATACATATAGCAGAAATATTCAGGGGACATTAATTAAAGAATCTCTTTATCATAATGGCCTTTCTGTTTTTGTCAAGAATGAACACGATATAGACATTACACCGGAGTTTCCCATAGATGCCAATATGAAAGAAAAACTCATTGATAATGCAAACGGAGTGTCTGTCTTGAAATTCATAATAGGCACATTTCCTCTGTCTAAAGGTCATTATCTTCAAAACCTGATGGATTTTATCGGTTCCATGCTATGGTTCCGAAGTTTGGATGAACGGGATTACATAGGTATTGATACAGGTGTAGTTTATATCGAAGATTATATCATAAAACACGGATATGTAGATGAGTATGCCGAATTTTTGAAAGAAGAAAGCGGGCAGAACTTTGATTTTTCTCCGACAACACAAGAACATAAGCATATATTGTGCAGGATTGGAAATAATTCTGTACCGCTTTTGTCAATCATGTCAACCGGTACGAAATCTTTGGAACTCCTGTTCTATTGGAGTAAAAGGATGAAAGAAGCTGATATTCGTTTTGTATTTATAGATGAGTTTGATGCGTTTTATCATTTTGAACTTTCAATAAACGTGTGCAGGACCTTATTCAAAGAAGATTTTCAGGTATTCCTTTCATCGCACAATACCATGTTACTGAATAATGATTTTTTGCGTCCTGACTGTGCTTTTAATTTGAAAAACAATAAAATAGATGCGCTAAGCGAACTTACTGACAGAGGCGAACTTCGTCAAGGACATAATATAGAAAAAATGTATCGGGCAGGTTCTTTTAATATGAGGTAGTATGATGTTGTTGATTTTAGAGGGAAGAAATACCGAACCTCCTGTCGTAGCAACGATACGTCAGTTGTACTTTGCAGATAATCAAGATCAATTGGTTTGTTCGTATGGCACAGACACTTATACTCTATGGAAAGAAGTAAAGTCCTATGTTGACGATGGGTGTGAGCCTGATGTATTTGAAATACTACGTGAACGGCTGCACAAATGCGGGGACTCATCCCTTGATGGATACTCGTCATATCAGTTTGAATCAATATATCTTTTCTTCGACTATGACCCGCAGAACAGGACAATTTCATCAGAAACATTGAATTCCGCCATATCCGATATGCTGGATTTGTTTTCTGATCCAATGGATAAGGGGCAACTATTTATCAGTTACCCGATGATAGAAGCCTTGTACTGTATTAATTCTCTTTCGGCCAAAGACTTCCTGAAGACAACTGTTTCAATTGCGGATTGCAGATGTTTCAAATCATGGTCAAATAAATTCGAATATAATAGGAAACGCTACATGCTTCTGTTCAAAACAGACAAGAGTGGAAATATTACTGAGCAAGAAAAACAAAGGATGTCAAATTTGAAAAGCACATGGGATAATCTTGTAAAAATGCATGCTTCCAAAGCGCATTATATCAGTAAAGATTCGGCCACTCTCCCTACGCATGTAGACGATGTGACACAAAAGAAAATATTCAACGGGCAATTATCTAAATTTATTCCATTAGGTACCGTTTCAATTTTAAGTTCATTCACGATGTTCCTGTTTGAATATTTTCATGGTGGCAAGGATTTCTAAATAGCGTGACATCAGCAGAAACCTGCAATAAAAAAGCCGCCCCGAGGGTCGGAGCGGCTGGATTTTTAAAATTATTCGATTATTCGTATATCAAAGTCAATTTTTGAAGTTGAGCATTATGCGCACTACATACCCGTAATTGATATGCTGTATTATTCTCAGTCCCTGTTAGAGACCATGAAAATTCAGCACCTTGCTTATTTAACTGAATAGCTTCCCCTCCTGAAACAGCTGACGTACCATCTTCTGTATAAACGCCGACTTTAACACTCTTAGATGCACCTTCCCCAGTCAAAATAGTTACGGAGGTAAGATGTTTATCCGGAACAGCAGGCATTAGAATATATGCTCCTTGTTTTCCCCACAGTAAATAGAAATCATTTTCATACCAACGGAATTTATTACCCGATGATGGCGAGAAGGTCCAACTATAGCCCTCTATTGTATAGGTTTGCTCTTCTTTTTGATCTCCTGTCGGGAATTCAGGACAAGGTCGGGTGGCTGCATCCAGTATAATTGTGACTGCTGAAGTAGAAGGGCTGGCTTTTTGGATAATCGTCAGAGTGACCGGTTCAGCTCCTTCATAAGAGAGTTCGATTGTCGCTGTTTTTTCTCTTTCTTCTGTATTAGGAACAAGACTTACGGAAACGATGCCGTCGGTAGCAGATGCAGAAGAAACGATGTTGTCGACATCAGAAGTTTCTGTAACAGTAATATCTCCGGTAATGCCCATTGTAATGTAAGAAAACTCAACGCTTTCTGCATCATAATTTACGGTCTTTGAATTTTCTGTAACCATGATTTCAGGTGTCGGAATCCATTCACCGGAAACAATTTCAATACTGTTCAGAATGACTCGTCCGTCTTTATTCGTAAATGATACTTTGGTCATGTCCGTCTCGGCTTCAAAATACACATACTGAACTTCGACATACTGGGTATTTAATTCCTTATCCGTGTTGAACGTTATTGATTTGGTTTGAGAACCGGCTGATATTTCAAGTGTCCGCTCATCATCTGCCCAACCTGTACCATAAACAATTACAGTAAACGGTTTGGACAAATCAAGGGCTGATTTGGTTGTGATTTTTCCGTTTGCGCTCTTAGTCCCTAACCGAATTGCACCATCAGTTACAGAAAATATTGATCCTGTTTTATCGAATTGAGCCAAAGCATCTACAGAAGTGTTACTACCTGTCACTTCCGAAAAATCCTCCGTAAATGGCAATGAAAGTCCTGTTTCCTCTGCGATGGCATCGCTCATATCTACAGACAGTGTGTTGAGATAGTTTTCTGTGAATTTGATGCCTTCGGCTCTTGCATTGAAGGTTTTGGTATAGGCTTTATTCGTAACAGTCGTCACTTTGATAGTAACGGCTTCGCCTTCAGCAACTTCTACTCCCCACGAAGTAAACCATACATCTGCTGCAGTGTGAGGCAATGCGGTAGCGTAATTTACCATAACGGTATTTGTTCCGCCAAAATAGATTTCCCCGGATTCACCGGTAGCCACATCAATATAGCGACGTCCTGCCAGATATTTTCCTTCAGGAACAGTAATGGCTACAGAGGCAATATCCTCACTTATACCCGTAAGAGTAATTTTGTTAAGCGCCGTTGCTCTGCGGTATGATGCAATCCAGTCTGTTTGAACTGTTTCAAATGATTCAGGCTTTGCAACCATGATGTAGGCTGCGGGATCATAACTTGTAGCTGTAGCGTTTTGAGTGGCAGGAAGTTCCACCTTATCTGTCGTTTGACCTTTAGTCAGTCCTTTATCTGCCGAAGCCGGATAAATACCTCCATATGTATAAGGGCCGCTTGCCGGAATGTCTTCGGAATTGAAATTGAATGCAAACATTGCTTCTGCTTCTCCTTCACCGGTAAATCCAGTAGAAGTTGCAGATGCTGCCGTATTGCCATTTATTAGGAAAATGGACATCTGCTCGTTTGCGCTCCAAAGTACATTCATCCCGTCTATGTATGTCTTGGTATCAGTAAGGTTAGCCAAATCTTCGGCTGTAGCCTTGACGGAAATACTGATCTGTTCACCTTTGGACACCGGTTCAGTAAGTTCTTCCTTGTTACATGCCATGAATGGCAGAGCCATTGCTACCGGCAATATTATTCTGCTTATCTTTTTCATAGCTGTCAGTATTTTAATAGGAACCGTTGTCATTCACAAAATCATCATAAGAGCCTGCTCCTCCTGAGGTGTATTCATCTGGCGACTGGGCGAAGCCATTCTCTACCGAAACGGCAGTTTCATTCAATTCCGGCGTCTCATATGGCGCCTTGAGTTCATTGCTTTTCATAATATTAATAATTAAAGGGTTGGTTTAATGACAGAGCGGGCTGTCCGCTTCTATGGAAAAGCGGATGAAAAGCAAATGAAGAATATCCTGCAAAGAGCCCTCTACAGAGCCTCAAACAGGGCTTCGACCACGGATTCGGCCGACATCATGTCCATCCGGAAAGAGTAGTCGGAGGAAAGGGAATCGAACGCCTCCCTGAATTCCGCCT
>CALWNN010000077.1 GCA_944382845.1 uncultured Clostridia bacterium
AGCCGGCAAAGAAATTTGCCCAGCCCTTATCGCCGTTACCGCCGTCAAGACGAGTCCAGTCGGAATAAGCTGAAACACCTCTTTTTACATCGGCGGAAACAGAATTTTCAGCTTTGGTAGTTACTCCCTAAAATCAATTTCCATAATCTTATGTGTATATTTTCAATATTCATTAAGAATAATTGTAAATCCTCTCTGAAACCTATAAATCTGCATCGTACTCACCTTTTTTCATTATTTTTATAATTTTTATTATAATATGTCTAAAATGTGTTGTCAAGTATTTTGGTAAAAAAATTAAAAATATTACTGCTTATTAATCTGAATCTGGTTCTTATAACCGTATTTTGCGTAAAATAGCTGCAAGGTATCAAACTGCATCGATTCTTTTTTCTTTCCCCCTTCGGATATGCCTATACCCTGCCGCTTAATAAGCCAGCGAAGCGCATTGTGCATCTTTTGAGAAAAGTCGTAACTTACGGAGATGGCTTCGGTTTTATCAGAGAATTTTCCACGGTATGTAAATCCGCTTTCATCATTTGCTGAAATAAGTTTGGACTTATCGCCCGTATTTCTGATTTTTGACGGATGTTTATATGTTATGGGTCGCATTTTTCCTGTAGCGTAACATAATCCAACGAAGTCATTTCGTCATTATTCCAAGAAATAAAGCTATCATACAATGAATTATCAAGCCATGTTTCGGACTTTTCGTCCCTATCACCGTAAACACGGAATCTTACAAAAGCGTCTGCCTGTTTTATACCTGCAATGTTTACTGTCTCTTGAAGTCTCCCTGTTATTTCATTCACCTGCAATACGTGATTTTTCACAAGGTCTTTCATCAATGTTTTCTGCGATAAATAAGTGTATATTGCCTTGACCGACTGATGTGAGTACTCGCTGTCTTTCCAGCGTTCAAGCTGTTCAATATAGGATTTAAAATACTGCGTATTATCTTTATCGACATATTCACTATAATCGCCGCAAAGATAAATCAGCTTATCTGCAAGCGGCATTGCACATACTCCGCTTGTACGTGCTCCTGAATCTTCTGTTACGGGAATAATAGTGTTCAGCCCTTCCTCCCTGGAAAGAGCAGATGCAGTTACAAAAGTTCCGTCGGCTTTGAGAGTAACCTCGATCTGCGCATTAGCCGTTGAGTGCGAAACAGGCAGCGAAATGCAGGAACTACTCCAGCACATAAAAAACCTCCAGTCCAAAAACTGAACTGGAGGAATTAAGACAGCATAATGCGCCTCGTCACAATTCAGTTTTTTTTGACGAGGTAATTTGCATATTCCATTTTGAACCAACAGTACACTTTAATACAGAACCTCTATGCCATTATAATTTCGACAGATTTCTGTATAATTATATACAGCGGAGGTGAACTGCAAGTGCATACTGAACCTGAAACACTCGGTAAAATTATCAAAGCCGCCCGACAGCGTTCCGAACTCACAATGGAGGAGCTTGCAGAACGCATAGGCATTACCGAGCGATATTTGTATAGAATTGAAAATGAGGGCAAAAAGCCAAGCTAATATAGACGTAGTTGGAGGCGGAAAGGTTCAGATAAAAATTAATAAATGTTTTTATACTCCAAAAATCACATAATTATCTCTATTAGCTGAAGCAGGAACATATCCGCTTTTCGATAATTCAGAATGCTTTGCTATATACGCCTTTAAAATTTCCCTGCTCATATTCGTAATATCATCACGTTTCACCGCTTCTTCAGGAGTAAGCAACAAAATCTCACTATTTTCAAATCCGTCAGATTTCGGTGTACCGGAAATATACTCCATTACAAAAACAGCACACCACTGTTCAGACTTGAACTGCATAGCAATTAAGGATTTTGCTTTTGCAGTAACACCTGTTTCTTCAAGAATTTCACGTTCAACTGCTGCAGTAGGCAGTTCATTTTCCTGAACAAACCCACCCGGCAGTAAAATTCTGTCTTTTGCATTTCCGTAGGTATGACGAACAAGTAAAATCTTGCCCTCTATTTCAACAATTCCGCAAACAGTATAATATTTGTTATTCATAGCTTAATTCCTTTTCAGTTTTATAATAACGCCCTCGTGAAGAACGGTAAAATCTTCATTTTCAGCATTTAATATGCCCATAAGTTCAGCACGGAATTCAGAGATTTTATCTTCTGTAAGAGTTGCTCCGACACCTCTGCTTGCAACCATTCTGTCGCACCAGCTTTCTTTTGAAAAAGGCAAGCGAAAATCCTTTTTCATAACTGTTTCAACAGAAAACTCCCTGCTTAACCAATGAAAATCCAGCCTGTCTGCACGTTTCATAAATCCACTCCAATTAGGATTGTAACGCTTGACAAGTTCAAAGCTCCTGCGGATAATTTCATCCTCATCGGGAAGCCAAGTGAGAAACATAATATAAAGACTGCCGTCTTTTTTCAATACCCTATGCAGTTCAGGCAGCAGCTTTTCCTTATCAAAATATACCCAACACTGTAAAGCTGTAACAACATCAAAGCTGCCGTTTTCAAAGGGAAGGTTATGTGCATCGGCACAAATAAAGTTTATGTCAGGTGCAAGAGCTTTGGCTTGCTCAATCATTTCCGAGGATAAGTCCACACCCGTATATTCTCCGCCGTAGCACTTCATATTCATAGGCAGAATGCCTGTGCCTGTACCAATGTCAAGAATTTTCTGTTCAGACTGTCCTACGCCAAGAGAGTGAAGCATTTCCCAGAATTCCTGCGGGTAAATATTCCTACTTTTCGCATAAAGCTCTGCAGTTCTGCCCCAATCGAAATTATTTCCGCCGTCAATAGCCATATTTCTCAGCCTTTCATAATAAATCTGCTCGGAGAGATAGAATGGTGTAGCAGAAATCTGACATCCAGAGCGATATTCGCTTGCAGATATGCCGAAATATTTCTTGAAGCTTCGTTCAAAAACCTCCAGCGTATCAAAACCGCAGGCAAAGGCAATTTCGGTAATGCTTTTATCAGCTTTTGAAAGCATAATCGTGCTATTCTGAATACGGACTACATTAACATAACGCATAGGTGTAATGCCTGTAAATTCTGTAAAAAGCCGTGAAAACTGCGGTACAGAATACCCCGATATTCTGGCAAGCTCATCAAGCACCATCTTATCGCCAAAATTATCATCTATATATTTCAGCGCTTCGCATATAAATTTCCGTCTGCCCATTTTATCACCGTCTTTATTGTAACATTTAAGCTGAAAGATTGCCCGACTATTTTTATCATCTTACACTAACAGCGCTCTCGCTTATAACCGGCACTCTTGCGATAATCTACTTCCTTGTTCGCCGTCAGAACGCTGACGAACAGGACAAAAAGGAGTGGCAAAAAAGAGCTATCGGAGCTGTCGCATGCACAATCCTAATTCCGCTTGTGTCAGCAACACTCGGAGTCATAACCGGTTACTACTCATAAGACAGGACGGTGAAAAAGAACAGTGATAAAAATACTTGTTCTTGGGGCAATAGCAGCGCTCCTTTCACTTTTCGGTGAGGTGATCCTCGGCTGGGCAATGGAGCTTCTCTCAAAAATAAGCAACTATTCGCTTAACATCGGAGATACCATCGATTCATTTACGGTTGACGGCGACCTCATTTCAACCCTTTCGGGGCTGATGTTTAATGTAGGAATGGCTTTTTTACTTCTGAACTTTGTGTACAAGGGTCTTCAGACTTATATATTATAAGAAGATCCGTCACAAACACATAAGAAGCGGTTACACCACTACTTCAGAATATGAGATCAGACGTATCGGCGGCAAATTCTCCATGCTCGACAAGGCAATGTTTGAGCTTTTGAAGGAGGATAAGGGAGCGGCGATGGTGCTTTGTGCCGTTTCTTACTATCAGAACAGTCACAACAGGGCTTTTCCCTCCTACAGTCAGCTCACGAAGCTTACAGGACTTTCAAGGTCAACCGTTACCGTCAAGATAAACGTTCTTAACGCCACAGGTGCGCTCTGCCGTGAGCGTTACTGTTGTCAAAACGGTGCGCTTGGACACAACAACTATGTTACGATAAGCGCCAAAGAGAGGTTTTTTCTTTTCATTTATATTCTATCAAGGTTCGGAAGATACGTTATTCTTTTTGAAGCAGATGAGTACTATTTGAATGGCAGAGGTAAAACCACTCATTATCGTCGTACGATTTTCTGGGTATATATTTATCATAGGAGCGATCGCCTTCTCTCATCCTTCTCTCATCTATGAAAAGAAAATTCTTTGTTGATCCGTCAGGAGGTAGTCCGAAAATTGACAAGCCTATTATAGACCCACTTAAATTACGAAAAAAATTGAAAGATAAAGATTAATCTTATCTTATAACTTTAGCTAAGTATTAATACATATAGGGCGATTTTTCATTTTTTGCGGTTTTGATTTCAGAAAAGTCGCATTGCTCCTCAGAGTTTCGGCTGTCTGATTTATAGTTTAGTTTTGCGCCGCTTTTTGTTTTCAATTTTTTCACTCAAAACTCTATGTTTGACTTTGTGCCTGCGTTGTGATATGATTAAACCAAGAAAATCAGTGTACAGGAGGGATAGTATGAATTATGAGAGGCTTTTATCCATGAAGGAACAACTGGAATCGTTAAGATCCTCGATCCGGGATGAAATTATCAAAAATTATAACGATGATTTTTTGGTCAAATACACCCACCACTCCACCGCCATTGAGGGAAACACTCTTACTCTCATTGAAACCAAAATGCTTATTGAGGACGGAATATCTGTTGGCGGAAAATCAATGCGAGAAATATACGAAGTAGTCAATCACAAGAAAGCTTTTGAATATATAACAGCCTGTGTTGAAAATAAAAGACCTCTGGACGAGAAAACTGTCAAGGACATTCACGCCATTGTCATGGAAAACATTCTTGCAAGAGGAATATACCGAAATGTTGACGTATATATCTCAGGCTCTGAGCATACACCTCCCTCCCCCAATGATATGTATCGTCAGATCAAGTATTTTTACAGCGATCTCGATTCACGCCATTTCGACAATCCTATTGAACTTGCAGCATGGACTCACGCTGAGTTTGTGAAAATACATCCCTTTGTCGATGGTAACGGAAGAACCGCAAGACTTATCATGAACTATCAGCTCATGTCCGCAGGATTTCTCCCCGTATCAATAAACAAAGAGGATCGCATGGATTACTACACTTGTCTTGAGGAATATGCCACAAGCGGAAATCTTGATCCGTTCGCTGACATGGTGGCAAAACTTGAGGAAGAAAGGCTTGATAAATATCTTTGTCTGATTACAACTCAAACGGCGGAAAACAACGAAGAATCGGAGTTGTGACGGATGAGCGCTCCGAGAAAAGTGCGGTGACATCTTCTTTTGCATTGGGCTCTTCCGGAAATGAAAGCTCTTGAAGATCCAACTTTGCGCCCGGTGGGCTCAAAGTTTTGTTCGTTTCTTTTGCATTGGACTCTTCCGGAAGTGAAAGCTCTTGAAGATCCGACTTTGCGCCCGGTGGGCTCAAAGTTTTGTCTGTTTCTTTTGCATTATTTTCTCTATAATATTGAAAGCGAAAGTACATATACCCGTAGAGCCTCTACTATAAGGAGTTGGCTCGAGTGGATCGTTAAACTGCTGTGAACACCTCAAAAGCTGTCGCACCAAAAGTGTGGCAGCTTTTTTGTGCATATAACACAACTTCGAATTCACCGGAGACAAAGTTGAAAAGCGAAAACAGCAAACAAATATTTTCAATACCATTTGTTCAACATAACAAAAAAAAGCCTTGAATTTGTGCATAGCGACGAAAAATCACATAACTATCACATAAATACAGGCTTTCTATTGACAACACAACGAATTTGTGGTACTATATAGGAGTAGGAAAAAATAAACACCTCGCAGCGGACTGGACTTCTGTCAAAAGTCCAAGCCCGCCTACCGATAAGATGTAGGACCATCTCAAAGGTATTGCTCAGTGCTAATTTTCCGTGCTTAATTATAACACGGTTAAATACATTTTGTCAAGTCCTTCGTGAGAACGCATCTTATCTCCGGGGGACTTAATTTTTTCCGCTGAACCTTGACAACTAAATACCGAACCCTCCCTATGAAAGATTGAAAAGGGAGAGACTGAAACTTGATTTCTGCGTACAAAATTTCCGTTTGGTCGGGAATTAAGTTGAGTGAGCCACGATATGATCCGTAAGTATCACAACCTTGCCCGGTTATGGGATTTAAATATGAATGTTGATCAGACCGGATCGAGCCACAGCGAAAGCCGCCTATGTGCCAACACACAGAGT
>CALWNN010000078.1 GCA_944382845.1 uncultured Clostridia bacterium
GCGATACATAGGTGGAAGGAGATTTATATCTATTTGTATTTTATGATTTTTGAGCCTGTTTTTGCTTGAATATATGATTTACCCCTAATCCGCTTGCGGATTAGGGGTTTTTTGACAGACTGAAAGCTCTGAAAAATAGTTCAGAGCTTTTTGTTTCTAAATTTAAAAGACAGTTTCAATTAATTTTGGTGCGCATTCGGTTGAATACGTCCATTTACTGATTTTTCCGCTGTTTATGTAGTATTTGATCGGTTCGGGTTTTGTATCGCAGTCAAAAACATCTACAACAATAAGCTTAACCTTCATTTTTTCCGGAATTATTGCTTTAATGTAAACACTGGAACACTGACCCGGATAAACATTTTCTTTAGGTTCTGCAAGCCCGGCAAGATTTGGCGTCAACTCAACGAATATTCCGTAATTTTCAACCGACCGTACGATTCCCGAAACAGTCTGACCGGCTTTGAATTGCGAAACGTTTTGCTCCCATGTGCCTAAAAGCTCCTTATGGGAAAGATATATCCTGTTTTGCTCAACTGCTTTGACAACTGCAAAAATATTCTGACCGTTTACAAATCTGTCTGATGAATGTGATATTCTCGAAACGGAAATGCAATCAATAGGAATAAGAGATGGAATGCCACATCCGATATCAACAAAGCATCCAAAGCTTTCAAAATGAGTTATTTTAGCAGGAATTATTTGTCCCGGAGTAAGACGGCTCACAAATTCGTTCATACATTCCTGCTGGGCAAGCTTCCTTGAAAGGATACACACATAACCGCCGTCGCTGTCTGTTTCAATACACAGAGGCTTAAAGCAAACAGGCTTATTGACTCTTGAAATGAGAGCGATATCTTTTGTGATTCCGTTGTCAATTCCTATTGCTCCTTCAAGCCGTGGTATTATCCCTTTTCCGAAGGGAAGTTCAACTATAAGATTATGCTCCCCGTCACACATGACTGCTCTTGCTTCAAGAGTCTTGTTTTGTTGTATAGCTTCTCTGAACGACTGCGGACTTCTCAGATAGCTTCTGTTGCTTACTGTTCCTATAAGCTTTCCTTCCGGGTAATAGTTCATATTTTATACCTCCAAAGATTTATAGATATCATTTGTTACCTTTAAATCCTATGCGGAAGCATTAACATTTATTACTTTGTTTTTATGGAATAACCGCCGTTTGACATCATTATCTGTTCAACTGCATGAGCATATTCATCGGGACAGGTTATAACTAAATTGCCATATGACTCATTGTGACTTTTGTAAGCAAATGTGCCCTCGCCAAAATAATTACACATAAGACCTTTTTGAAACGATATAGGCTCTGAGGGTTTGCTGTAAATCTCAGATTCGAGATCTATTGAAAATACTGGTATTCCGCTTCTTGCAATTTTTCCTGCAAGGATTTCTGCGTTGTCCGCACTGCCTGCGTTGCACTTGATATGTTTCATAAAAAACTCCTTTACTTATTTTATCTTGTAATAAGTATTGACCGAAAATTTTAAATTATCAGTTAAAGTATTTGCCTTTTAAACGGATATGTGGTATAATAATTGCAAGCAATTATTAATTTTATGCCCAACGGCTCGCCTCTGAAGAGATAAGTGCCTTTTGATGGGCAATTATACAATACCGTTTTGACTCTATTGTATAATAAAATAAGTATTGTGGATAGAAAGGAATGTTTTGTATGGATGTCTGCCGTGGCGATATTCTTGTAATGAAAAAGAAACACCCATGCGGCGAATTCAAAATGCTTGTTTTAAGATCTGGTATGGATTTTAAGCTAAGATGTTTGGGCTGCGGACGTGAGTTTATGATACCAAGGGCCAAGGCTGAAAAAAACATTAAAAATATCATTCGGGAAAGTGAAGAGCCATAGCTTAACTTTTTTGTTTCTTGACTAAAAAACTATGGAAGGATAATTTAAAATGTTAGATGAAAAGCTTAAAATAATTGAAGATAAATACAATGAAATAAATGAAAAGCTTATGCAGCCCGAAATTATAAATGATCAGGACGCATACAGAAATTATATGAAAGAATATAAGGAGCTTACTCCTTTGGTCGAAAAATATAAAGAATACTCAAAGGCTAAGGCGTCTTTCGATGAAGCTGTAGAGCTTCTGGAAGCAGGCGGACTTGATAAGGAATTCAAGGAAATGGTTCAGCTTCAGTATGATGAATCAAAAGAAGATATGGCTAAGCTTTCAGAGGAACTAAAAATACTTCTTCTTCCCAAAGACCCAAATGATGAAAAGAACGTTATAATTGAAATAAGAGGCGGGGCAGGAGGAGAAGAGGCTGCGCTTTTTGCAAATTCTCTTTATAGAATGTATTCGATGTATGCAGCTTCAAAAGGTTGGAAAACCGAGGTGATAAATGCAAATGAAACCGAACTCGGTGGCTTTAAGGAAATATCCTTTATGATTGAAGGTGAAGGAGCATATTCAAGATTAAAGTATGAAAGCGGTGTTCACCGTGTTCAGCGTGTTCCTGAAACAGAATCACAGGGAAGAATTCACACATCTACTGTTACTGTTGCAGTGCTTCCGGAAGCAGAGGAAGTCGAGATTGAACTTAACGAAGAAAAAGACCTTAAGATAGATGTTTTCCGTTCCTCCGGTGCAGGAGGACAGCATATAAACAAAACATCTTCCGCAATAAGGATAACTCATATTCCAACCGGAATGGTTGTTGAATGTCAGGACGAAAGATCTCAGTATAAAAACAAAGACAAGGCTTTAAAAGTTCTACGCTCAAGACTTCTGGAACAAAAACAGCGCGAACACGATAACGAGATCGCTTCGGAACGTCGCTCTCAGGTGGGAACAGGCGACAGAAGCGAGCGTATCAGAACATATAACTACCCGGAAGGAAGAATAAGCGACCATAGAATAGGTCTTACGATCTACAGACTTGCTCAGGTTCTTAACGGAAACCTTGATGAAGTAATTGACGCTCTTGCTACCGCCGATCAGGCGGCTAAGCTTTCGGCCCAGGAGGAATCGTAACATAAAATGTTTAATTATCATACGAAGGTTCTCAAGGCAAGTAAGGAAAGCGTAAAACTTGCAGGAGAACTTATAAGAAACGGCGAAATTGTCGGAATACCTACTGAAACAGTTTACGGACTGGGCGGAAATGCTCTTGATCCTGCATCTTCAAAAAAAATATATGAAGCAAAGGGCAGACCGTCGGATAATCCGCTTATAGTTCATATAACTGATTTTTCTCAAGTTGATGAACTTGTCAGTGAAGTGCCGGATCTTGCGAAAAAATGTGCTGAAATTTTCTGCCCGGGTCCTCTTACCATGATTATGCCAAAGAATGATAAGATCCCTTATGAAACAAGCGGAGGTCTTGATACGGTCGGAATCAGAATTCCTTCCGATAAAACAGCAAGGGCGATAATCCAAGCTGCGGGTGTTCCTGTAGCTGCACCATCTGCAAACCTTTCCGGCAGTCCGAGTCCGACGGAAGCTATTCATGTTTATAACGATATGAATGGCAGGATACCTCTTATAATTGATGGGGAGCATTCTGCTGTGGGAGTTGAATCTACTGTTATTTCCTTTGAGAAAAACGGTATCAGAATTTTACGTCCGGGATTTATTTCACCTGAAGACCTTACAGAAGTAACTCAGAACGTTATTGTAGACGATGGAGTTATACATATGATTGATAATAATACCAAGGTAAGCTCTCCCGGTATGAAATACCGACATTATTCGCCAAAGGCTGATGTTATAATTATTGACGGGTCACTTGAAAATTATAATAAATTCATTTGTGAAAAAGCTGACGTAGATGACTGGTGCATGGTATTTGACGGAGATGTTATCTCAGTTCCCAATAAAGTGATTTATTACGGTAAAAATTCAACAGATCAGGCTGTTAATCTGTTCTCCGTTTTAAGACAACTTGATGAACTCGGAGTTAAACGAGCATATGCAAGATGTCCGGAAAAAACCGGAGTAGGACTCGCAGTTTATAACAGACTGCTGAGAGCGGCTGCATTTCAAGTGATAAAGGTGTAATCAAAAAATGAAACAATATATTATAGTCGGACTTACCGGACAAAGCGGCGCCGGGAAAACCATGGTAAGCAAACTTTTTTTGGGGGATGGGTTTGCAGTTATCGACTGCGATGTTGTCGCGAGAAAAGTTACCGAAAAGGGAAGCGACTGCAACAAGATGCTTGCTGAATTCTTTCCTCAGTGCTTTGACGTTGAATTTTCACTTGATAGAAGAAAAATGGCTGAAATGGTATTTTCGGATAAAGACAAGCTTGATATTTTAAACTGCACTATCTTTCCTTTTATCACTCAAAATATAGAAACAGCAGTAAATGATCTTGTAAATAAAGGTCAAAGAATTATTGTTCTTGACGCGCCAACTCTTTTTGAATCGGGAATAGATAAAAAATGCGATATTATAGTAAGCGTCGTTGCAGATGAAAATATTCGGCTTAAACGAATTTCAGAAAGAGATAAAATACCCGTTTCACTTATAAAAAAACGCTTTGCTTCTCAGCTTTCACAGGATTTTTTTATAGACAATTCAGATTTTGTAATTGAAAACAATGGGGACTTAAATGAAATAAAAATTAAAATACAAGGGGTAATAAACAAAATCAAGGAGCGTGCCAATGGCAACCAAAACAAATAAGAAAAGAAAATTACCACTTGGATTTAAACTGATAATTTTTCTGCTGATAATATTGCTTGTTGTGAAGCTTGTGCCTTATGTTGCACGTCAAAAGATATATCCGCTTGAATATTCTCAGTATGTTAGTGAATTCAGCGAAAAATATGGTATTGATAAATTTTTTATTTATGCTATAATAAAAACAGAAAGTAATTTTGATGAAAATGCTCAGTCTGAAGTTGGAGCAAGAGGGCTAATGCAGATCATGGAGGACGCCTACGAATGGGTGAAATTCAGGATATCTGATGACCGTGATATTACATATGACCAGATGTTTGAAGCAAAATATAATATTGAGTATGGCTGTTTTATGCTTTCGTATTATTATGACAAATATGACTCCTATGAGATTGCGGCAGCTGCATATCATTCGGGAATGGGTCAGGTTGATTCTTGGATATCGGACGGAACGATAGACGCTGATTATTTTGATGCGGACGATATTCCCGGCAGCAAAACAAGTCACTATATAAAGAAGGTTATGCGTTGCTATAGCGCATATACTAATCTGTACAATAGCTAATTATAAGCGGAATACCGCTATGAAAGGACGATAAATAATGGATAACGAAAACAAGAAAAATGAAGTTGAACAGTTAAAGGAAAAGCTTTTTTCAGCCCCTAAAAATGCAGCAATTAAGCTTACTGACGAAAAAATAAAAAAAGCTGATAAATTCTGCGAAAAATACAAGGACTTTCTTAATGTTGCTAAGACGGAAAGAGAAGCTGTTAAGGAATCGGTAAGACTTGCAAAGGAAAATGGATTTGAAAAATATTCAAAGGGTAAGAAATATAAACCCGGCGATAAGTTTTATGTTATCAACAGAGGAAAAGCGATTATTCTTTGTACTATAGGAACAGAACCGGTTGAAAACGGTGTAAGGATAAATGCTGCGCATATCGATTCTCCGAGACTTGATCTCAAACAGCATCCTCTTTATGAAGATAATGAACTTGCTCTTTTCAAGACTCACTACTATGGAGGAATTAAAAAGTATCAGTGGACAGCTATCCCTCTTGCACTTCACGGAGTTGTTATAAAGGGAAACAGAGATAAGGTAATAGTTAATATCGGCGAGGATGAAAACGACCCTGTATTTTGCGTAACAGACCTTCTTCCACACCTTGCAACTTCTCAGATGAAGAGAACTCTTTCCGAAGGAATAAAGGGAGAAGAACTAAATATTCTCATCGGTTCAAGACCGTTTAAAGCTGACAGCGGTTCTGAACTTGTTAAGCTTAATATCATGAAGATTTTAAATGAAAAGTACGGAATCGTGGAAGATGATTTCATTTCTGCCGAACTTGAGGCTGTTCCTGCTTTCAAGGCAAAGGATATCGGTTTTGACAGAAGCATGGTTGGTTCTTACGGTCAGGACGACAGAGTTTGCGCTTATACGGCTTTGAGAGCTGCTCTCAAATGTGAAAATCCAAAGAAAACCTGCGTTACTGTTCTCACTGACAAGGAAGAAACGGGAAGTGACGGAAATACCGGACTCAACAGTTCATACCTTAAATATTTTCTTATTGATCTTGCAAATCTTTACGGCGCAGAGGCTACAACTGTTATCTCAAATTCAGAATGTCTTTCTGCCGACGTAAATGCAGGCTTCGACCCGACATTTCCTGAGGTTTTGGAACCAAGAAACTGTTCAAGACTTAACTATGGAGTTGTTGTAACAAAGTTTACAGGCGCAAGAGGAAAGTCGGGAACTTCAGATGCTTCTGCTGAATTTGTGGGAAGAGTTAGAAACCTTCTTGATACAAACGATGTTATCTGGCAGACCGGAGAGCTTGGAAAGGTTGATGAAGGCGGAGGAGGAACTGTCGCTCAGTATATTGCAAACCTTAATATTGACGTTATTGATGTCGGTGTTCCTGTTCTTTCAATGCATGCTCCATTTGAAATAACCTCAAAGCTTGACGTTTATATGGCTTATAAAGCATTTCTTACATTTTTTGAGGACTAATTAATATTTAATTTTACGACGGACCTTTTATATAAGGTCCGTCTCAGTCTGTCAAAAAACCCTAATCCGCAAGCGGATTAGGGGTAAATCATATATTCAAGCAAAAACAGGCTCAAAAATCATAAAATACAAATAGATATAAATCTCCTTCCACCTATGTATCGCATACTTTTTAAGATTCATAGC
>CALWNN010000079.1 GCA_944382845.1 uncultured Clostridia bacterium
TCCATTCAGTTTTTCAGTGGGGGTTTTAATCCCCCACTGAAACCCTGAGGAGCAAAGCTCCTCGGCGACAGATTGCAATCGTCGCAACGTGATTAAGCGAGCTTATCACGCTTTGCTCCGATTTAAACCAAGTCGCCTGTGTCCCCATGTCGAGTATTCGGCAGGGGTCATTCAGTCTTTCAGTGGAGATCGTTAGGAATCCTATACTGAAACCCTCCTGCGGAGCAGACTGCGACGAGTTGAATTCAAAAGGGCATATATCAATAAAAAATATCTGCACAATTATTATTTAAGATAAAATGCCTTTGCTCCGTGAGAAGGAATTGTTACTTTTATTGATTCTTCAAACTTATATCCTTTTCCGCTCCAAAGCTCATCAGCCGATACATTGTTATAAATTTCAAGATCTGAAAGAGGGAAGTCAGCTTCGGCGGTTTTGTCGCCTGTGTTAAAGACAGCAACGTACTGCCCGCCATCTGAACTTACAGCTGTCCACAAAATAAACTCGTTTCCGTTTATTTTCCTCTTCCAAACCTGATGAGCATGGCGGGAATTTCTGTGCATTGAAAGAATTCCTTCGTTTGTCAGAAGGCTCATTGTAAAGTTGTCCAAGGCTGTCATTTCACCGCCGATCATAAGCGGAGAGCGGAAAATGCTCCACAAGGTCATCATTGTTATCTGTTCGTCTTTTGTAAACTTTGTAAAGTTGTCCTTGCCGTAATCCTGCAAGATAGGACCTACGGGAAGCATATCGGCGTCGGGGAAATGACCTGCACCCGAATGTATGCTCCACTTTTCCGCACGTTCAAACATTGCGTATAAAAGCTCCCACTGATCCCAGAAATCGTCGGTTATTCGCCACATATTTGAAACCTGCTTGTAAAGCTCAGCTTTTTCAAGAAGAGCGGGTCCCGGAGATATGCTGAGTACCATATCCCTGCCGCAGTTTTTAAGCGCTTCCGACAGCATGACAAGCTCCGTTTCCTCATGAGGAAGCTCTCTTGCAATATCGTCGCACTTAATAAAATCAACTCCCCACTGGGCATAAAGCTTGAAAATGCTTTCATAGTATTCCTTTGCTCCCTCTTTTTCAGGGTCAACGCCATACATATCGGTATTCCAATTACAAATGCTCGAGGTCTTTGCAATCTGTCTTGCAGTCTTGTTTGTTCCTAAAATTTTAAGGTTTTTATGAACAGCTTGTCTTGGGATTCCTCTCATAATGTGAATACCGAATTTAAGTCCGAGGGAGTGAATAAATTCCGCCAAAGGAGCAAATCCCTTTCCTCCTTTAGCCGAGGGGAATCTATTCTCAGCAGGGATAAGCCGTGAATATTCATCCATGCACAGATCACAGAAAGGCTCGTACTCGTGATTCTTTGCGGTCTCATTACTCCACTGAATATCCACAACTATATATTCCCATCCGAATTTTTTAAGGTTTTTTGCCATGAATTCAGCATTTTTCCGTACAATTTCTTCGTTTACAGCCGCACCGTAACAGTCCCAGCTATTCCAGCCCATTGGGGCAGTCATTAATTTCATTGTCAGATCTCCCTTTCATTGCTGTCAGTATAGTTAATAGTGAAATCCGTAAACTCGGCAGTGTTGTTTCCTATGGCGTAAAGACCTAAAACAACTCCCGTAAAGCCGCCCGAAACCTCGCTTGAAAGGTATTTTGCGCTTCCATATCCCAAGGAAGTAGTTGTTCCATTGTCGTTAACCATAAAGCTATAACCAAAGTTATCGGATTTTATAACAAGTTGAGCTTTATTGTCCGATAGCCTTACTGCATTCTGAATATGCTTGATGTCACCGATGTTAAGCTTTAGTACAGCTTCGTAATATTCTCCGTTTTTCTTTATGGCAATATCATAATGCTCGTTTTCGCACATATATACAGTTACTCCGCCCTCTCCGCTGTCAATTTCAACCGAAACAGAAAGGTCCATTTTAAAATCACGTTGTCTGAGTCCTATAAACGTAGGAGTATCAGCCATATCAAGAGTAATTTCAGTTCCGTTTAAAATAGCCTTATGTGGAAGTAATGTATAATTCTCCTTTTTGGGGTGACGAAGATACAGCCATTCAATATCCCACGGAGTATTCTCAAAAGTGTACGATGTTTTTCTGGTCTGGGCAAAATCTCCCGTTATTTCATATTCAAATTCTGTTGTTCCGTCATTTCCGGCAGTAAACCAACCGTCCTTCCACTTGACAGGAGTCAAGAACACCTCTCTGCCAAGGTGATGATATGGCTGCCAGTGATGTATCTGACGAAAGCCTAAGGAAAGAATGAACCAATCTCCGTCAGGAGTCTCGATAAGGTCGCCGTGACCTATACCCTGAATTATATAAGGGGCTTTGTTGCGGTTTGTAAGAACAGGATTCTTGCTGTAGTTTTCAAATGGTCCCCAAGGAGAATCCGACCGTCCGTAGGTTATCATATGTCCGTATTCGGTTCCTCCTTCAGCAGCCATAAGATAGTAATATTCGCCTATTTTATAAAGGTGAGGGCTTTCAAGATAACGTCCTCCCGAACCTTTCCAGATACATTTTGTCCTTGAGAGTTTTTTTCCTGTTTTTATGTCGATCTCACACTGGCAAACTCCTCCCTCGCCATCATCGTCTGTACCGTTTGACGTGAAATATACCTTTTCACCGTCAAACAGCAGGGAAGGGTCTATTCCACCCTGGTCAACATAAACAGGCTCGCTCCACTCGCCGTATATATCATCTGTATAAACATAAAAATTCTTATGTGTGGTATCGTTTGTGGTAACCATGTAGAATCTTTCGTTGTTATAACGTATAGTCGGAGCAAACACTCCACCTGAGCTATTGATCTTATCAAGCTCGACCTGTGACTTTCTTGTCAAAACGTTTCCTATCTGTTTAAAATTCACAAGGTCGTCGCTTTCAAAAAGAGGAACTCCCGGAAAGTACTGAAACGAACTGCACACAAGATAGTATTTCCCGTTGGCATAGCACACGCTTGGATCGGGATAAAACCCTTTGATAATCGGATTTACATACTTCATGATTAAAAAAACTCCTTCAGCCTTGTCCATAGTAGGCGTTTTTGCCGTGTTTTCTTAAATAATGCCTGTCAAGAAGCTCTTTTGAAAGATCAGACGCATTACTGTTTAACATTAAAGCGTGGAAATTCATAAAAGCAACTTCTTCCAGAACAACTGCATTATGAACCGCTTCAAAGGGGTCTTTTCCCCATGCAAAAGGTCCGTGATTTTTAACAAGAACAGCAGGAACAGTAAGGGGATCGATACTTCCGAATGTTTCAATGATCACCTTTCCTGTTTCCTTTTCGTATTCACCTTTTATTTCCTCAGGTGTCATATCCCTTGTGCAGGGTATTTCACCGTAAAAATAATCTCCGTGAGTCGTTCCCATAGGCGTTATCCCAAGCCCTGCCTGAGCAAACGATGTGGCCCAGCGGCTGTGGGTGTGAACTATTCCGCCCAGATTGTTGTATCTCCTGTAAAGTTCAAGATGAGTCGGGGTATCGCTTGAGGGACGATAATTTCCCTCAACGGATTCACCTGTTTTTATATCCACAACTACCATATCATCTGAAGTCATTTCTTTGTATGATACTCCAGAAGGCTTGATTACCATAAGACCAGTTTCAGCGTCCCTTGCGGAAACGTTTCCCCATGTAAATGTTACAAGTCCGTATTCGGGAAGCATTAAATTTGCCTTTAAAACTTCTTCCTTTAATTTTTCAAGCATACTATTTCACCTCTTCAAGCTTTCTTTGGGCCGACAGTCCTGTTTTATAAAGCTTCATGTAATCGTCAAAGCCTTTTACTCCATCTTTCAAAGGCGTTACAGTCTGTTTTTTCATATTGGCAAAAACCTTGTTTTCAAGCCAGTCGGGAAGTTCCTCTTTGCCGCCGTCAGCCATATATGCCGCAAGAATGGACATTCCCCATGCGCCGCCCTCTCCTGCGGTTTTCATTACCGAAACAGGAGTGTTCAAAGCGTCTGAAAGTATCTGTTGAGCCGCACCCTGAACCTTGAAAAGTCCTCCGTGGGCTGTAAATTGCAAAGCCTTTACATACTCGTTTTCAAACAAAATATCCATTCCCATTTTAAGGGCAGCCATTGACGAATAAAGCTGGCTTCTCATAAAATTAGAAAGATTCATTTTTCCCTCCGGAAGTCTGAAATACGTTGGTCTGCCTTTGTCTACATATGCTACAGGCTCGCCTGAAAGAAAGTTATAAGAAATAACCTTTCCGCAGTCGGTATCTCCTTTCATTGCGTTTAGATAAAGCTTTTGGTACAATTCCGACTTGTCCGCACTTATTCCCATAAGAGTGCAAAATTCATCAAAGATATTTACCCACACGTCAAGTTCGCTACAGCAGTTATTGCAGTGTACCATTGCAACAGGTGCGCCATGGGGAGTGGTTACCATATCTATTTCCGGATAAACCCCTTTCAGATCATTATCAAGAACAAGCATTGAAAAGATTGACGTTCCGCCTGAAACATTTCCTGTTCCGGGTCTTACGGCGTTTGCCGCAGTCATACCTGTTCCTGCGTCTCCTTCGGGAGGGCAGAGAGCAACTCCTGCTTTGAAGACTCCTGTAGGGTCAAGGAATTTAGCTCCGGATTCGGTTAATATCCCACCGTGTTCTCCTGCAAGTCTGACTTCGGGGAAAATACGGAGTATCTTTTTATCAAAGCCTTTTTCACAAAGCAGGCTTTCATATTTCGCCGTCATTTCGGGGTTATAATTATTTTTTAAAACAGGGAAAATTCCTGAGGCTTCGCCGATACCAACGACTTTTTCACCTGTGAGAATATAGTGGACATATCCCGCAAGGGTCGTTACATAAGAAATATTATCTATATGCTTTTCCTTTGAAAGAACAGCCTGATAAAGATGCGCGCAGGTCCATCGCTGAGGAATGTTGAATCCCAATGCTTTGGTAAGTTCATCTGCGGCTTGCGAAGTAATTGTATTTCTCCAGGTCCTGAATGGAACAAGAAGGTTATCGTTTTCATCAAAAGCCATATAGCCGTGCATCATTGCAGAAATTCCCATTGCGCCGCAGGTGGAAAATTCTACATTATATTTACTTGAAACGTCTTTAGAAAGATCAGCAAAGCAGCTTTGAAGTCCGGTTTTTATATCCTCAAGAGAATACGTCCATATACCGTTTTCAAGTCGGTTTTCCCATGTGTAGCTACCCATTGCCAACGGGTTAAGGTTTTCGTCGGACAAAACGGCTTTTATTCTTGTTGAACCAAGTTCTATGCCTAAGTAAGTCTTATTAAGATCAATTGTCACAATATCATCTCCATGCACAAATGTTATCATAAGTATACAACTAAAACGAATTATTTTCAAGGGGATATCAAAAAAATATACAAAAATAGCGCCGCTTAATGCAGCGCATTCATTCTACTGATAATCTATTCTTTCGATTTTAAATATAACAGGTCTTGTTCCGTCAGAGCAGCAGGTTATCATAGTATTTTCTTCTTTCATCCACTGTTTCATTATAGAGCCGCCCTGAAGTCCTGCATAGATATATCTTGCGATAGCGTCCCACGCTTCAGAGCAAAAAGGGATCTTCGGTCCTCCGGCAACTGTGTCTGGATCTGCGTTTGTTTTGACAAGAGTATTAATTCCCATATGCCAGAAATCATCTCTTGTATCGTCACGGTAAAATTCAAAAACATCTCCCACATTATAGCAGGGACAAGCTCCGGAATTTGGGTCGATACAGTATTCCTGCTGAAGCTCAGGATAGAGCTTTTTGTCTATAACGGTTACTCGCACTTTGTGTTTCATTTTTTTCCTCCTTTACAAGCCTTCTGTGTTTTGTTTATCATTATCAGAAGAAGTACAAGGAAAAACGCCGTGTAAATCGGCATTATTCTCAGACTTATGTGATTGGCAATGATCCCGAATAACGGCGGCATGAAGGTAGAACCGACATAAGCGCTTGCCATTTGTATGCCGATTATTCCCTGTGAATTTTCAGCTCCGAAATTATCGGGAGTCGAATGTATTATACAAGGATAAACAGGAGCACAGCCAAGACCGATTATTATAAAGCCTAAAGTTGCTGTGATATCAAACGGAACAGCAGTACAGATCACGCCTGCAAGGGCAATTGACGTTCCTATTTTTATCATTTTGTTATCCCCGAATTTATCAGAGATAAATCCCGAAAGGAATCGTCCTGCGGTTATACCTATAAAAAACAGCGAAGCAAAGGCGGCGGCTTTTTCCTTTGAAATACCTCTTGTTCCCTCCAGATAGCTGCTTGCCCAGAGCATAGTTGTTGATTCCGCTGCACAGTATGCAAGAAATCCAAGAAGAAGATAAGGAACTCCCCGTATTTTTAACGCACCCTTTATACCAAGAACCCTACGGCTTTGTTCTTTTTGTTCTGAGGATATATCAGCTTTCTGATTAATCTTCCAAAGAGGAAAACTTAAAGCGAGTATAACCACGATAAAGAATTGCAGGTAAGACACCCATCTGTATCCATCGTTCCATGTAGAATGACTAAGAGCAAAACTCATGATATACGGGCTTATGATAGTCCCAACACCCCAGAAACAGTGAAGCCAGCTCATGTGTCTTGAATTGTAATGAAGAGCAACATAGTTATTAAGTGCGGCGTCGATCGCGCCTGCTCCCAATCCGTATGGTATTCCCCAAAGGCACATCTGAAAAAATTCTGTTGAAAGTGAAAATCCGAACATTGCCACTGCCGTTAAAAACACGCTTACGGTTGTGACCGCACGTGTTCCGAGAGATTTGGTAAGTCTTTCGGACATAAGCCCCGAAATTATAGTTCCTCCTGAAATGATCATAGAAATTATACCCATGTACGACAAAGGAACATCAAAATCCACACGCATGGTAGGCCATGCAGATCCCAGAAGCGAGTCCGGAAGTCCGAGGCTTATAAAAGCTAAATATATGACGGCCAAAAGTAATAAATACATCTTATCACCCAATTTTCATGTTGTTTTTTAGTAATTTTCAGACAGTAGGCATTATACTATGAAAGCGTTCTGTTGTCAATCGGTGATACAATGTATAATTTATTAATTTTTCAAGATAAAGCGTTACGCAAAAAAGCCGGAATTATTCGCAGATTAAAATTTATACGGGAATTTCAATACTATTATCTGTGAAATGTTCCAGCATAGGTCTAATTATCCATTTGTCAATAAACTCTTCAAATTCGCCTTTTTCAACTCCGAAACAATGGTCGCCGTAATAAAAGTTACCCTCTGCGTCAGACAAGATAAGAGAACCGTCTCCGATAAAGCTTCCTATTGCGTAGTATCCTTTGAAATCATCGGGAAAATCAAGCTTTGTGATATTGCTTAACGGATAGATTTCCGAGCCGCTTTTTCTGAAGCCGTTTGCAAGGGCAATAAAATTCTTGTATCCTGTCGGAAGTTTTGCGTTATTTGATTTTTCCCACTCATCAATCTGCTCCTGTGAAACAGGTTCGGGAAACTTAAAGTTGTCTATGTCGTTCTCTTCAAGAGCGTTGGCAAGAACGGCTATTCTATTAAATTTTTTCTTCATATTGACACATCTATTCTTGAATTTTAGCATGAATCTTTTGCAAAAGGAATTGCTTGAATTTGTTGCGACAAAGTCTGCTAAATATTTCAGGAATTTATCATAAAATATCAAATCATTTTTCAGACGCAGAACAAATTTGTTTCCCATGCAGGATAATAAGGATAGTGACGCACATAAAATTTATATTCAGGGTTTAATTTTTTTATCTGAAGAGGAATATCTATCATGTCCTCAAGGCGGTGATAAAGAGCAATGCACAGCTTTGGCTTATATTGCGAAATGGTTTTTCTTGCACCGGCTATAGCTTCCATTTCAGCGCCTTCAACGTCGAATTTTATGTAGTCGCAGTTTTTTCCATCAAGAAGGTCGTCTACAGATACGCACTTTGTGACCGTTCCGTTTTCGTCTGCTTTAGCCATTCGTCCGCCACCCTTTGAAAACTTTATCTCCCCGGAAAAGCTCCAACCGGCAGCGTTGACCGGTATGATATTCTCAATATTCCCAGCATACTCAGACAGCTTTCTGAAATTTCTTCCGTTTGGCTCAACAGCAAATATCTTTTTACATTTCCCGTTTGTGAATTCAAGCAGTTCTCTTACAGTATCTCCGTTGTAAGCTCCAAGGTCAACAGCCGTCCATAGTCTGTCAGGTTTTAAAATTTCTCTATATGCTTCTTCCGGCATAGTGGTGATCTTTCGTAAAAAGTCAATATCGCCGGTAATTTTATAGGCAATTATATTTTCGTAAACAGCCTTTGAAAAATCATCTTCAAAAAGCTCATACACCTTTTTTATATCATCAAATCTTGACCGCAAATAATCCTTTGTAAAAGGCTCTCCTCCGATGACTGCCGTATCAGGAACAAGAAGCTTATGCTTTTGAGATATACGGTCGACTTTATTTATAAGACTTTCGTACCCTGCACCAAATGCAAGAGCAATAACAAAATCCTTGTTTTCCTCTTCCACTTGAGAAAGGGTCTTAACCTTATGCCCCAAAAAGGAATGTCCTCTTACAAACTCATCGCTTGCAAAAATACCTTCTTCTTTTATGCCGTACTTCTGAAATTGATTTACAAGCTTGATACATCCGTCGCCCATTCCGTAAATGAATATCGGCTTTTGACAGCTTTTGAAGTATTCCCAGCTTGAGGTGAGATCCAGAAAATATTCAAGTGAAAACATAGTACTCCCCAATTCGTATTTTTTTACAACAAAACAGGGAATCCCGTAAACATCAGGGTTCCCCTTGAACTTCATGATTTAATTCTTATAACCTTGTCACAGATATTCCCCTGCCGATTAATGCGGTGGATTTGATTCGGAATTTCAGCTGAGGCCGTTAGGGATCCTATACTGAAACCCTCCTGAGGAGCAAAACTCCCTGTGACGATTAAAAAAAACTTAAAAGTCCTCGTCAAAGGCCTCGTCAATATTACCTTGGTGAGGTCCGGGACCGCCAACCATATCCCTTCCTCTTATGCCATAACGGTCACGCTGAATATTAACATACTTGTCAATAAGGTTTAGTACCATTCTTGGATTTTTTACGCCGTCAATAGTTTTAACCGGTGTGTCAACGTCCTTGACATTTACAATTATAGTTCCGCATTTAAATAAGCGCTGGAAAAACGGCAACCGAAGCTTTTTATCGGTTACTCTGTAAAGATCGCATTCATCTTCGGTTATTGAAAGAAAGCCTTTTCTGGTGATGATTTTTTCCTTTGTTATAAAATATCTTGTAAAGGACAGAGGAAGTCCGAAAAGAGTTCTCTTTTTATCTGTCCATATATATTCAAATTCTTCTTTTTTCATAATGTGTTCATTCCCGCATCGGGGCAAATGCTCCTCCTCTCATTAAGACTGTACAATAAAGCAAACGATATCCGCCTAATACTTACATATATTTTACCATACTTATACCAAAAGTCAAGAGGTATTTCGGTATTTTTAACAAATTTTATGCTGATGTTGACAATATTATTTCAGTGATTTATAATTTTATCAAAGGACGTGATATTTTGAGCAACACTTTATTTATTTCAGACCTTGACGGAACGCTCTTAACTCCCGACTGTATAATTTCCAAAAACACCGCCGGAATATTAAATTCACTTATAGAAAAAGGCATGAGGTTTTCAATTGCGACAGCCAGAACTTCAGCCACTGTGGAAAAACTTCTTTCAGACGTGAACATGAACATTCCCGTAATACTTATGAATGGCGCAGCAATGTTCGACCTCAGAACAAGCAGATATGTGTGTGCTGAAATTTTCACACAGAAAACCAAAGAATTATTTGCAGAAGTTCTTGTCAAAAATCAAAATCCGGGGTTTTTGTATACAATTTCAGACGGTGTTCTTGACACATGGTATGTAAAAGTCACAAATGAATATTCTGAGAAATTCATGGAAGAAAGAAAAGTCAGCTTCGGGAAAGTCTTTAAGCAAGTGGAAAGCTTTAAGGATTGCATAAATTTCGGTGCCGTGCATTACTCACTTTCTGACAGCTATGAAAAGCTTGAACCAATATACGATGATCTTAAAAAAATCGAAGGACTTCACGCTGAGTTTTACATGGATATCTACAACGATGGAATATGGTATCTGGAAGCCTGTTCAGCTTTTGCGTCAAAATTCAACGCCGCAAAAAAACTCAAAGAAATGGTCGGAGCTGAAAGAACAGTGGCTTTCGGGGATAATTTAAACGACCTTCCTCTTTTTGAAGCGGCTGATGTTAAAGTGGCGGTTGCAAACGCCGGGAAAGAAGTCAAAGCAAAGGCGGATATTGTTATAGATTCAAACAGCAAAGACGCCGTTGCAAGGTTTCTTCTTGAAAATCAAGACATCTGATTTCTTTTGTAAATTGCGATATACGGGTTTATGCATATTTCTTCGTATTCGCTTGTTTTATATTTTTCAAGTTCGGAGCCTTCAGCCACTCTCAGATCGATAATATAATAATCCGCTTCATTTTCGGTAGATTCAAGTTCATAGATCTCATCGCGCTGAGAAAGGTTTGCAACAAAGAATGTTGAAGCCGCAACCGAAGCGTCGTCCGGAACAAGTTCAAGAGCCTGAGCAATGGAGTTGTGTTCTTCCATGTGCAAGGCGTATGTTTTTAAATAATCCGCTTTTGAAACAAACATTGAAGAAAATACAAGAGCCGAGCAAACTGCTGCCGTTATTGCAAGCTTTGAGCGCTTGACATTTTCAATATCGCTTAAATTGAGAACTGTGAGGTAAACGACAAAAGCTCCCGGTCCGAAAACATACTGATAACCCATGTCGTGCTGATAATAGTAATCTGACATGAGGTTTACAAGTATCACAGGGCATAAAAGTATAAATCTTGAATAATGCTTTGTGAAAAACGGCAGAAACAACACGGGAAGGAAAAATTGAATAAAGAACTGTATTTTACCGTTCTCGAAGCACTCTGAGATAAAATATGCAGGGTTTCTGAATACAGTAAGGATAACTCCCGTCATTGTTGCCGGCTTTCCGTCCTTTGAAAAATTATCAAACCGGTTAAACATCGCTCCGTCTCCGAATTTTTCGATACAGCCTGTGACTATTACAAAATATACAAGTGCAATTCCCGTCAAGACTGCGCCAAGACGAATATTTATTTTTGAAAACAGCAGATAAAGTCCGATGAAAATTATATAGACGGGAGCGTCCTCCTTAACGGACATAACAAGCAGAGCCCAGACAACAACGGGAACTGCTTTATTTTTTTCAATAAAATAAAACAACCATAATAGAAATGGGGCAAGGAAAACGTTCTCGTGAATATAGTAGAAATTTCCGCCAACTATTCCGGGTATACCGAAATACACTACAGAGGCACAGAAAGAAGTCAGATTTGAAAATTTATATTTCCTGCATAAAAGATAAAGCGGGATAACTCCGCTTGATATGATTACCGACTGCATAACAAGGAGAGTTATTGGACTTGGGAACACAAAATAAACAGGCAGCAGCAGGTAATATACCGGTGAAAAATGAACTGCAAAATGTGAAAGAAGCTCATCGCGCTCACAAGTGGTAAGAGGCTGAAGAGTTTCTTTCATGTAATAGAACATCTGAGAGAAAATACCGAAATCATAAGTGGGAGTCCAGTAAGCCTTATAAAGAATGATGGTAACAGCCGCGATAAAGGTTCCTACTCCCGCAGCAACTACAGTTGTCATTATATAAGCAGGCATTTTCGGAATATCCTTGTCAAACTTTACTCCTGAGAAAACATATCTGCAAATAAGGGTCATTAAAATGCAGGCGCCGATGCAATATCCAAACTCTCTTTTCTCAGGAAGAGTCATCCAGAACATAAGAAAAAAGCTTGAAAAAAGCAAGGGCTTTATCATATTTTCAAATACAGGAATACAAAGGACGGCAAATATGATTACAAAAGAAACCGCGCTTTTTACAAGGGTGAATTCCGAAAAAAACAAATCAGATGTAAAAATGTTTTGGCTTATGAGATTTTGAAAAACGCTCATAACAGCCCATGCGGTGAGAAGTCTTACTATAACCATTTCAGGAGTTATTTTTTTAAGTTCAGATATAAACGCCGCAAGCTTCTCTTTTGTCATAATCCTCACCCTCTTTCCTGTGTTCAGAAAAATACATACATTTTATATTAGCACATTTTGCAAGGTTATGCAACCTGTTTTGCCATAAAAAAATACCGCCGTTATAAAAACAGCGGTATCCGAAAATCTGTTATGAGATAGAATCGTAAGAAAGCCCGTTATATTCGTCGGAATAAGTAAAGGTCATTTTGTTTATCTCAGCTTCAAGAAGCTCGGTGGCTTTTGCGCTTGCCATTTCAGAAAAATAGCTTTCATAAAGCTCTTCGACATTTTCGTTTACATAATCCATATCAACAGGTTCTCTTTTAAGGATATGATATCCGTAGTTTGATTCAACGACTCCGCTTATCTCCCCCTCTTTAAGCTTGAAAGCAGCGTCGATAAACTGTTCAACAAAGCTTGTATCCCTTGTTATGAAATATCCTTCCGGAGAACTTTCCATGCCGGGATCCCAGCCGTAGGTTTTAATAAGTTCGTCAAAATCATCTCCCGATTCGGCTTTTTTCAATACCTCATCAATTTTGATTTTTGCCTTTTCCATAACGGCAGATCTTTCGTCCTCGCTAAGCGCTGTATAAGCTTGATCCTTAAGTGAAAGCTTTTCTGAGAGAGAAAGGTCGTCAAAGCCCTCTGCGTCCTCATCGGAAAGCTCAGCCTGACTTGAGTAGGTTATAAGAACGTGCTTCACCTGAGCATAGTCCTCGGTTTCGGCAAATTTCAGAAAATCCTCTTGAGAAACGTAATAAGTTCCGTTTTCACCAAAAAGGGCATTATCTATTTTATCGTAAAGAAGATCCTGAGTTATCATATCCTTTACAACATCGCTTGTAGCGTACATTGAAAGATAATACTTTTCACAGTCCTCCTCAGAACCGAACAAATCCACGTCTTCCTGATATGTATCTTCAACAATCTGTTTATCGTTGTCGGTAACTTCAATATTATTTGCCTCAGCAAGAGCATAATATGAATAATAGTTTGTAAGAAGAGTGTCTACGGTATCCTTCAGCTCCTTGAATACTTCCTCTCTCTGAGCCTCGTCAATATCCGCAAAATCAATTCCGGAGTTTTCAAGGATATAGTGATAGAAATATCTGTATTGATCGAATGTAACATCATACTTGTCGTTTATCGTAAGCATGACAAGTCCGTCGGTATCCACCTCTTCACCGTTTATAACAAGCTTTTTTTCAGGAATGACAAGCTTGTCTACATCTATTGTTGATGAATCGTCGGTAGTTTCAGAGGAGCTGTCGGTAATCGAACTGCTCTGGGAGCTTGTATCGTTATTTCCACAGGCAGATAGGCAGGAAGCCGCCATAATAATTGCCATAATACAAGCAGCGAATTTCTTTAACATTTTTATTTCCTCCTGTTTTAAGGTTATTTACAAAAGCATAAATCAAATTATACTTTATTAATATGTTGATTTTGTGAAAGTTGATTAAAACTTTTTATGGAAGACCACATTTTGCTGTTGAAAAACCAATTTAAATATTGTATAATCATTATAAAAAGCATGAACCAATTCTTTTCTGAAAGGAGTTTTTTATGGATTATCCCAAGCTTATAGCTCACAGAGGACTTCACGGAGCCGACATATGCGAAAATTCAATGTCTGCATTCAAAGCGGCTGTAGACGAAGGCTATGCCATTGAGCTGGATGTTCGTCTTACAAAAGACTGTCGGTTAATAGTTTTTCACGATGAAAATCTTTTAAGAATGACCGGCATAGACGCCAGACCCGAAGAATTCACATATGAACAGCTAAAAGCATTTACATTAAAAGGCAGTGACGAGAAGATACCTCTTTTAAAGGATGTTTTAAAGCTGGTTGGTGGAAAGGTTGCTCTTTTTATTGAAATTAAATCAAGCTCTCTTGTAGGAGTTGCAGAAAAGCGTCTTAACGCTCTTATGAAAGGCTACAAAGGTGATTGGGCGGTAATGTCCTTTGACCTGAGACGTGTGTTATGGTTTCGCATTTTCGCTCCTTCTGTCACAAGAGGCGTTTTGCTTTCGCGGTTCAAGTCAAAGCCTGCATGGGAATATTTTGTGAGGATTATAAGCGCGGTTCCCGGTGTCTGGAACTTTGTTGCAAAACCGGACTATATTGCCTGTGATTTAAGGAGCGCTGATATCAAGGACGTTATTGAGGCGTTTAACCGTGATGTAAAATACATTTCATGGACTGCAAAGGGAGATGATCTGTTTTCCGAAGCGGAGAAATTCAGCGGTTCGGTAATTTTTGAGAATGTTTCAAAAGATATTCTTTCGCAACATTAAGGAGACATCTGAAATCACTTATCAACATCATGTACAGCTTGTATTGAAAACTGTCAAAGCAAAAGAAAAAATGATTTTCTGAACGGAGTACGGATAAACGCACTCCGTTTTATTTATTGCTGTTCTTTAAAATTTCTGCCCCAGTCTTCCATTGCGTCAAGAATCGGACTCATGCTTTTTCCGAGGTCGGTAAGAGTGTATTCAACTCTCGGCGGGACCTCTGCAAAAACCTCCCTTGTCAAAAGCCCGCTGTCCTCCATATCCCTAAGATTTGAAGTGAGCACCTTCTGAGAGATTCCGCCAATAGAACGCTTGAGCTCGCCGAAACGCTTTGTTCCCGTTCTCAGATCACGCAGAATAAGAACCTTCCATTTGTCGCCGATAAGCATTAAAGTTGTTTCGACGGGACATTCGGGGAGAGTAAGTTTGCTTGCCATAAATGTCGTACCTCCTCAATAGTTTCTATTTGAATGTAACATTACGTGAGAGAAATTATATCATATTGAGTGTTAGCTGTCAAGTTTGACCGTTCATAAATTGTTTACAAAAAATATTGTGTTTAATACTGAGCGAAAAACCGCAATGGTTACCTCCTGTAAACTATGCCACAAAAAAGTGCTTACTTTACAGGGGAAAAGGGCTGTGTTATTATATACTCAAGGAAAGAGATTAAGCGCTTACATCTTCCGAAAAAGTAGATTAACAATATAGCTTTCAGGAGGAATTTATTATGAACAAAAACACATTTACAACAGTAAAACTCGCAAAGGGCGAGATGAATATTTATGATTTCGGAACAATCAAGCTTCATGCATATAAGACTAACGATTTTATCGACGACGAGGTATTTGCTGTTGAAAAAAACGGGAAAGCAGTTGTTATTGAGTCGCCCTGCTTCTTTGACAACAATAAGGAGCTTGAAGAATATTTAAAGGACATTGAAGTTGACGGCGTGCTTGTTGCATATCATGGCGCAGGAGCTACATTCCTTCTGAATGTTCCGAAGTATTCGACTCAGAACGCTAAGGAATATTCGGAAAACGGGGGCGGAAAGGCTCTCATAGATAACTTTACGGCGGCTTTCGGGGAGGCATTTGATAACTCTGTTCATAAGATAACAAACGTTATTGGCGAGGGAAAGATAAACATCGGCGGAATAGATTTTATCATCAAACAGACTTCGGAAGCGTTCGATATTGAGATTCCGGAAATAAATGCGGTTTATACTCATATGCTGGGTCATGACTGCCACTCTATTGTTGCAGGAAAGGACCACGCAGACGCAATTATTGCTCAGCTTAACGGCTACATTGCAAAAGGTTACGATCTTATCCTTACATCTCATTATACTCCCGAAGATCTCAAGGACGCAAAAACCAAGATCGACTACCTTGAGAACCTTAAAAAGATCGCTGAAAAATGCGAAAACGCAGAGCAGTTCAAGGCTGAAGTAAACAAGGAATATCCGAACTACAGCGGGGCAAATTATCTTGATATGACCACAGGATTCTTCTTCAGCTAAAATCTAATAAGGGGCTGTCTGTCTGACAGTCCCTTAAATTAAATGGATATACAGGAGGCACACAATGTCGGATAAAAAACTTAAATACCTTGTAAACTATCTTCTTTCCGAAAGGGGAGAGAAGGGTTTTATCCTTCCCGAAGACAACGACGAACTTTTTACTGTTTACAGAAGTCTTGTAAATATCCGTCCCGCAAATAAAATAAGCGAAGAATATCTGAAAATCGAGGATGAATTTCTTACAGACCTGAATAACAAAAGGGGAATAACTGACATTTCACAGCTTGTTCCTGTAAGTGAAGGGCTGTATCTGTGGCATGGGGATATAACTACATTAAAATGCGGAGCAATTGTAAACGCTGCAAATTCTGGAATGACCGGCTGCTACAGACCGTGCCATAACTGTATAGACAATTGTATACACACATACGCAGGGGTAAGGCTTCGACTTGAATGTTCTGAAATTATGGAAAAACAAGGCTTTGAGGAACCGACAGGGAAAGCAAAAATAACGTCTGCTTATAACCTGCCCGCAAAATACGTTATCCACACGGTAGGACCTGTCGTTTCAGGCAGGCTTAACAACGAGCATTGCAGGCTTCTTGAAAGCTGCTATAAGTCCTGCCTTGAAGCTGCTGTAAAAAACAATGTGAAAAGCATAGCCTTCTGCTGTATTTCAACAGGCGTATTCGGTTTTCCTAAGCAAGAAGCGGCTGAAATTGCAGTCAATACAATTAAGGAATTTAAAAAGCCAAGAGATATAGAGGTGATTTTCAATGTTTTTACAAAGCAGGATCTTGACATCTACAGGAAATTACTCTGATGAGATAAAAAAACTCAGGGAAAAGCTGTCCGGGTGCGACGCTGTAATTATCGGAGCGGGAGCGGGACTTTCCACATCCGCAGGCTTTACCTACAGCGGAAAGAGATTTAAGGATAACTTTTCGGATTTTCAAGAAAAATACGGCTTTAATGATATGTACACAGGGGGATTCTATACATTTGAAACAATAGAAGAAAATTGGGCTTACTGGTCGAGATTTATTTATCTCAACAGATATACGGACGCTCCCAAGGACACATATAAACGGCTTTTTAATATAGTAAAGGACAAAGAATATTTTGTGATTACAACAAATGTGGATCATCAGTTCCAAAAAGCAGGCTTTGATAAAAACAGATTGTTTTACACTCAGGGAGATTACGGACTTTTTCAATGTTCAAAGCCTTGCCATAATAAGACCTATGATAACGAGAAAGTCATAAAAAAGATGTACGAACTGCAAAAGGATATGAAAATACTCTCAGAACTTGTTCCCCGATGTCCCGAATGCGGCAGGGAAATGACGATGAATTTAAGAAAGGACGATACGTTTGTCCAGGACGAGGGCTGGTACAAAGCCAGTTACCGTTACAGAGAATTTTTAAACCGCTTTGAAGGAAAAAGAATACTGTTTTTAGAACTTGGGGTGGGCTTTAATACCCCGGTAATAATAAAATATCCATTCTGGCAGATGACGGCTGAGAATAAAAACGCATTTTTTGCCTGCATTAATTTTAACGAGGGTGTTTGTCCCGGTGAGATAAAGGACCGCTCCGCAGTTATAAACGAAGATATTTCAAAGGCGATAAACGATATATCCGCCATGTGATAACGTAAAGAAATCCCGATTAGTTCGGGATTTTTTGATTGACAAATCCAAAGTGGAAGTTTATAATTAAAGTGTATAAAATTTATAGGGAGGGATTGCTGTGAACGGTATTTTGCAAATAGGAATAGGACTGCTTCCAGCCGTAGCGGCGCTGTGGTTTATTCTTGTAAAAAGAAAAGCCGCTGGATTAAAAAATGTATTTTGCGTGCTTGGAATGACTGCAATTTGTCTTGGCACTGTTGCAGGGGGCGTGGCTTTCGGCTCAGGGGGAGTCCGGACGGAAAAACAGATGTCAAAGGAGGATATGATATCCTTTGCAAACGCTCTTGTTGAAAACGGCGGAATGGATTTTGCTTCTGAGGTAATAGATGATTACAGCGATATTTACGGCTATGACGAGGAATGTTCTCTGCTGAGCGCAAGAATCTTTGCGTCTCAGGGGGATTATATCCGTGCAAACGGAATTTATCAGAGGCTTATTGCTGACAAGAAATTTTCCGACAGGATAAAAGATGAGGCTGAACTTGTAAAGACAAAGTGCGAGCAAAACGAAATAGATAACACTCTTGCGGATTATATAACCGAAATCGGAGAAGACCCGGCTGAATACGGCATAAAGAGTTATGACGAGTCGGATAAGGTCACTTCGGGACAGGTTCTTGAGGCTGTTCTTGCCGGAATAAATAAGGACAATGAAAAGGCTGATGAAACTATAGTTGACTGTGCGGCGTATGCTGTAACTGCCGGCGAATATTACAGCAACTTTTTTGACGATGATTCAGATATAAGCAGGTCAGATGTAAAAAAGCTTATTAAGAAAATGAATTCTGCAGGTGAAAATGAAGACAGCGTGTTCTCTCTTGACGTAATGAGAATGGCAAGACTGAAAATGCTTGTTCTATCGGGAGAATACGGAGAAATTGCAGGAAAGATAAATAATAACGCATCTTACGATGAACTTATAATAGCCACCGAACTTTATGTTTCCGACAAGGTCGATGAAGATGATTTTTCAACTGATTATTCAGAAATCTCCGAAAATGATGTCGAAAAGGTTCTTGAAAAGGTAAAAAAGTTAAGCGATAAGCTTTCAGAGGATATGTCCGGGAAAGAAAGAAAAGACCTTGACGAACGTGTTGAAGCAATTGAAAAACAGCTTGAAGCTCCATCACTTTCAAAGGTAAAGGGCGAACTTGAGGAAAAAGCTGAAAGCGAGGCCGGAACAGATAAATCAAAGGTTTATCTTTCTGTTGCTAAGATAGATAATTATTTTGGAAACGAACAAGCATCTGAAACAAACATAAATAAGGCTATATATAACAGTCCCGACTGCGAGGACAGCGACTATACAGTTCCTATGTCTCAGATTATCAGCGTTATTGACAACGACGGAACGACCGATACGGAAGATATCAAAAACGTAAGCGAGTATGTAGAAGCCGTCCTTGATAACTCGACCACTATCGGAAAGCTTGACCTCCAAGCAGGCTCCGACAGTGAAGAGCAACAGAATCAAGAGCAGACGGGAACCGGCGAGAGTTCCGTTTCCGATAAATTCTCCGATACCATGACCGACTATGTAAGTAAGATAAAAAGCGTTATTTCTATCGGAAAAATCAATACAGATGAGTTTGATACCATATCCGCTCAGGTTCAGATAGCAAGCGAATTTGCCGATACTCCCGAAAAGCTTAAAAAGGTGCTGTCGGTTTACGACTGCGGCGTCAGAATCGAAGATTATACAATTGAAAAGCTTGATTTTGACTGCTCGAATATTATGCTTATATGTGACGTTTCGGGAAGCATGAGCGACAGTATTGAATCCCTTAAGACCGCTGTTTCAGAGTTTGTAAGCAATAAAACCGAAGATGAAAACATTGCTGTTGTAAAGTTTGAAAGCTCTGTAACCGGAGAGGCGGATTTTTCAAGCACCGACGAACAGCTTCAGAACTTTATATCAAATATGAGCGCCGGCGGAGGAACGGCTATTTACTCCACAACGTACAACAAGCTTGAGGAATTTAACGGATCTGAAAAGTCAAATGATATTTTCATAGTTATGACCGACGGCGAGGACGGAGATTATGCCGACGGCGAAATGATAGCAGAACTCGGAGAACTTGCCCGGTCAAAGGGAGTTACTCTGTATACTCTCGGACTTGGTTCGTCTGTCAATACAGATTATCTTCTGAGTATTGCAAACGCAGGAAACGGTGACTTTGTTTACGTTTCAGATGCGACAAGCCTTGAAAAGTTCTATGATATGCTCCATGAACAGCTTGCAAACCAGTATCTTATCACCTATACCGCAAGAGATACTTTTACATCGTATGGAAGAACTCTTGAAGTTGCAATAAGAGAAGAAAATATAAAGGACGTAAAGACATATAATCTCGAATCGTATTTTGATAATCCTGACGGTACTGTAAATGTGCTTCCTATCGTGGGAACAGTCCACGGACTCAGCACAAGGTTCATAATCAAGGGAAACGCTGATACGTCGAACAGTCTTATAGGTACCGGATTCAAAGAGGACGTGAATGCAACCCTTGAACTTAAGGGAAATATAGATTACAATATTGAACTTACATATGTGAGCGATACTGAATACAGCCTTACTGTCCCCGCAACGATTGCAGTGGGCACATATGACGTTGAAGTAACTCTCAACGGCAGACGGGTCGTTATTGAAAACGGACTTACTGTTGCAAATCCGGGAAGCGAAAAGAAGCTTGAATTTGGTCCGTATGTTTTCACGGCAATTGAAATTGCAGAGCAGTCTGGCGGAAGCTATCTGCTAAGAGGAAACGTTGCGATGAACGGCTGGCTGAAATTCAAGGACGATCTGGTTATAACCGGAGATGTTAAAAATGGCGGGTCTGTTCGGGTGAGCGACTACGGCGGTTCATATATAACATATGATAAGTCAACAGCCGTGGGAGTGGGAGCGTTCTTTGCAGAATACGGCATTTCTGCAGATATACCTGCCTTGGGAGATTTCACACTGTATAATGACGGCAACACGGAAGAAAATTATGAGAATTATCTTGTTGACGACATAACACCGGGGCTGATGAAGATATTTAATCTTATAAATGTTTCCAATGTCAGCGTAAATCTCTATCCCGATAAGATAACGGGAAATCTCAAATCAGGCTCAACAGCGTTTCCGGGACAAAGCACCATATTCAAATGCCTTACGGATTCTGATATTTTTAAATTTGAAGTTGACGAAAAAATAGTATTTACCGACAAGAATATAGGACTTAAAATGAAAAGGGAAGTTGACAACATCGTTGATACGGTAAACTATATCAGAGGAACAATGATGAACGCACCGGTGAATTTCGCCGCTGATGGATTGAAATATGATATAGACACTATCAAGAACAAATATTCATTCGGATTTATGCTTACCCTTGGCTGGTTTGATACTGAATTGGGCGCAGATGTTTCAATGAAGGACGGACTTGGATTTTCAAAGATCGACGGATTTGTTATCCATGTGGACCATGACTTCACTCACCCTATAGGCGGTATACCGATCACTTTCAGCGACTTCTCATTCGGAGCGGAAAATATACAGGAAGCCGTACAGAATAATAATTTCGGTAACGTTACCTTTAAAGCGGGACTTTCTATATCTGCTGTAAAGCTCTCAGCGATTGCTCCCGGAATATCAAAGGTCATCGGAGATTTTTCACTGCTTTCCCTTGATGAAACAGAATTCAAGCTCAGAATCGAACCGTTTATGATGTCTGCAAAAACAGAACTGAAATTTTTGGGAGATATAAAGCTTGCGGAATCAGAGCTTGAGTACGGAACTTTCGACTACACCAATCTTATTCTCGGAATAGAAAATGAAGAAACCAAAGGATTCAGAGCAATGCTCTCAGCGGGACTTGTGTGGGAAGGCTCCAATTGTAACGTCAATATTACCGGAACGGGCGAATTGAGCGTTCATTCAAAATTTACGGGAGTCAAATATCAAGGCACAGGCAAATTTGATATCCAGTGGTGGATTCTGAATTACGAAGTAAGCAAGGAAGGAGAAGTAACCCTTGGACTTCAGACGACTCAAAGCGGTCAAAAACAGTTCGTGCTTGCAATAAGAGAAATAAAATCCAACGGCAAGGTAAAAAAGACAATGTATACTTTGGACGCCTGATAGAATTCAAATATATATTATTCAAGGGGAATCTGACAAATGAAAAAAATTAAATTAAAAAAATTATATTCCGGGCTTATCTGTTTTGCTGCTGCTTTTGCAATGATCCTTTCTTCAGGCGCTGTAAACAGTATGAATGCTTACGCTGAAACCGTTACCACAACACTTGCCGAAATGAAGCAGGAGGGCGAGCTTATTGCGGTCTTCACATTTGATAAGGAAAAGCCGTCAATAACTCTTGTTTCTCCTTCGGGAGATAAATATACCGAATCTTCCTCGGGAATTGAGTTTGCTGAGGGGGATAACTGGTGTACCTTTAAAATAACTGATGCCGAAACGGGAATATGGACTGTTGAGTACGACCGCGGAGAAAATACGGAATTTGATTTTTCTGTAATGAACGGTACAGAGGCAATTGCTATTCAAAACTTTACTGTAAACAACATTTCCGGCACTGAGGCGGAGGTTTCATTTCTTTCCGAAATGGGAAGCATCACTGAAGAATATAATTACATAATAAGCGCAGTTATCGGCGAGGACAGCGGTGCAAGAGAGCTTGCTTCGGGCAAAGCTGTCCTCGGCGAGCAAACCAACCTCAAAGTCGACCTTTCAAAGCTTTCTTCATATTCTGATTATAAGCTTCTTCTTGAGGTTTATTACGAGGGAGCAACAGAGGTTTCAGACGCGGTGTATTCTGACAGCTTTTCCTACGCAAACCCCAACGAGGGCGAACCCGTTTCAGATTTCAAGCTCTATGTTGACAGCGCACAGGGAAGCGTAAGGGTTGACTGGGGAGAGTTTTCCGATTACAGGGCTGACGGATATGCAGTAATATGTTATGCGGACGATAATAAGGACGAGCCTGTTTACACAAGCGATCTCATGACCGAAACAGCCTGCGAATTCAGCTATCCTTTTGACACGATGAAAATCGAGGTTGAACTTTATAAAAGCACAGACAGCGTTCTTTCTAAGGCTATCTCAAAAACAATCGATTTTGAAAACGGCGAGTATCTTAAAATCAATACCGAAGACATGACAAACTCCGCTCAGGCGGAAATCGCTTATAATGCCGCCAATGACGCAATACTCAGAGTTGTTGTAAACGAAGAAGAGGCAATAGAATATAACATCAGCGGACAAAGCACGGCAGGAATCTCACTTTCGCAGGGAACAAATTCTTTCTACTGCGAGTTTGAGGGTGAAAACGGAATAATTTACACCGCTTCAAAAGAGATATATGTTTCAAATATAACTCCGGAGATAATTCTTTATGAGAATCTTTCAGGTAAAAGCTTTGACAAGGGAACGATCACTGTTTCGGGAAAAGCTGTAAACGCATCTAAAGTAACTGTAAACGGAAATGAAATAACTCTTTCCGATAATGGAGAATTTTCGTTTGAAGCGGAGATAAAGGAAAAGATAAACAATTATCTTGTTGAAGCTGAAAGCGTTACGGGAAATATCACTAATCAGAATGTTGAGTTAAAGCTTAAAAGCGCAAACGGAAGCATCCTTTCAAACTCAAGCTATCTTCCTCTAATAGTTTCACTTTGCGCAAGCGCAGTAATCATAATATTAGGATTTGTGTTTCTAAAGAATAATCCCAATTCCAAAGTCAAAGGTGCGTCAAAGAGCATTAATCCAAGGACAAACCGAATTATTCTTGTTGTAGCGGACGTTCTCGCTATTGTAACGGAAGTTATCTGCATAATTAAATTTATTGCGCTTTATAAAATTGTAAACGGCATTGAGTTTATCCGGATAGCAGAAGACTCAACTGCAAAAGCACTAAAATACCTTAACGCAGAAACAAGAGGCGGAATAATAATTATTGCGCTGGGCGTTCTTATAATTCTTCTCGAAATATTTACCTTTGCAGCGTTCAGGAAAAAAATTCTGCGGAAACAAAAAAATAAAGAATAAAAAGTAATTCAGATCTAATGCCTGCGGACCGGTTTTTCCTATTAAACCGGTCTGCTTTTTTGATATGTTTTTGTGGAATTGCTTATCCCGGTAATGTCTGGAGAAAAGAACCTAAACGTGATATTCTTTGTCTTTTGGACGGAATTTATATTAATATTGACGCCGACCGCTGCGTTAAAAAAATCTAAATTTTTACTGTAAACAGACAATCCTGAGGAGATTTTTGCTATTGACAAAATCATGCCCAGGGTTTATAATTTAATTGATATTATGTGCGTAAAAAGTGCGGAAATTTTTCTTTTGGGTGTGGCTTTGGGTCGTAATATCAATTCATCAGAATCAGTATTCATAGGCTGCAACCGGCGCAGCTTTTTTGGAATGATGAGGTAATTTGACATTTAGGAGGAATAAAGAAATGACTACAGTCAGCGTTTGTGTCGGAAGTTCGTGCCATTTAAAAGGCTCATATAATATTATAAACCTTCTCAAAGAAGCTGTAGAGAAAAATCAGCTTGATGAAAAGGTGGAGGTAAAGGCAGCCTTTTGTCTCGGAAAATGCCAGAACGGTGTTTCGATGAAGGTAGATGATGAGATAGTAACAGGAGTGAATACTGAAAATTTCTCTGAGATATTTGAAAAATATATTCTCAGCAAGGTAAAATAAAGGTGGTTGACTGGGTTGAACAAATATCTCGGCTTAAAAAAATCAAACTGCAAAAACTGTTATAAATGTATAAGACACTGCCCGGTTAAGGCAATCAAATTTTCCGATAACCAGGCCCATATCGTTGAGGACGAGTGTGTGCTTTGCGGTCAATGCTTTGTAAATTGTCCACAGAACGCAAAAGAAATCAGAAACGACGTAGGCAGGGCAAAGGAGCTTATTGCTACCGGAAAACCTGTAATAGTAAGTATTGCACCGTCTTTTGTTGCAAATTTTGACAACGTTAACTTTACGTCAATGAAAAATGCCCTTATAAAGCTTGGGTTTGCTGACGCTGAGGAAACGGCTGTCGGCGCTGCTATCGTGTCCGAAGCTTATGATAAAATGGTAAATGAAAACCGGTCGGAGGTAATTATCTCCTCATGCTGTCATTCGGTGAACACCCTTATCCAAAAGTATTATCCCGAGGCAATATCACATCTTGCCCATGTTAAATCACCAATGCTTGCTCATTGCGATAAGATCAAGCGCGAAAGAGGCGACTGCTACACTGTATTTATCGGACCTTGCATCTCTAAGAAGTCCGAGGCTGAGATGTATGAGGGAATTACAGACTGCGTACTTACATATGAGGAGCTTACCGAGTGGATGATTGAGGAAAAAGTCACTTTTGAACCCTGCGAGGATACCGCTTCGGGGGGAAAGACAAGACTTTATCCCATAACAAGCGGAATACTAAAGACAATGAAAAAGGAAAACCCGGACTACGTTTATCTTGCTATCGACGGTATGGATAACTGCATGAAGGCGCTTAAAGATGTGGTTGATGGAAATCTTTCAAATTGTTTTATCGAAATGTCTGCCTGTGCGGGAAGCTGTATCGGCGGACCTGTTATGGATAAAAAGCACAGAGCCCTTGTAAGAGAGATTCTTGCTGTAAATAAATATGCTCCCGAAACAAAATTCAAATATGAAATGCCTGATGAGGATAAACTCAAAAAGGATATTCCTTTCATCGGACTTCATAGGACAATGCCGGGAAGCGCTGCTATTGCTGAAATTTTAAAGCAAATGGGTAAGCATAAGCCGGAAGATGAGCTTAACTGTGGCTCTTGCGGATATGATACCTGTCGTGAAAAGGCTGTTGCAGTTATTCAGGGAAAGGCTGACCTTTCGATGTGCTTGCCTTACCTTAAAGAAAAAGCTGAAAGCTTTTCGGATACGATCATAAAGAATACTCCTAATGGAATTATCGTGCTTAATGAGGATCTGGAGGTTCAGCAGATAAACAATGCCGCAAAGAATATTATGAATATAAAGTATTCGGGGGATGTTCTTGGAAATCCTGTTATCCGAATCCTTGAGCCGGGAATTTTCATGGACGTTCTGGCAACAGGCAAAAATGTTCATAACAAAAAGGTTTATCTTGCGGAATATGACAAGTACGTTGAAGAGACCATAATTTACGATAAGAGTTATCATATAGTTATGGCTATAATGCGTGATATTACCGATGAAGAAAAGCAAAGGAATCGCAAGGAAGATATAAGCAGAAACGCTGTCGAAATAACAGATAAGGTAATTGAAAAACAGATGAGAGTCGTTCAGGAAATCGCTTCGCTTTTGGGTGAAACAACTGCTGAAACAAAAGTTGCTCTCACAAACCTTAAGGAGACGCTGACCGATGAATAATCTTTGTGCCGACGTGGGATACAGAAGTATCAATAAAAAAGGCGAACAGCTCTGCGGCGACCATGTAAAAATCATAAAGCAGGGCGAGGACAATATGATAATGGTTCTTGCCGACGGATTGGGAAGCGGCGTAAAGGCTTGTATCCTTTCAACACTTACTTCAACTATAATTTCAACAATGATGGCAAACAATATGTCTGTTGAGGAATGTGTAAGCACAATCGCTGCAACTCTCCCTGTGTGCGAGGTAAGAGGGATAGCGTATTCAACATTTACCATTATCCATATTATCGACAATGAAGAGGCTGAACTTATTCAGTTTGACAATCCTCATGTCATAATGCTCCGTGACGGGAAGAATTACGACTATCCGAAGAGCAGTATGGAAATCGGAGGAAAAACCATTTACCGTTCAAAAGTAAGTCTGAGAATCAACGACGTTTTTATCGCAATGTCCGACGGAGCTATTTATGCCGGTGTTGGAATGGAACTTAATTATGGCTGGCAGAGAAATAATATTATCGACTATATCGAAAAATATTACGAAAACGGACTTACCGCAAAAACAATTTCTTCAATCATTCTGGATAAATGCGAGGAACTTTACGGCGGTCCCGGCATGGCCGGCGATGACACCACTATAGGTGCGATAAAAATAAGGGAAAGAAATCAGATAAATCTTCTTATAGGTCCGCCGTCAGATCCGGCAGACTGTAATAAAATGATGACTCTTTTCTTCTCGAAGGGCGGGAAACATATTGTCTGCGGCGGAACGACTTCCTCCATTGCGGCTCAGTACCTTGGAAAGACAGTCGTACCTGTGCTTGATTATATCGACCCGGAAATTCCTCCTATTGCAAAGATAGAAGGAGTTGACCTTGTAACGGAGGGAGTTATCACAATAAATAAAGTTCTTAACTACGCCGAGGATTACCTTGGAAAAAACGAGCTCTATTTTGACTGGAGCGTTAAGGACGATGGGGCTTCGAGAATAGCAAGAATGTTGTTTGAAGAGGCTACCGACATAAACTTTTACGTTGGAAGAGCTGTTAATCCTGCTCACCAGAATCCTAATCTTCCTATTAATTTCAGTATAAAAATGCGCCTTGTTGACCAGCTTTCCGAATGTCTTGACAAAATGGGGAAACGCATCAAGGTAAGCTATTTTTAAGGCTTAAAACGAAGCAAACTGCGACGAAAAGCAACTCGTGATTGACAATGACAAGTCATTGTTTAGAGTTAGCGGCTCAGAGGGTTTCAATTAGGGGTTTTATACCCCGCTGAAAGACTGAATGGAATCTGTCGTCTATAGAGGCAGACCTGACGATTATTCGGCAGGGGGACATCGGTAACTTCATTTAAGCCAATAATAAATTCATTCACAGAAAGGAAATTCAGATGAGAAAGTTTGATACCAAAGTTCAGTATCTTAAGTACAAAGTTTTGAGGGAGGTTGCCCGTCACTCATGGAACGATGAACTGGTTTTTGAATTTTTCAATGATATCGCAAAAACTATTGTAAAAACCAAGGAAGCAACAATGAGATGCTGTATCTATAAGGAGAGGGCAATTGTTGCGGAAAGAATAAAGCTTGCGGCAGGAGGCGACAAGACAAACCCAAATGTTATCGAGGTTATCGACATTGCCTGCGATGAATGCCCTGTTGGCGGTTATACAGTTACCGAGGCTTGCAGAGGCTGTCTTGCTCACAGATGCGAGGACGTCTGCAAGAGGGGAGCTATTTCCTTTGATGAAAACCAGAAATGCATTATAGACAAGACAAAATGCGTTGACTGCGGAAAGTGCGCTCAGGTTTGTCCTTATGGGGCAATTTTAAACATGAAGCGTCCCTGTGAAAGAGCCTGCAAAGTAAATGCTATCAATATGTCTCCCGAAACAAAACAGGCTACTATTGATAATTCAAAATGCATCTCCTGCGGCGCATGCGTTTATCAGTGCCCATGGGGGGCTATTATGGATAAGTCGTTTATCCTTGAAGCTATCCAGATATTGAAGGAAAGTGAAAACAACGAAAGGTATAAGACATACGCTATTGTGGCACCGTCTATTTCAAGCCAGTTTGTTTACGCTAAGCTTGGTCAGGTTGTTTCTGCTATCAAGGTCTTAGGCTTCCATAGCGTAGTTGAGGCCGCTCTCGGTGCAGATATGGTTGCATATGCCGAGGCTAAGGAGCTTTCGGAAAAAGGCTTTCTTACAAGTTCATGCTGTCCCGCTTTTGTTGATTATATTGAAAAGCAATTTCCTATGCTTAAAGAACACATTTCACATAATCTTTCGCCAATGGCTACGATCGCTAAGTACATAAAGAGCGTTGATCCTACCTGTAAGATTGTATTTATCGGACCATGTACCGCAAAGAAAATGGAATTTCAAAAGGAAAAAGTACGCCCGTACATTGACTGCGTTCTTACATTTGAGGAACTTCAGGCTCTTATTGACAGCAAGGATATTGAACTTGATCAGCTTCCGGAAGACGTTCTTGACAACGCTTCATACTACGGAAGAATTTTTGCAAGAAGCGGCGGACTTACCGACGCAGTTTTACAGGCGGCAAAGGAGCAGAATCTTGACTTTGAAGTCAAGCCGATTTCCTGTGATGGAATCGAAGCCTGTAGAATGGCGCTTCTCAAAGCTTCAAAAAATGTTCTTCCTGCAAACTTCATTGAGGGAATGGCTTGTAATGGCGGTTGTATCGGCGGAGCAGGATGTCTTACTCATGAAGAAAAGGATAAGAATCAGGTTGATAAGTACGGAAGAGAAGCTCTTGAAAAGACTATTACTGACGCTATCACACATATGATATGATTTAATATGCAAAAAGACCTGCCTTGAAAAAGACGGGTTTTTTTGAGCAATATTCCTGTTGTCACAGATTATAGCCGACTAATAAAATAAGATTCTCACTGTAAGGACAGAAGCTACAAACCCTGTAAAATCTGCTGTAAGAGCGCAGGGAAGAGTATGTCTTGTGTGTTTTATCTTTGCTGCTCCGTAATATACCGCAATAGTATAAAAGGTAGTTTCTGTAGAACCCATAAGTACGCTTGCAACCCGGCCTGCAAAGCTGTCAGGGTGATTTTGAGTTAAGATCGTTTCAAGCATGGCGGTTGCTCCGCTTCCGGAAATCGGGCGCAATATTGCCAGAGGTACGCACTCGGCAGGAAAACCCAAAAGGGAAGTCAGCGGAGAGATTACCTTTGTAACAAAGTCTAAAAGCCCTGAAGCATTCAGCATTGCAATGCAGGTCATAAGGGCAATGAGGGCAGGAAGGATGGAAACAGCTGTCTGTAAATTTTCAGCCGCTCCATCTAAAAATTCCTCGAACACATCAATCTTCTTAATAAGTCCGGTTATAAGGACGGCTGAGATAACAAATGGAATTATTATATCGGAAAAATTCATGTTTTTAGCATCCTCCCTGCATAACGACTGAGTTGTGCGGTTTTTCCAAGGGCTTTGCACATAAAAACACCTGCTGTAACGGATATCAGTGAGGAGATCAGTATTGCAGGCAAAATGTCAAGTGGAGAAACACTTCCATGAGAAAGGCGCATGGCTGCTATGGTCGTTGGGAGAAGCTGAATTGAAGCGGTGTTTAAAACTACAAGCATAACTATGTTGTCACTTGCAGCGTTTTCAGTGCTTTCTTCCTCTTTAAGCCTTCTTACAGCTTCTATTCCAAGGGGAGTTGCGGCGTTTCCAAGTCCCAAAAGGTTTGCTGTAAGGTTCATGGTAATTGCTTTAAAAGCCTTGCCGTTAAGGTCAAGTCCTCTGAAAAGAAGTCTTGCTACGGGCTTAAAAAGTTTTGCAATAAAGTCGGTAATTCCGCTCTTCTGGGCAACTCTCATGATTCCGCCCCAGAAAGCCATCGAGCCTGCAAGTGTGATCGTAAGCTGCACTGCGTCTCCACAGCCTGAAATTGCAGCGTTTGAGACCGAATTTGTATTTTCGTTGAATATACCGTAGACAAAAGAGATTGAGATAAGAAAAGCAAAGATGAATTTCATCATAAAACTTACTATCGCCTCCGATGATTAAAATGTTTCTGATAAGTTAAAATTTTTGTGGTTTTATCTTTAACTTGCATTTTTTTCATAAAAACCTATTGACAAATAATATAATGTAGTGTAAAATATAGGTTGTAGGCTGGTAGTCTGCAAAGCAGCCAGTAGCATACTGCCGGACTGCAGGGGTAATAATTTTTTATGAAAGGGATATTGCACTATGAAATCAACAGGAATCGTAAGAGAAATCGACACACTTGGCAGAATCGTACTTCCGATCGAACTCAGAAGAACTTTTGACATCAGCGCAAAGGATGCTATTGAGGTTTATACCGATCATGATATGATCATACTCAAGAAGTTCCAGCATTCTTGCCTCTTCTGTGGCGAAGGCGACAACCTTATCGAATATAAGGATAAGTATGTTTGCCCTAATTGCCTCAAGGCTCTTAACAAGAGAAGCGAAGACTAATTTCTTGAGAGCAAGTGTACACATGAGAATTTGACCTCTGTTACAGAGGTCTTTTCTTTTATTTTATGAAAAAAAAATTATATTAGAACAAATAAGCCGCCCTGTTTCAGAATAACAAGGCAGCTTGTTTTTTTATATTATATTGGTTTACTGATTGGCTTTTACTTCTTCATCGCTGCGTAAAGGACAACTTTCGTTTATTTCATCCTGAAGTTCAAGCATATCCTGAAAATTGTGTGAGCTTAGTTTTTCACGCACATCACGACTTATGTCTGCAAAAATACGCTGGTAGCAGCATATTCCCGACATTCCTCTTGAGCAGGCATAATCAGAGTCAAGGCACCTGCTGAAACTGTATGTACCCTCGATAGTTTCAATAACATCTCTGAGAGTAATATCCTTGGGATCTTTTGCAAGCTGGTATCCGCCTTGTGTGCCCTTGTAGGATCTGACAATCCCTCCGGAGACAAGCTTTCTTAAGATTTTAAGGGCAAATCGAATTGTTACATTTGTCTTTTCGGAAATTGATTTAGCGTCAAGACGCTTATTTTCATAAGCAAGACAATATGTTATTCTTACCGCATAATCCGATTCAAGAGTAATATACATTTATCCTACCTCTCATATCAGTCAAGATAATCACGCACTTTGTTGCTTCTGTTTGGGTGACGGAGCTTTCTTAAAGCTTTTGCTTCAATCTGACGGATACGCTCCCTTGTTACGTTAAACTGCTGACCAACTTCCTCAAGAGTTCTTGAACGTCCGTCCTCAAGTCCGAAACGAAGTCTTAAAACCTTTTCCTCACGTTCTGTAAGCGTGGAAAGCACCTGGTTTATCTGTTCCTTAAGAAGAACAAGTGAAGCAGCCTCTGCCGGAGCGGGAGCGTCCTCGTCGGGAATAAAGTCGCCAAGATGCGAATCCTCTTCTTCGCCGATAGGGGTTTCAAGGGAAACGGGATCCTGAGCGATTCTCATAATTTCTCTTACACGTTCAACAGGCATTTCAAGCTCTGACGCAATTTCCTCAGGTGTCGGGTCGTGTCCGTTCTGGTGAAGAAGATGACTTGACACCTTCTTTACTTTTGTGATGGTCTCAACCATGTGAACGGGAATTCTGATAGTTCTTGCCTGATCTGCAATTGCTCTTGTAATAGCTTGTCTTATCCACCATGTAGCATAAGTGGAAAACTTAAAGCCCTTTGTGTAGTCGAATTTTTCAACTGCCTTGATAAGACCTAAATTTCCTTCCTGTATAAGGTCGAGAAAGCTCATTCCTCTTCCGACGTAACGCTTTGCAATTGAAACTACAAGACGAAGGTTTGCCTCTGCAAGCCTTTTTCTTGCGTTAGCAGCCTTTCTTTCATCGTTTCCTGTCATTTGCTCTGCAAGCTGAATCTCTTCTTCGGCGGAAAGAAGCGGAACTCTTCCGATTTCTTTGAGATAAATCTTTACCGGGTCGTCAATGGCAATTCCATCTGTTGAGAGGCTGAGATCAACGCTGTCCTCAGAGATCTCCTCATCTGGAGGAATAAGATCAAGAGCGTCGTCAGTTGTAATGTCGTCAATGATCTCAATGTTGTAGGCGGCGCAATTGTCATAAAATGAGTCCATTTGTTCAACATCATAATCAAGCTTTTCCAAAGCGTCGGTGATTTCCTTTGTGGTAAGCTTGCCGTTAGCCTTGCCTTGTTCCATAAGCTCGTCAATAATGTGCTTTTTGTCGTTGGTCATAGCAATTCTCCTTTTGATTTCCTATAAATTTAATAACAATTATTTTTTTGAATTTCTTAAACTTTTCTGTAGGTCAAGAAGATCTTCGTCGGTTATATCCGAATTACTTTTTTGCGGTGCATAATTGTTAAGGACCTTAATATAGTCTGCGATTGTCTGACTTGTTTCGGTCTGTTCCTTTGAAAGTGCGATTATTTCGGATATTTTACCCATTTCATCAGAAGAAAATTCATCATGAAATGAAGAAATGGAGTGATCCTCTGAATTTTTTATCTTATTTAACAGGCTTGCGTAGATTTTTCTGTAAACAGGGGTTATGAATTTGTCCTCGGAAAGTTCGCTGCTTATATTATCAGCGCAGTCCGGATTTAAGAATATGTAACTTAAGATCCCCTTTTCAGCTCTTACCTCCCTTGGATTTGAAGCCTCTTCGGGAGAAAGCCCCTTAGGTTTGCTGTCTGCAAAGGTAACCGTCCTTGTCCATTCACGCTTTTTGCGAGCTTTGGTTTTTTTGCGGATAATGCTTTGCACTTCAGCCTCGACAACTGATTTGGAAACTCCGTTTTCATTTGCAACCTTAGAGATATAAAACTCTCTTTCAATGGGACTTAAAATGTCTGCAAGAACGTTAAAACATCTTTTCATGTACTCTATCCTGCCAACATCGCTTTCAATATCAATTCCTGACGCACACTTTTCAAGTTCAAAATTAATAGCGCCCTCCGAACTGTTTATAAGATGAGCAAAAGCAGGCGCACCGTACTTTTGAATGTATTCGTCAGGGTCTTTTGCACCCTTCATTTTAATGACTTTCGTACTTATGCCTACCTCGGACAGAATGTTCAGGGCCTTTTGTGTTGCCTTTTGTCCCGCTTCGTCAGAGTCGTAACAGATAACCACTTCATTGCAGTACTGTGACATAAGCCTTGCGTGCTCAGGAGTTATGGCTGTTCCGCAGGTGGCGACCGCATTTTCAAAGCCTGCCTGATGAAGGGAGATAACGTCCATATTTCCTTCGCAAAGAAGTATCTGTTTTTTCTTTGCGGCTTCACTCTTTGCGTAGTTCAGACAAAATAACGTCTTGTTTTTCTGAAACACAAGAGTCTCCTTGGAGTTTAAATATTTTCTGTTGTCATCGCCTAAGGTCCTTCCGCCGAAAGCTATAACATTTCCCCTAAGGTCAAAGAAAGGAAACATAACTCTGTTCATAAAAAAATCAAAGGAGTTCCTGCTTTTTCCCGAAACGGTAATTAAACTTCCGTCAATAAGCTCCTGCTCGGTAAAGCCTTGGGAGGTAAGAGCATATTTAAGTCCGTTCCAACTGTCAATTGCGACTCCCAATCCGAATTTTTTTATAGTTTCAAGCTTAAGGCCTCTTTTTAATAGATATTCAAGTCCTTTTTTTCCTTGTTCGGTTTTCAGATTAGAGTAAAAATATTTGGCGGCAGCCCTGTTCATTTCGTAAAGGCGCTGTTTTCTTTTTGCAAAATTATCGCCCTGCCTTTCGTCCTCAGGCATTTCAAGTCCGCTTCTTTGCGCAAGAAGTCTTACCGCTTCAATATAGCTTAAATTTTCTATTTTCATTATAAAGGTGATAACATCTCCGCCTGCGCCGCATCCAAAGCAGTAAAAGCTGTCAGTGTCGGGGTATATGGTGCAGGACGGAGTTTTTTCGCTGTGAAAAGGGCAGAGGCATTTTGAAATGCGATTTGTCCGTTTTAACGTTACATAGCTTGAAACAACGTCCTCTATTCTGTTCATTGAACGAAGCCTGTCAAGAAAATCTCCGGGCAGCGGCATAGTTATCCCTCCTTTTTAATTGCTGTCTTTATATGTTTGAAGTTTGAAGCCAGTTGTTAAACGCGTTGCCAACCCTTTGGGATAAAAAGTTCGGAAAAGACTCTTATTGCATAGCTGTCGGTCATTCCCGCAACATAGTCGCACACAGCTTTTTCTATTCCGAATTTTTCTCCAAGGTCTCGATAAAGTTCAGGAAGCTCGTCCTTGTTTCTGACAAAATGTTCGTAAAGTTTTTCTATCATTCCTTGTGCCTTTGATTCTTCAGACTTGCACACAGGATTTGTATAAACGCTTTCAAACATAAATTTATGAAGCGCCTGATGAGCGGATTTGTACGGCTCTTCAATATCTATGTTTTCTCCTCCGTGCCGTATGATCGAATTAACAAGAGTAGTTATTCTTTTTGATTTTGAATTTCCCAGGACTTCGGTTATTTCCTTTGGAATGTCCTGTTCAGTCATTACTCCGGCACGGATAGAGTCGTCAATGTCGTGATTAATGTAAGCAATAACGTCCGCAAGCCGCACGATATAACCTTCTCTTGTATCTGCGATATCATTTGTATGTTTTAGTATACCGTCACGGACTTCATATGTAAGGTTAAGCCCTTTTCCGTCGTTTTCAATATTGTCCACAACTCTCAAACTCTGCTTGTAGTGCTTGAAACCATCGGGGCAAAGCTTGTCAAGCATTCTTTCCCCGGCGTGACCAAACGGAGTATGTCCAAGGTCGTGACCCAAGGCAATGGCTTCAGTCAGGTCTTCGTTTAGCAAAAGAGCTTTGGCAATAGTTCTTGCTATCTGGGAAACCTCAAGGGTATGTGTAAGCCTTGTACGGTAATGATCCCCTGAAGGAATAAGAAAAACCTGTGTTTTGTGTTTTAATCTTCTGAATGAATTACAGTGGATTATCCTGTCACGGTCACGTTGAAATTCCGTCCTTACACTGTCTTTTTCGGCCGGAGAAAGTCTGCCTTTTGACTCGCACGAAAGGCAGGCATAAGGAGAAAATATCTGCTTTTCAATCTTTTCAGAAACAATTCTCGGACAGATTTCAATATCAGTCGTCATATCATTCAGCCCCCTTCAAAGCGAGATTTTACCTTTCTAATATAAATATACGTCCAAAATAAAAATACACCTTTAAAGTATACAAAACTTTGTAGAATTGCACAAATTTCAAGCAAAATCGGCATTAAAAATTTTCGATTGTGACAATAGAACACTGCCATTGCAGATATCAGTTATTTTTTCTTTCAGTGAAGAAATAAATATCTTTTTCACAAGCATTTTAATTGTAACGTCGTTTTCAAAAATCGTATCAAGGATTTTCACTTGAAACTCAGGCAAAACATACGAAATTTTTCCGTATAGGGAGTAGTCGCACGAGACAGTAATTTCAGCACATTCGCACATTATCATTTTCTGCGCTGCGTCAACAGCTATTTTGCATCCCTTTGAATATGCCCGTACAAGTCCGCCGCCTCCAAGAAGTATACCTCCGAAATAACGGGTAACAACAACGCACACATCCGTAAGACCTTCCTTTTGCAGTACATCGAGAACAGGAACTCCAGCAGTACCCTGAGGCTCGCCGTCGTCGGAATATCTGATTGTGTTTTCTTCTCTTAGGATATATGCGTAGACGTTGTGCCTGGCTTTGCGGTTTTTTGCCCTTATTTCATTGATAAATGCGACAGCTTCTTCCGATGTTTCAACGTGTTTTATATAGCCTACAAATTCAGATTTTTTTTCAATAAATGAATCTTCCGCACTGCCGTTTATTGTAATGTAGTCCATGATTTCTCCTTAGAATATTTAAAAAAATAAACGGGGAAGTCATACAGCCCCGTTTATTTAAATTACAAATATTAGTCAAGATTGAATCTCTTCTTGAATCTGTCAACACGTCCGCCTGTATCAACAAGCTTCTGCTTGCCGGTGAAGTATGGGTGGCACTTTGAGCAGATTTCAACCTTGATGTCCTTCTTTGTTGAACGAGTTTCAATAACGTTTCCGCAAGCGCAGGTAATAGTTGTTGCCTCGTACTTAGGATGGATTCCTTCCTTCATTGCACTTCCTCCTTTCCAAACTAAAAATTATGACTCATAGAAGCCCATCATCCTTAGTTCAGACAGTAGTTCTATGGATTTATCATAAAAGCGCATATTATAAAAAAGTAATATAACATACAGCCTTATAATTATAGCACATTTAAAATTATTTTGCAAGGCTTTTTTTAAAAAAATATGCTTGAAATTTTCAACAAATGTGATATAATTAAACTATATATTTTTAAATCGGAGCAAAGCTCCTCAAGGGGACATCGGCAAACCGGGTTATATATTTTAACTACGAAAAGAGGGAGGATAAGTTATGCGAGAAAAACTGTTATTTTTAGGAATGCTTATAATGAGCGTACTTTACTGTGTGGAAGTTATCCCTAAGGGAAGCTTTGAAGCTCTAAACTACATAGGTTTCGGGATTGCAATAATTACAATTATCCCGTGGCTTTTAAGCATACTCTTGTCTGTAAGGAAGAAAAACCGCACAAAAGCCGCAGAAAAAGCATATAAAAATTCCAAGAAATAAGATCCCGGAGCGATAAGCTCAGCAGTCATAGAGAAGTTTAACCCGTGAGGAATTTTTCTTCACGGGTTAATTTTAAAACTTCTTCTTAGATAATGTGCCCAAAGCCAGATGTCACAAGAAACGGAAAGTCGCTTTTCGTATGTTTCAATATGGCACGTATCCTCATTTTACGGGAATTTTGTTATATAGCTTTTATTTAAAAGCCAAGTATCTTTTTAAAGTCAGCGGCGATGGTATCTTCAAGGGCTTTTGCAGCTTCTCTTGTTTCGCCGATAGTTGTGTAATAAGCTTTTATCTTAGGCTCAGTTCCGGAAGGTCTGATAATAACGCTTGCACCGCCTTCAAGCATAAACGCAAGAACATCAGACTTTGGAAGTGTGATCTTAGTCTTTGCGCCTGTTGCAACATCGGTAGTTTCCGAGGCAACATAGTCGGAAATAGTAGTAACTTTAAGTCCGCCGATTTCAGCAGGGGGATTTGAGCGGAGTCCGCTCATGATCTCCTGCATACGTTCCATTCCGCTTGCGCCTTCGCACTGGAAAGAAATCTGGCTGTGAACATAATTTCCGTACTGCTTATACATAGCTTCTCTTGCGTCAAGAAGGGAAATTCCCTTTGTGCGATAAAATGCAGCCATTTCACAAATGAGCATTGAGCCTACAACGGCGTCCTTATCTCTTACATAAGAGCCTGCAAGATATCCGTAGCTTTCCTCGAATCCGAAGATGTAGCGGTTTTCTTCGCCTTTTTCTTCAAGAAAACCGATCTGCTCGCCGATAAATTTGAATCCTGTAAGAACTTCTCTTAATTCAACACCGTATTCAGCAGCTATCTTTTTGCAGATATCCGTTGTAACGATAGTCTTTACTGCAACAGGATTTTTTGGCATGGTGCCCATTGCGATCCTTTCCTGGCAGATGTACTTAAGAAGCATTGCTCCTACCTCGTTTCCGCTGAAGAGAACGTAGTTTCCGTCCTTGTCCGGAACAGCAATACCTACTCTGTCGCAGTCCGGGTCTGTTGCGAGAAGAAGGTCAGGCTTTACTTTTTCGCAAAGTTCAAGTCCCTTAGCAAGAGCTTCCTTGATTTCAGGGTTAGGGAACGGGCAGGTAGGGAAGTTTCCGTCGGGGTTTTCCTGCTCGGGAACAACTGTGACTTCCTTAATGCCAATCTTTTTGAGAATTGCTCTTACAGGCTTGTTTCCTGTTCCGTTAAGAGGAGTGTAAACCACCTTGAGTCCGCTTTCTGCAACAAGATCTGTGTGAATACCCTGCTCGCTAACCTTGTCAAGATAGCTTTCAATAACGTCCTGAGAAATATATTCAATAGTTCCGTTTTCAATGCCCTCGCTGAAACTTACAAGCTTTGCTCCGTCAAACATTGGAACAGAGTTTATCTTTCCGATAACTGTGTTTGCAACGTCAAGGGTTATCTGACAGCCGTCGTCGCCGTAAACCTTGTAGCCATTGTATTTTGCAGGGTTATGTGAAGCAGTGATAACGATACCTGCCGAGCATTTAAGGTTTCTGACAGCGTAAGAAAGCATAGGGGTAGGCATCAACTCAGGATAGATATAAACCTTTATTCCGTTTGCAGCAAGAACCCTTGCGGCTTCCTTTGCAAAAACATCTGATTTTATTCTGCTGTCATAAGCAATAGCAACAGAACCGTTTTCAAATGCGCCGTTTACATAGTCGGCAAGACCCTGAGTAGCGCGTCTTATGGTATAAACGTTAAGTCTGTAGGCGCCTGCGCCGATAACTCCTCTTAATCCTCCTGTACCAAATTCAAGGTTTCTGTAAAAACGGTCTGTTATAGCGTCCTTGTCACCTTCAATTGATCTGAGTTCTTCCTGAAGGTCAGGATCATCAACAGCTTTTTTACACCAAAGCTTGTATAATTCCATCTCTGTCATGTAAAAATCAATCCTTTCATTACTTGTTACGGCCCATAAAGCACATATTCGTACTCTAATTATATCACAAATATTAAATGTTGCAACAGTTTAAGAAATTATTTTACTATTTGTCAACAGTTTTTAGTTACAGAAGGGTTAGTTTTTAAACGGATTTATTAAAATCGGAGCAAAGCAGATTAAGCTTGCTTAAAATTGGCTGTGGCAGGTCATTGTTTAGAGCTTGCTTCTAAGGAGGGTTTGGGTATAGGATTTCTAAACGACCTCCACTGAATTCCTGGATTAAACCATCCGCCTCAGAGGCGGGGGACATTGGCGACTTGGTTATATATTTTATAGTATATGATACTTTCGATTTGTCATAACGCCAAATTTAAAAAGAAAACTATTACACAAACTGGTGAAAGTGACGAAAATAATTCTTTTGATAATTTATTATTGACAAATTTATTCTGATATTATATAATAGTATACTGTATCATAATGGAGTTTTACACCTTTAATATTGAAAAACGGTTTGAAAATAAGCTTTTTGATTCGCTCTGACCCGTGGTTTTACAGGGGTTTACAACGTTTTTGTGAAAGCGGAATGCTTATCGTCTTTCTGATAAGAAGCAGTTAAAGCTTTGCGGATACAACAGTCATCACAAATAACTTCCGTTTTTTGCGGAAGAAGATTCATTAAATTTTATGAGGAGTGATTCAGCCTATGGTGAATGTCAAGGACGTGCAGCTTGGCAAAAACATCCGGAAGAGTTTTGCTAAGATTAATGAAGTCTTGGAAATGCCAAACCTTATTGAGGTACAGAAGAATTCTTACAAGTGGTTCATCGACGAAGGTCTGAGAGAGGTTTTCAGAGATGTGGGAACTATTACCGACTACAACGGAATTCTTGAGCTTAATTTTGTGGATTTCAAAATCGACGAAACTCCGAAATATACAGTTGCGGAGTGTAAGGAAAGAGACGTAACTTATGCTGCTGCTCTGAGAGTGACCGCAAGGCTTAATAACACCGAGACCGGCGAGATAAAGGAAAGCGAAGTTTATATGGGGGATTTCCCTCTTATGACAGACAGCGGAACATTCGTTATAAACGGCGCTGAACGTGTTATCGTATCTCAGCTTGTTCGTTCTCCCGGCGTATATTATGCTGTTGAAAAGGACAAGACAGGTAAGGATCTTTTCAAGTCCACTGTTATCCCTAACAGAGGTGCATGGCTTGAATACGAAATGGATTCAAACGACGTTGTTTATGTCCGTATCGATAAAAACAGAAAAATTCCTCTTACTACATTTTTAAGGGCTTTGGGTCTTGGAACAAACGAACAGCTTGAGGAAACCTTCTGCAATGATCACAGACTTAATCAGACTGTTCTTCTTCAGAAGGATCAGACCCAGAACAAGGAAGAAGCTCTTCTTGAAGTATATAAGAAGCTCCGTCCGGGGGAGCCTCCCACAGTTGAAAGTGCTGTAAATCACCTTAACAATCTTTTCTTTGACGCAAGAAGATACGATCTTTCAAGATTCGGAAGATATAAGTACAATAAAAAGCTCGGCGTCGCTTCTCGTCTTGCAGGTCATGTTCTTTCAAGACCTGTTGTAAATCCAATGACAGGCGAGGTTATGGCTGAAGCAGGGGAGCTTGTAAAGATTGATAAGGCTCTTGAGATAGAAGCTGCCGGTGTATACGAGGTATTTATTACCGTTGAAGCAAAGGAATTTGTAAATGTAAACGGTGAAAATGTAGTTCATACTGAGAATAAGGAAGTAAAGATAATCGGAAACGGAATGGTTGACATTGATAAGTATGTCGATTTTGACGTTGCCGAATACGGAATAAACGAAAAAGTTTCCTTTAATGTTTTGAAATCCATCCTTGAAGAAAGCGAAAACGAAGAGGAACTCAGAGAAAATATAAAAGCAAGGGCGGACGAGCTTGTTCCCAAGCATATTACACTTGACGATATTTTTGCGTCTGTATCGTATTTTCTTAACCTCTGCGAGGGCGTGGGAAATGTCGATGATATAGACCATCTGGGAAACAGACGTATCCGTTCGGTTGGCGAGCTTCTTCAGAACCAGTTCAGAATAGGCTTTACAAGAATGGAAAGAGTTGTTCGTGAAAGAATGAACACTCAGTCCCAGGACGCAGAAACTATCACTCCTGCAGCTCTTATAAATATTAGACCTATTACTGCTGCAATAAAGGAATTCTTTGGATCTTCGCCTCTTTCACAGTTCATGGATCAGAACAACCCCCTTGCGGAACTTACTCATAAGAGAAGACTTTCGGCTCTTGGACCGGGAGGTCTTTCAAGAGACAGAGCAGGATTTGAAGTTCGTGACGTTCACTACTCGCATTATGGAAGAATGTGTCCTATTGAAACTCCTGAAGGTCCTAACATCGGACTTATCTCATATCTTGCGTCATTTGCAAGAATTAACGAATACGGCTTTATCGAAGCTCCTTACAGAAAAGTTGATAAAGAAACAGGCGTTGTTACCGACGAGGTAGTTTACATGACCGCCGATGTTGAGGATAATTATATAGTTGCTCAGGCAAATGAACCTCTTGACGAACAGGGTAGGTTTGCAAGCAAGAGAGTAAACGGACGTTACCGTGACCAGATCTCTGAATTTGACAGAGAACAGATTGACTATATGGATGTTTCTCCGAGAATGATGGTATCTGTTGCTACAGCGTGTATCCCGTTCCTCGAAAATGACGATGCTAACCGTGCTCTCATGGGTTCAAATATGCAGAGGCAGGCTGTTCCGCTTCTTAAAACAGAGGCGCCAATTGTTGGTACAGGTATGGAGTACAAGGCTTGTGTTGACTCCGGCGTTGCCGTAGTTTCCGAAAAAGCAGGCGTTGTAGAAAGCGTTGATGCCGACAGGATAGTTGTAAGAGAGGACGACGGAAATGTCCGCACATACCATCTTACAAAGTTCAAGAGATCAAATGCTGGAACCTGTACAAATCAGCGTCCTATCGTTGACAAGGGAGAAAGGATCGAGGCTCATCAGGTTATCGGCGACGGACCTGCTACCTGCAACGGCGAACTTTCGCTTGGAAAGAACGCACTTATCGGCTTCATGACATGGGAAGGCTATAACTACGAGGACGCTGTACTTCTTAATGAGAATCTTGTTAAGGAAGACAGATATACCTCTATTCACATTGAAGAATATGAGATCGAATGCCGTGATACAAAACTCGGACCTGAAGAGATCACAAGAGATATTCCTAACGTTGCAGAGGACGCACTTAAAGACCTTGACGAAAACGGAATTATCAGAATCGGTGCCGAGGTTCGCTCAGGCGATATTCTTGTAGGTAAGGTAACTCCTAAGGGAGAGACTGAGCTTACTGCTGAAGAAAGACTTCTTAGAGCTATTTTCGGCGAAAAAGCAAGGGAAGTAAGGGATAATTCCCTTAAGGTTCCTCACGGCGAAGCAGGTATTGTTATTGACGTTAAAATATTCACAAGAGATAACTGCGAAGAGCTTTCTCCCGGAGTAAGTATGTTGGTAAGATGCTATATTGCTCAGAAGAGAAAGATATCCGTAGGCGATAAAATGGCGGGAAGACACGGAAACAAGGGTGTTGTTTCAAGGATTCTCCCTCAGGAAGATATGCCTTTCCTTGAGGATGGAACTCCTCTTGATATTGTTCTTAATCCTCTGGGTGTACCTTCTCGTATGAATATCGGTCAGGTGCTTGAAGTTCATCTTGGTATGGCGGCAAAGGCTCTTGGCTGGAAGATAATGACTCCTGTATTTGACGGCGCTCACGAAGATGATATCAGAGAGTGCTTCAAGCTTGCAGGTATGGCGGAAGATGGAAAGACGACACTCTACGACGGAAGAACAGGCGAAAAGTTTGATAACCGTGTAACCGTAGGATATATGTACTACCTTAAACTCCATCATCTTGTTGACGATAAGATCCACGCTCGTTCTGTTGGTCCTTACTCACTGGTAACACAGCAGCCTCTTGGCGGTAAGGCACAGTTCGGCGGACAGAGATTCGGAGAAATGGAAGTTTGGGCTCTGGAAGCTTACGGTGCGGCATATACACTTCAGGAGATCCTTACAGTTAAATCAGACGATACAGTGGGAAGAGTCAAGACCTACGAGGCGATTGTTAAGGGTCAGAATGTTCCTAAGCCGGGCGTTCCCGAATCCTTTAAGGTTCTTATTAAAGAACTCCAGTCGCTCTGTCTTGATGTTAAGGTTTATAACGAAAACCATGAAGAGATCGATCTGAAGCAGTCCTTTGAAGATGACGATGATTTTGTTCCAAACAATGCTTCGCCGGCTGATGAGGAAATGGATTTCAGTCTTGATGACGGCGACCTTGATGAAGGCTTTATGGCTGAGGACGAGGACGGAGTGTCAGAGCTTGATCTTGATTCGGATGACTATGTAGGACTTGACAGCGGGGACTACTTTGACAACGAAGAAAATTAAACCACCATCGGGAAATATATGTGTTCTGCGCATAAAATGCGTAGGATTCCATTCGGTCACGCTTTATAAAAGGGAGTTTTGAGTTTTGAAATTCCCTTTTGAAAGCAAACTTGCAATAATAAAGGAAGAAGGGTCGTATATTGGAATTTAATACTTTTGAATCAATAAAAATCGGTCTTGCTTCGCCTGAACAGATCAGGGAATGGTCATACGGCGTTGTTGAAAAGCCTGAAACAATAAATTACAGAACACAAAAACCTGAGACCGGCGGACTTTTCTGCGAAAGGATCTTCGGACCGTCAAAGGACTGGGAATGTCACTGTGGAAAGTATAAGAAGATACGCTATAAGGGCAAAGTCTGTGAACGCTGCGGAGTTGAGGTTACAAGAGCTAAGGTGAGACGTGAAAGAATGGGTCATATCGAGCTTGCGGCTCCCGTTTCACATATCTGGTACTTCAAGGGTACTCCTTCAAGAATAGGACAGATACTTGAAGTTTCTCAGAAACGCCTTGAGGAAGTTCTTTACTTCACAAAGTATATAGTTATTGACGCCGGAAATACAAGTCTTATCAAAGGTCAGCTCCTTTCCGAAAAGGACTACATGGATATGCGCGAAAAGTACGAGGATGAGTTCTTCGCTATGATGGGTGCAGAAGCTATCGAGATCATGCTTAAGGAATATGCTCCTGATAGGTATGAGACTTTTATGGCTGCTCATAAGTCGAAGTTCATCGATGTTACAGGAATAGACCCGGCTGATTTTGATAAATATCTTTACGGAAGAAAATATATAATCACAGCTCATGAAAACACCAAGCACGCAGAGGATAATCCTGTGGGAAAGGTTATTTCAAGAGAAGAGTATTTCGATCTTTTAAGAGCTGCAGAAAGAGAACGTACAACCTATAAGGAAGAAAATGTCGGATCCGACGCAAGCCATATCGTTTTTGAAGCGGCAAGCAACTCCACATACATCAAGTCTCTCTTTGATGAAAACTGGAGCAACTTTGCGGGAAAAGAAGAGTATGCTGAGCTTGATCCGTCTCTCTGGTGCAACAAGGAGGACAAGAATTTTGACCTCAATAACCTTAAAATGCTTTCAAATTCCCTTAAGGAAGAACTCAGAGACCTTCCTCATGGTCAGAAAAAAATAAAGCTTCTTAAAAGACTTGAGATTGTTGAAGCGTTTATCCAGTCGGGAAATTCTCCTGCATGGATGGTACTTGATGTTGTTCCGGTTATTCCTCCTGATATCAGACCTATGGTCATGCTTGACGGCGGAAGATATGCAACATCTGACTTGAACGACCTTTACAGACGAGTTATCAACAGAAACAATCGTTTGAGAAAAATGCTCCAGCTTGAAGCTCCTGACATTATTGTAAGAAATGAAAAGAGAATGCTTCAGGAAGCCGTAGACGCACTTATTGACAACGGCAGACACGGCAGACCTGTTACAGGACCCAATAACAGAGCTTTCAAGTCTCTTTCCGATATGCTTAAAGGTAAGCAGGGAAGATTCCGTCAGAACCTTCTGGGTAAGCGTGTTGACTATTCAGGACGTTCGGTTATCGTTGTAGGACCTGAACTTAAAATGTACCAGTGCGGACTTCCTAAGGAAATGGCTCTCGAACTTTTCAAGCCGTTCGTTATGAAACGCCTTGTTGATACGAACCAGCAGATCAATATCAAATCCGCAAGAAAGAAAGTTGACAGAGCAAATCCTGAGGTTTGGGACGCTCTTGAAAATGTAATTCAGGGACACCCTGTAATGCTTAACCGTGCCCCGACCCTTCACAGACTTGGTATACAGGCATTTGAACCTGTACTTGTTGAGGGAAGAGCTATCAAGCTCCATCCTCTTGTATGTACAGCTTTCAACGCTGACTTCGACGGAGACCAGATGGCTGTTCACGTACCTCTTTCAGCTGAAGCTCAGGCTGAAGCAAGGTTTCTTATGCTTGCGGCAAATAACCTTCTTAAACCTTCCGACGGACGACCTGTTACTGTTCCTACACAGGACATGGTTCTTGGTTCATATTACCTTACACTTGAAAAGAAAGGCGAACCGGGAGAGGGTAAGGTGTTCAGAGATGTAAACGAAGCTCTTATGGCCTATGACGCCGGAGTTGTTTCACTCCATGCACCTATCAAGGTAAAGATCGTTAAGAATATCGGTGATAAACAGGTTTCAAAGCTTATTGACGCTACTGTGGGACGCCTTATATTCAATGAAAATATTCCTCAGAATTTAGGTTTTGTTGACAGAACAAATTCTGATAAAATGTTTGATCTTGAAGTTTCATTCCTTGTTAAGAGAGGTCAGCTTTCCGACATTATCGAAAGATGTATAAAGATACACGGAACAGCAACAACTTCGGAAGTTCTTGACAAAGTAAAGGCGCTTGGCTTCAAATATTCAACCAAGGCTGCCATTACTGTAGCGGTCTGCGATGCTGAAATTCCGCCTCAGAAAAAGGATATCCTCGCTAATGCCGACGCTCTTGTAAGCAAGATTGATGCTCAGTACAAGAGAGGTTATATTTCAAGAGAAGAAAAATCCAAGAAGTTTATCGAAATATGGAACAACGCTACAGAAGAGGTTACAAAAGCCCTTAAAGACGGACTTGATCCATATAACCCAATCAACATGATGGCTGACTCCGGAGCCCGTGGTTCTATTAACCAGATAAGACAGCTTGCAGGTATGAGAGGACTTATTGCAAATACCTCAGGTTCAACAATCGAAATGCCTATCAGGGCCAACTACCGTGAGGGACTTAACGTTCTCGAATATTTTATTTCCTCACGAGGCGCAAGAAAGGGACTTGCCGATACCGCTCTTCGTACAGCGGACTCGGGATATCTTACAAGACGACTTGTTGACGTTTCTCAGGACGTTATTATCAGCGAAGAGGACTGCGGAACTCATACGGGTATCGATGTATTTGAGATCAGAAACGGAAACGAAAAGATCGAAAAGCTTTCAGAAAGACTTGTTGGCAGATACCTTGTTGAAGATCTTTATGATCCTGAAAATCATGAGGTTGCTGTTTCTCACAATAAGCTTATGAACGAAGCTGACGCTGAAAAGGTGTGCGAGATACTTGAGGCAATGGGTGAAACAAAGATTGCTATACGTTCCGTTCTTCAGTGCCAGTCCAAACACGGCGTATGCGCAAAGTGCTATGGTGCAAACCTTGCAAACGGAAAGGTCGTTTCGGTAGGAGAAGCTGTTGGAGTTATTGCCGCTCAGTCTATCGGCGAACCCGGTACACAGCTTACTATGAGAACATTCCACACCGGCGGTATAGCTTCTGCCGAGGACATTACACAGGGTCTTCCTCGTGTTGAAGAACTGTTTGAAAGCAGACGTCCTAAGGGCGCTGCAATCATCTCCAAGATCGATGGCGTATGCAAAATTGAGGAAGTCAAGAAAAATTCAAGACAGATCACAGTTACGAATGAAAAACTTGGCGAGGCGGCATCAGAAACTTACGCAATTCCTTATGGACAGAAGATAAAGGTTATCGACGGTCAGGAGATAAAGGCCGGAGATCCTCTTACCGAAGGTTCTATCAATCCTGCGGATATCCTCCCTGTAAACGGCGAAAAGGCAGTTCAGAACTATATTATCACCGAAGTACAGAAGGTTTACCGCCTCCAGGGTGTTGATATCAACGACAAGCACATTGAAGTTATCGTTCGTCAGATGATGAAGAAGGTCAAGATTGAGGACAGCGGAAGCAGCTTCCTTCTCCCGGGAAGTCTTGTTGATAAGAACGAGGTTGAAGAGATCAACGCTCAGATACAGGAAGAGATCGATAATGGCGATGTTTCTGCAAGGCTCATTAAGGTTGTTCCGGTTCTTCAGGGTATCACAAAGGCTTCTTCCAATTCCGACTCCTTCCTCTCTGCCGCTTCATTCCAGGAAACAACAAAAGCTCTTACAGATGCTGCAATCAGAGGTAAAAGCGACAAGCTCCAAGGACTTAAGGAAAATGTTATTATCGGTAAACTTATTCCTGCCGGAACAGGTATGGACGTTTATAATAATGTTCAAATTGTTAAAAATGAAAGCGTTTCCGAACACACTATCCCTCAGCAGATATGATACAAAATAAACTAAATTAACCATGGTCCTCTTGTAAAATTAAGTAACAAGAGGACCGTTGGTTAAATGTAAAAGCTCAGAAAATGACATTTGATATCTATATATTTTGTACAACCTATACAAAATATAAGGGAAAGTTTGTGCATAATTAAAGTGGGAAATTTTAAACAACTTAAAAAAAACACTTGATTTTGTGTTTAAAAAGTGATATAATAATCACAGAATTGAAATTCAGTTCAAAAATACATTTAATTTGGAGGAGATTAATTATGAAACTCAAGAAGATTCTTGCTGTAGTTTCGGCTGCTGCTCTCGCATCAGTAATGGCGGTTGTTGCTTCTGCTGAGACATATGAAGTTCCTGCTGAGTACATCAAGGATGCCGGCGACGGAACAGCTACAGTTTATCTTGCCGGAGATGAAACAAAGGGTGAAAACGGACCTTTCACCGACAACATGGCTGAACTTGCTAAGTACACAACAGTAACATTTACAATTCAGCTTGACGAAGCTGAGGCTGCTGATTGTGCCGGCGGCGGAGAAACATGGGTAGGCGGCGGAGTTGGATTTAACTCTGAATCTACCGGCTGGGAAAGCCATGAGTGGACTCCTAAGGCTTATGAAGTTGGTGAAGATGGTAATCCTGTTGACGCTGATGGTGACGGAACTCCTGATCCTCTTAAGGAGATTACACTTACTAAGGTTTCCGATGGAGTATATCAGGCTGTTTACACCGATCCCGATGGATCTATTTTTGCTGAAACCGATACATATGCACAGCTTTGGATGCAGGACTGGTCAACCAAGAATGCAGTTCTTACCGGTGTAACACTTTCTGACGGAAATGATGCACCCACAACAGAAGAACCCACAACAGAAGAACCCACAACTGAAGAGCCTACAACTGAAGAACCTACTACTGAAGAACCTGCAACTGAACCTGAAACTCAGGCTCCTACAACAGGTCTTGCCGGTGTTGCTCTCGTTGGACTTGCTCTTTCCGGTGCTGCTGCTGTAGCTGCTAAGAAGAGAAAGTAATTTCTGATATAACTTAAATTATTTAAAAGCGATTCCTTCATGGAGTCGCTTTTTTATTTTGCAGGGATTTTATTTTTGAACTCTATATATCCGTTATATAAAAAATATCCGTAAAAAAAGTTTTAATTTCGGTCAAAAAACAGTGGTAAAAATTATTTAGATGTGCTATAATGTTATTATAAATGTGCAAATCCAGTATTGGAGTGTTTAATATGAAAAAAATAATTGATAATATAGAGGTGAATTTTGATTTAAGGGGTGAAGATAATGGCGGAGATACCCTTGTTGTGCTTCTTCATGGCTGGGGATCAAATATCAAGCTCTTTGATAATCTTTTAAATCTTGTTTCAGTTAGATTTCCTGTTGTGGCTCTTGATATGCCGGGGTTTGGAGATACATCTGAACCTGCCGAGCCTTGGGATGTTGGAAATTATACGGACTTCGTTATAAAATTCATTGATAGCTTTAATTTCAAGAAGATAATACTCTTGGGTCATTCCTTTGGGGGAAGAGTAATAATTAAAATGCTTACCGAGAGAAAAACCGACTTTGAAGTTTTGAAAATCATTCTTGTTGATTCGGCAGGAATCAAGCCTAAAAAGACTTTCAAACAGAAACTAAGACAGCGTATTTTTAAAATAGGAAAAGCAATTTTCACATTCAAACCTGTAAGCAATCTGTTTCCGGACGCTATTGATAACTGGAGGAAGAAATTCGGTTCGGCAGATTATAATAATGCCTCAGAAATTATGAAAAATACCCTTGTCAAAACAGTTAATGAGGATCTTACTGAAAATCTTTCTCGGATAACTCAGGATACTTTGCTTATTTGGGGTGATAATGATATGGCAACTCCTATTTCCGATGGTAGGCTTATGGAAAAGCTTATAAAAAACTCAGGACTTGTTACGCTTCAGGGAGCAGGGCATTACAGCTTCCTTGAACAACAATTTACCTTTAACAGGGTCATTGCCTCATACCTTGATATTAATATATAATTATGTAACGAAAGGAAATCATTGATGCTCGAATCTGTTTTTTTGTTTATTATAATGCTTATCTTTACTGCTTTAGGAACAATTAAAATGCTCCATATGTTTCAGCTTAATTCCTATAAGCCCAAGGAACAAATAAAGTGGTATAAGAAAAATATTTCAAAATTGCTCCCGTTTTATGCAGCATTTGTCGGTTTGTCTGCACTTACAATTATTGATAGGTGGTATGGAGCCTTTCTTGTCTTTGTTTTCTCGTATTCCCTTAATCCTTTTGAAAAGGCAAAAAAACCTCTTGTTTATACCCCGAGAGTGAAAAGGCTTCTTGTGACCTGTACAATAGTTTTTGCAGTTTTTGCGGTTGCGGTGTTTGTTGTTCCAAGTTCAAGAATAAAACTTCTTATTGCAGCCGTTGAAATGGGATTTATCCCGCTTACACTGCTTTTGTGTAACTATATAAACAAGCCTGTTGAACTTTCGATTAATAAGCATTATATAAATGACGCCAAGAGAATGCTTGCCGCTTGTCCAAAGCTTAAAATTATCGGAGTAACGGGAAGCTTCGGCAAAACAAGTGTTAAATTCTACCTTAACACTCTTTTGAGAGCCAAATACAACGTACTTATGACTCCGGAAAGCTATAACACGCCAATGGGTATAGTTAAAACTATAAGAGGAAAGCTTAAAGCCACTCACGAAATTTTTATTTGCGAAATGGGTGCGAGAAATGTGGGTGATATCAAGGAAATATGCGATATAGTTCACCCGGACCATGGTGTTATTACTTCTATCGGAGAGCAACACCTTGAAACCTTTAAAACTGTTGACAACATCATAAACACTAAGTTTGAGCTTGCAGACAGCCTTAATGACAAGGGTATCTTGTTTGTAAACGGCGACTGTGAGGCTATAACAACTCATAAGCATAAAAAAATGGAAAACGCAGTCACATACGGACTTGGTGAAAACTGTGCTTATCGTGCTTGTAACCTTAAAATTTCCGAAAAGGGAAGCGAGTTTACTGTTGTTGCGCCAAACGGAGAAAAATGTGATTTTGTTACAAAGCTAATAGGCACTCACAATGTTATTAATATCGTGGGAGCAATTGCCGTTTCAAATACACTAAGTACTCCTCTTGAAAAGCTCAAACCTCAGGTGAGAAAACTTGAATGCGTTCCTCACAGACTTCAGCTTATCAATCGCGGTGAGGTGATAGTTGTGGACGACGCTTATAACTCAAACCCAAGCGGAGCAAAAGCGGCTCTTGATACTATATCATATTTTGACGGAATGAAAATTCTTGTTACACCGGGAATGGTTGAGCTTGGTGAAAAACAGGAGGAACTTAACTACAACTTTGGCAGACAGGCGGCAAATGTCTGCGATTGTATAATTCTTGTGGGAGAACGTCAGACAAAACCTATTTATAACGGAGTAAAAGACGCAGGCTATGACATGACCAAATGCTATGTTGCAAAGGATCTGAAAGACGCAGTCGATTACGCTTACGGACTCAAAACCGACAAAAAGAAGATAATGCTCCTTGAAAATGACCTGCCGGATAATTATTGAAAATTAATGAAAGGAAATGACATATATGAAAATCAAACTTGGAGTACTGTTCGGAGGAAAAAGCGTTGAACACGAAATTTCCGTTATTTCCGCCATTCAGGCAATAAACTCTCTCGACCGTGAGAAATATGACGTTATACCGATTTACATTACTAAAAATAACGAATTTTATGTTGGTGAAAAAATCGGAGATATTTCTTCATACAAGAATATTCCCTCGCTTTTAAAGGAAAGCCAGAGAGTTATTTTCGTTTCCGGGGACAACAAGACCGAGCTTGTGAGATATCCTTTTAAGGCATTCGGAAAGAATGTGGTTGACTATATCGATATCGCTTTTCCAATAGTTCACGGAACAAATGTTGAGGACGGCGCTTTGCAGGGCTTTCTGAAAACTCTTAACCTTCCATTTGTGGGCTGCGATGTGCTTTCTTCCGCTGTTGGAATGGATAAATATGTTATGAAAACAGTTTTAAAGGATAACGGTATCCCTGTTCTTGATTGCAAATGCTTCCTTGCAAGCGACTATTCAGACCCTGAAAAAGTCATGGACGCAATTGAAAAGGAAATAGGATATCCTGTTATTGTAAAGCCGGTAAATCTGGGTTCTTCTGTGGGGATTTCCATGGCGGACGACAGAAACAGCCTTTACGACGCACTGAGCAATGCTTTTGACTACGCTTCAAAGGTGCTTGTTGAAAAGTATATAAAGAATTTAAAGGAAATAAACTGCTCTGTTGTAGGGGACGTTGATGAGGCAGAGGCTTCAGAATGTGAACAGCCTGTAAATAATGATAAAATACTTTCCTATGACGAAAAATATCTTGGTAATAAAAAGGGTGGCGCAAGCAAAGGCATGGCGTCAACATCTCGTCTTATTCCGGCAGATATAACAAGCGCTGTCCGCGAGGAGATACGAACTCTTGCAGTTAAAGCCTTTAAATGCCTCGGCTGTAACGGCGTTTCAAGAATTGATTTTATGATAGATATGGATACTGATAAGATATGGTTTAACGAAATAAATACCATTCCCGGAAGTCTTTCCTTCTATCTCTGGAAGCCTCTTGGAGTTTCATATACAGAGCTTCTTGACCGCATGATAAATCTCGCTCTTAAGCGTGAGAGGGAACAGGAAAATATAACCTATTCCTTTGACACAAATGTACTTGAAGGGATAAATCTTTCGGGCACAAAAGGTTCAAAAGGAACAAAAATGTAAGATTGATCCAAGAATTTCTGCTTAAAAAATTATATCTCATTTTAATATTTTTGTATCCGACTGTTATTGTGTAATCGTTTTTCGTGTTAATTGCACAATTTGATAGCTAATAATTGTGCAAAAAACCAATTGTATAACAGTTAGAATTCTGATATAATTTTAGATGTAAATAAACTTTGATTAATTCAAAGATATGGAGGAAAAAACATGAAAAAGCTTTTAGCTGCAGCACTTGCTGTAATTATGACTTGTTCAGTTATGACAGCCTGCGGAAATGATGAATCTTCATCTGATACAGGCTCATCAAACGATTCATCTACCACCACAACAACCCCAGCAGCGACAACACCTGCTGAAACACCTGCTTCTTCTGAAGAAGGCGATTCTCCTTCTGAAAGTGAAGGAGATGGAAGCGAAGAGGACGTTCCTCAGCCAAGAGATATTTCTGAGGCTGCAGGCGAACTCAAGTACCTTGAAGGCGCTTCTATCACATTTGATGGTATGGAAGAAGCTCCTGCTTATGTTTCAATGTTCAATGAGGAAAAAGGCGGACTTCTCCCCGGCGACGAAGGTTATACAGGCGATGAGGCTATTCTTGAATTTTCAATTGAAGAAGTTTCAGGCGTTGATATGCTCAAAGTAAATAACGTTCCTAAGGATGACGGAACATACAATGGTTCAAAGATTCGTTTTGACATGGCTAAGATTTTTGAAGGTCAAGAAGATAAAATGAATGATATCTTCACTGTTAAGGCAGACCTTATCCTTGTAGCTAAGGACGAGGCAACAAACGATCAGGGTGAATCTGCACTTGTTCCCGGCTGGGTAGGCGGTTCCTTCGGTACAAACAACAACGGTGAATGGAACGGTAACATGATCGAATGGTCAGGAAATGAATGGACATCTGAATGGTGCTACGTTGAACTTAAGATCACTCCCGGTATCTATGGCGCAGACAGTGCAGCAACCTTTAACAGTTCTTATGAAACAAATTATCTTGCACTTATGGAGTGGGGTATTTCACATGATATAGATCTTTACATTGCTGATCTCGTATTTGAAACTGAAGACGGAACAGTAATTACTGTTGACTGATCTAAAGATTAAGTTATTGGTTACATAACAAAACAAAGCAGTATCGATATAATTCGGTACTGCTTTTTTAATCTAAATTTTTTTGAAATCTGAAATCTTTACTTCAAATTCATTTCCGCTTATTTCGATCAGAAGTGGTATTTTGTTTTTGAATGTGACTTTGTAATCTGCTCCGTCAACCACGCCTGAAACAATAATGTTTTCGCCATCTATTTCAGCTTTTGCCGACGAGTCGTTCAAGGCATTGTCAATTACTTTTGATATCAGAGATGGGATAGAGGTTTCAGGAAGATTTTCACGCTGTCCTGTGACGCTTATTCCGTCAAAATCAATGGTAAGCTTTTCGTTTTCAAGTGTGAAATCCATGCCGTTAAGACTGTCGGGAGATGTGTATGAAAGCTCCCATACATCGCTTTTTCTTGTTATATCCGCTTCATAATCGTGTTCTGAGTAATTAATCTGTGCAGTGAAAGTAAAATCTCCGTCGATTTTAGGCTTTTGAACTTCATCCTTTGAACATGAACAAAAAAGGACGGCAAGAATAACTGTCGCCCCGGTAAAAATAGCTTTTGCCATATGCTTCATAAGCGTTCCAGCTCCTTAAATAGAAAGTTCTTTCATGACGCAGGGCAAAGCTGACAGTATATCTGAAGCTACAATTCCACGCTGGGACGCAGACTCTGAAAGCTTCTCGGAAGTAACTCCGAGAAGTATGCTTGCAGCGGCACAAGCTTCGGCAGGGCTTACCCCCTGGGCAATAAACGAGCCTGTTATTCCTGCAAGCATATCGCCGCTTCCTCCTTTAGAAAGCGCAGTATTGCCGAAATCCGCAAAATAAACCTTGTCTGTGTCTGAGTCGGCAATAAACGTTCCTGCGCCCTTTGCCATTACGACAGTATTAAACTCCTTTGAAAGCTTAACTGCAAAATCAAGCCTGCCTGCTGCCGCATCGCTTAACGAAACTCTGCAAAGCCGTGCAAGTTCAGCCGGATGAGGAGTTAAAACAATCTTTGCCTTTGCGCCTGATAATACATTTATATTCAGACTTAGAGAATTAATTCCGTCGGCGTCAATAATCACCGGGATTTCAACGTTTTTTATAATTGCTTCAATCATTTTAAGGTTGTTCAAAGATTTTGTTATGCCGCAGCCGATAAGAATAGCAGAAGCCTTTCTGGCCTTTTCAACAACTGCCATTGCAGTCCTGTAAGGCGTTAAAAAATCGCAGGGGGTGTAGATTATTTCAGGAGAAAGTCCCCACATTCCGCTTATGACTTTTTCGCTGCTGAAAAGCTCTACAAGCCCGACTCCTGTTCTCATTGCAGCAGTTGCAGACAAAGCAGCAGCGCCCCGGTAATTGTCGCTTCCACAGAGGCAAAGAAGCTTTCCAAAAGTACCCTTGTGACCGTTTTCAGGTCGCTTTGGAAGATTCCGAAAAGGGAAGTCGCCGTTTACCTTTATAATTTCATATTCCGAATATTTTTCAGATTCTTTTGGAATTTCAATGTCTACTGTAACCATATCTCCGCAGTAAGACTTGGCAGGCTTCATAAGACAGCCTATTTTTTCAGCGTGAAATGTTACCGTAAAGTCAAATTTCATAGTGCCGAATGAGGTTTCACCTGTAAGGCAATTTACTCCGGACGGCATATCGCAAGCTATCTTCAAACCGCTGTATTTATCTGCAAGATTGAAAATCTCCGTAATATTTTCAGGCAGTTCGCCGTGAAATCCTGTTCCGAAAACTGCGTCAACAATAACTGAACATCCCTCGAAAGCCGTTGAAAAATCATTTTCAACAACTTTAACAGACTGACTGAGCTTTGAATAAGCATTGATTGCAAGTTCGGTTTTGGGTTTTCCGCAAACAAGACAGACAGTAACGTCAAATCCGTCTGCGCAAAGATGGTTGGCGCACACAAATCCATCGCCACCATTGTTTCCTCTGCCGCATAGGATAACTATTTTCTTTGAGGAAAGTTCGCCTTTTGTGAGCCTTTCCATTGCGGTTTTTCTTATAAAACGGCCGAGCTCATATCCTGCATTGTCCATAAGTCTGCCAAGGGAAATGCCGCATTTTACTGCGTACTGCTCAGCAGCGGTCATTTGCTTCGGAGTAAGTATCATATTTATTCCTTCCTTTTAAATGCAATAACAACAGCGCTTGCAAGCTCATGAGTGTGAGTGATGCTCACTGAAAAGTCAAGCCCAAGCCTGTCTGCAAGTTCTTTTGCTTTGCCCTCAAGTTCAATATAAGGCGCCCCCAATTTGTCGCGGAGAATTGATATTTCGCATAATGAAAAATCTCTTACTCCTGTTCCTACGGCTTTTGAAAAAGCTTCTTTCGCCGCCCAGTTTCCCGCCATGGACTCCGTAGGGTTTTTCTTTGACAAAAAAAGGGCAAGCTCCTTTTCGGAGAAGACCCTTTCCATAAAACGAGGCTTTGCGGAACAGCGTTTTATTCGTTCAATCTCGATCATGTCAATTCCAACAAGCATAAAATTACCTCAGTTATATTTAAAAATTAATTATCCTGCATTCTTAATTTTCTTGGAAGATAGCCTTTAATAAGTTCAAGCATTTCTTCGTTGGGAGTAAAAATGAGATAGCAGTTTCCGTGATCCTTGTGATTAAATTCCATGTACCAATCTCCCTCGCCAAGTCCGGAGGAAGCAATAACTGTAACATAGTCGTCGTTAAATTGAACATCATCTGTCACGGGTCCGATTGCGGTTGCAGTGGAGATCTTGAAAGTTATAAGTCTTTTTCTTGAACGTTGACCTGTAATCTTGTCAATGTCAAGTTCTCCGTTTGTAAAGAGGTATTCGTACTCGACACTCATGCCCTTAATAAGAAAAGCAAGTCCGTAAAACATTGCAAGAACAAGAAAAATGCCGATAACAGCAAAAATTGTTGGCAAGGTAAGTACCAAAATAAATGCGGCAAGGGAAATTGCCATTAAAATAAGTATAAATTTTTTAAAATCGTCCCTTTGAGTGGTTGCTTTTTTAACAAGCTGTTCCTTATAAACGTCCATAGTAGCTCCTTTAAAATTATTATAATAAGTAATTATACCACATAACTAATTATTTCACAAGTGTTTTTTGCAAAAATCCAGCGTGACCTGTGTGACTCTGAATCAGTTTCATTTCTATCTTGTAAATTTTTTGCATTTGCCGGAATATAACCAAGTCGCCGATGTTCTCCTGATTAAACGGTAGATCTGTCTCATATAGGATGCGGAATCCATTCAGTTATTCAGTGGGGTGATAATTTCCCGCTGAAACCCGAGGAGCAAACTCTAAACAATGACTTGTCATTGTTAATAACGAGTTGCAATAACGCTTTGCTCCGATTTAAAATTGAAAATATAAAAAATTCATCTGCAAGGGCATTACTCACACTGAGTTTGCAAAAACATAGCAGATACTATATACTTTTACAATATTCTAAAACAGATAGAAAATTCCTTTGTTATAATTTAAAGCATAAAATAAAAAGTCCCTCATAAAAGAGGGACAAATAAGTTGCAGGAACTTTCCTGCTGGCGCGCTGCAAGGGACTCGAACCCCTGACCTACTGGTTCGTAGCCAGTCACTCTATCCAGCTGAGCTAGCAGCGCAATTCTATCACGATTATTTATTATATCATATAAGATAGAATTTGTCAAGTGATTTTTTGAAAAAACTAAGGATTTTTACTCCCATGTTTTCCATACTTCAGGCTTGTAGCCTATTGTTGCAAGTCTGCCGTTTCTCACGACCGGAGTTTTTATAAGCTTTGGATTTTCAAGAAGCTTTTCAATTTTAGCGGATTCTTCTGAAAGATACTTAACTAAAAGTGCGTCCTTGTCTTTTGAAGAGGAATCAAAAACCTGTTCAACCCCGCCGACAGCTTTCAAAACGCTGTCAAGCTCACCCCTGCTCATGCCCTTGACAGTCAGGTCTATAAACTGAAATTTTATTCCCCGCTCTTTAAAATAACGCTGTGCTTTCTTTGTATCAAAACACTTGTTTTTTCCGAAAATCTGAATATTCATATCGCTCTCCTGCCTGATTAATAAACTATAGCTCCGAAATAATCGGAGATTTCACGGAGACTTTCCTTGTCAACAGGACACTTGCTGTCTACCAAAGCTCTTCCATTGTAGTAATATAACGCCATTCTAAGATCCTCGGCTGTCTGAGCGGTAAACATTACCGGAAGTTCAAGCCAGTGAAGATTCTGACTAAGCCTGAATCCATCGTCATGAAAATTAATTTCAACATTTATAACATCATATACCTCATCGTCAAAATCAATAAGCTCATCAGCCATATCGCATTCAATGTCAATAGGCGGCGAAAAGGTTATATGTTCAGGATTCAAGAAAAACGCCTGAAGGTGATTTGCCGCAACGAATGAGGTATCCTCTGGTTGGGTGTCGACAGGTGAAAGTTCTGAAATTATTTTATTCACAGCTTCAAGCCTTTGTCCGTCAAGCCCTGCACAGTCAAAAACAACCTTACTGTACTTTTCGTACTTTTTTATTGCAACAGGATAAGCGTTGCTTTCATCAAGCTTAACATAAATGGGAATACTGCTGAATTTCATAATTTCCTCAGTAATATCCCTTACTTCCGCAGGGTCGCTTCCCGGATCCATTTCAAATCCGATGGCAGTTATTCCAAGGCTTTGAAGGGTGATAAGGTAACCAAGCTCTTTACCGCCGATGGTTTCATCAGCGTCTGAATCGATGCCTAAAATAACTATCACAGGCTTTTCAAACTGACGACAGGCAAGCACCGCCGCTCTTAGCTCAGAAAGCTCAGTTATTCCATTTAAAATAAAGGAAGTAGCGCCATCCTCGTCAAGAGCATAAGCCTTGTCGTAAAAAACGTCTATCATCTTGAAAAAGCTAAGCTCGCCAAAAGGTTCGCAAGGCTCTCCCAAGGTAGAAATAACGCCCGGTTTTGAATTGTCAAGCCACGATTGCGGCAGAGATAACGGAATATCCATCGGCTTTTCCTTTCTTGTATTTTTACATTGACTCAGGACAGGTAATTTTCAGCATATCAAGAATGTTTGCGATTATCTGCTTTACGGCCTTGCAAAGTCCGAGCCTTGCCTGCATAAGATGTTCATCTTCACCCTTAACTCTGCACTGACTGTAGAATTTGTGGAACATTGTTGCAATTTCCACAACGTAGTGCGTAACTTTTGCAGGGTCATATGTCCTTGCAGAATCGTTTATGGTATTCGGTAATGAAGCCATGTACTTTACAAGTTCTTTTTCCTCATCAGTGACAAGAAGATTTGCCATATTCGGAGTAAAGTCCGATATAACAATTCCTTCCTCTTCAATAGCTTTCAGAATTGAACAAATTCTTGCGTGAGCGTACTGAACATAGTAAACAGGGTTTTTAGATGTCTGGGAAACCGCAAGGTCAAGGTCAAAATCAAAATGAGAATTAGGTTCTCTCAGATTAAAGAAAAATCTTGCGGCGTCAATGGGAATTTCATCAAGCAGGGTTGAAAGAGTAATAGCTTTTCCTGAACGTTTTGAAAGCTTATATTTTTCTCCGTCTTTAACGAGGTTTACCATCTGCATTATGACCATGTCAAGTCGGTTAGGATCAACCCCGAGAGCCTTCATTGCGGCTTTCATTCGGGGAATATAGCCATGGTGGTCAGCGCCCAGAATATCTATTGCTTTGTCAAAGCCTCTTGTAACAAGCTTGTTGTAATGATATGCGATATCGGGAACGGTGTATGTGGGAACTCCGTTTGCTCTTACAAGAACCCTGTCCTTTTCGTCTCCAAGCTCGGAAGCCTTGAACCACAGTGCGCCTTCCTGTTCATAGGTATAACCGCTTTTCTTGAGCTTTTCGATTATTTCATCAACAGAGCCGTTTTTGTGAAGCTCACTTTCCCTGAACCATTTATCATAAACGATCCTGTATTTTTTAAGATCTTTTTCAAGGTTTTCAATATTAATAGGAAGGGCATAGTCGCAGAGAGCCTGACGTCTTTGCTCGCTGTCGCAGTCAACATACTTATCTCCGTAAATCTCAGCAAAATTCTTTGCATGGTTTACTATATCCTCACCGAGATATGCGTCCTCCGGCATTTCGATACCGTCCTTGTAAAGCTGAAGATATCTTACTTCAAGTGAGGTCTTGAATTTTTCTATCTGATTTCCAGCGTCATTTACATAAAACTCACGATTTACGTTGTAGCCTGCCTTTTCAAGAACTGCTGAAAGACAGTCGCCGATTGCTCCACCTCTTGCGTTTCCGATATGCATAGGTCCCGTAGGGTTTGCGGAAACAAATTCCACAAGAACGCTTTTTCCTTTTCCCATGTCGGTTGAGCCGTAATTTTCCTTGTCGTTAAGAACAGCGCCTACAACATCGCCGAACCACACAGGAGAAAAAAAGAAGTTTATAAAACCCGGACCTGCCACTTCACATTTTTCAAAATAGCTTCCTCCGAGATAGACTTTACTTACAATCTTTTCGGCAATTGCTCTTGGAGCGGACTTGAAGGTCTTTGCGCATACAAGAGCCACATTTGTTGACATATCTCCGTTTTTGGAGTCAGCAGGTATCTCAACATTAAAGCTTGGGATAGGCTCGTTTGCAAGTTCGCCTTCCGCAACAAGTTGTCCCAAAGCGTTTAAGATTATTTCTTTTACGTCGTCCTGAGCTGATTTTATTAGATTTGTCATATTATCCGTTCCTTTTCTGTATTTAATTATACCGTAACTGTTATATCTATCTCGAAATCACCCAGATAGCAGGCGTTGATATCGAGAACATAGCATATTTTTACTCTCCCGCCGTTCTTGTCAAGAGAATTTTCAATTGCAGACGATGTTATCCCGAGGGTAAAATCGCCGAATGGAGTATTGTACCGGCAAAAATGTTTTTTATCATTTTCAATGATAAGTTCGCTTTTCATTTCGCCCATACGCCGTATAACAGCCTTTTTGTTGTCAAACACCTCGACAGATGTTTTAGCGTTTTCAAAGCCCGTAGCTTCGGTATCGTCGTAAGAGATAACAAAGCTTTCAGGAGTTTTCAGAAATGTTCCCTTTGAGAATATTTCGGTAGTCTGAGTGGTCTCGCCGTCAGACTGTTTGCTTACAAGGCATATGGTTACTTTCTTTTCTTTCAACGAGAAAGCTCCTTTTCAAATTTGATCTTGTCATTAACAGACACGATAATTATATCACATTAATATAAAAATTGCAACAGTAATAATATTAATGATATCCTTTTGGAGATCAGACCGTTTATTTGCAGTCAAAAGCAAAAATAATGCAGGTAAAGTTCCTGCATTATCATAAAAAACATTCAGTAATTCAAAATCATTCTTGTCACAGCATTATTTAAATTATAACACCTTTGTCGCACTGAAGCATAACGGTAAAAGGTCCGTCATTTAACAATTCGACCTTCATGTCTGCTCCGAAAATTCCCGTTTGAACGTTTTCGGTAATTTTCTCTTTGCATTTTTCTATGAAATACAAGTACAGTTGTTCAGCTTTGTCGGGCTTTGCAGCATGGACAAAGCTTGGCCTGTTGCCCTTTCTGCAATCTGCGTAAAGGGTAAACTGAGATACGACCAGAATTCCTCCGGAAACATCCTTGAGAGAAAGATTTATCTTGTCGTTTTCATCTGAAAAAATTCTGAGTCCGGATATTTTGTCAACAAGTCTGTCGCAATCTGATTCGCTGTCATCAGGGGAAACTCCTAAAAAAATAAGAAATCCGCTTCCGATCTGACCTGTTATTTTCCCGTGGACCGTAACGCTTGCACGGCTTACTCTTTGAATCAAAGCTTTCATGTTTTCTCCTTATTCAACAACTATTTCATAGCTGTAAGTATATTTTGAACCGCTTGCAAGCTTTATTGCGTGAGGTTTTAACTCAATGTCTTCGACTTCGTCATCAAAGTAAATCGGCACGGATGTCCACGCTTCAAGGCAGACAAAAGAAGCATTGTTGTCGCCGGATGGAGACCATACAGCTATGCAGTCGCTGTCAGGGAAATTGACGGTTACTTTTCTTGAGGTCTTATCTGAGCAAAGGGTAATGCTTTTTGAGTTTGGTTTATCCTTTAATATAACGTCATAGTCAAAAAGCTCTCTTGTAAGACCGAAGCTGTCGGAGTTATCGAGGATAGTTCTTTCCTTGCCGTCCGGAAGAGTCTGGATAATCGTTTCAGGCTTCTGGTAAACTATTTTATAATCATCAAAGGAAGTATTTTCATCAAGGGGACAGTTAAAAGCCGGGTGGCTTCCAAGATAAAAATACATTGACTTTTCATCAGTGTTTTCAACGATATTTATTACCTTAACGGTGTTTTCGCAAACCTCGTATTTTACTGTGAGTCTGAAGCTGTATGGGTATATTTCTATAGTCTTTTTGTTGCTTTCAAGAGAAAACTCAATAGAGTTTTCAGTTGTCTCAACAAGGGTAAATTCACTGTCGCGTGCAAAGCCATGGTTTGTTGGCATGGTGTATTCCACGCCGCCTGATTTGTATTTCTTAGTTGATGTATTGCACACGAAAGGGAAGAGTATGGGAGCGTATCTTTTCCACGACTCGCCGCACTGCCACAGATATTCTGTTTTTCCAGCTTTTATTGAGTGAAGCTCCGCACCGAAGGTGTCAGCGGAAATTGTAACCTTTTTTGATTTAGCTGTATAAAGCATAAGGGTTCCTCTTTTCATAATTATTTACTATAGGCAACACTGCACAACTACCGCCTTACCTGAATATTTTCATCAAAATTACCTAAATCCTTTTTGACTGACATGAGTTAGCCACGTTGGATCCAGGCAACATGACGAATAATTTTACGTCGAAATTCATACACAATAGTTGTGCGGTATTACCTGTAAATATTGTAACTCAAATAAACGTTTTGTTCAACGAATATATATGAATTAGTTAATTGACCCGGAACACAACAGCTATTTTTCAGAAAAAGTATCCGTAAGTTCTTTTATTTCAGACCGGATAAGATTAACTGCGGTCATAATTTCAGAATAATCATTACAAGTATTATTTGGGTTTTGTAGGTAAAGTTCATGAATTTTTTCGATTTCTTCATCCAATTGGTTAAGCAGTTTGTTAATGTCATTGAGATTATTCATAGTGTCACCTCATCGGGAAGTATTGTTGTTTTTATCATAAATTAAAATTAACTCGGAAAAAAACGGAAGCCTCTTATACTATTTATTATAAATACATATGCATTTAATTTCAACAATTATTTTTCGACAAAATTCGTCAAAAATCGAGCTTTTCCGAGTTTAAATATTAATAAAATGTAAAAGATAATAAATAGGTATTGCAATCTGAAATAAAAACTGATATAATAAATAAGCGCTTTAAAGAGGAAACAAAGCGTAAGACTTGTATAATGGGGCATCGCCAAGTGGTAAGGCACTGGATTCTGATTCCAGCATTCCCAAGGTTCGAATCCTTGTGCCCCAGCCAGCTTAACGCTGGACCCATAGAAAAAGGGTTCAGCGTTATTTTTATTTTAATGATATTCAGCCATAGCCAAGTGGTAAGGCAGAGGATTTTGATTCCTCCATCCCGCTGGTTCGAATCCAGCTGGCTGAACCACAAGCCTAACGCTGGGCGCATAACCCCGTCTTTGAGTAGTCGGGGTTTATTTTATGTTCATCAACATCACATATATATTCGCTGAGCTGAGGTTGTAGATGTGCTTCAGGTAAAATCATATAATTCGTATGCAACTTAGTTATAGAAAATGTAGAATTTTCTTCAGCGTTAATTACGATTTAAATTATTTTTATACAATGTAAGATTTCTAAAAGGGAACCAAATTAAAACGTTTTGCTCTTTCTTTTATTGCAATAACTGTGTTTCTTTGCAAATGGCGAAAGCATAATTTTCTTTCATTTAAAAATAATAATTGAAAGAAAACTTAACGGAGGACTATCTTATGTGTACGGCAATTGCTATGAGAAACAGCGGCTTTTATTTTGGTAGAAATATGGATATTGATTATGGATTCGGAGAAAGGGTCATAGTGACTCCTGAAAACTTTCCCCTTAAGCTAAGGTATGAAAAGCCGATAATTTCCCATTCTGCACTTATCGGAATGGGATCTTGCATTGATAATTATCCGCTTTATGCAGAGGCGGCAAATGAAAAAGGACTTTGCATGGCGGGACTTTATTTTCCGGGAAATGCAAGCTATGGCAGAGAAATTATTTTGGATAAGCACAATATCTGTGTGTTTGAGCTTATTCCATTTGTGTTAGGAAACTGTTCAGATGTAAAGGAAGCCGTTAAGCTTCTTTATAGAACAAATATTATGTCAACTCCTTTTCGTGAGGACATACCGCCGGTTCCTTTGCACTGGTTTATTGCTGATGTGGAAAACTCGATAGTGCTTGAAAAAACAAGCCGTGGACTTGAAATCTATGACGATCCTTATGATGTTCTCACAAACAACCCCACTTTTGATTTTCACCTTTCAAATGCTGCTCAATATGCAAACCTTGATGTCACTCCCAGTAAGGGGACGCTTGGGAAAAATGCAAGGATTTTCGGAAAAGGTCTTGGAAGCTTTGGACTTCCGGGAGACTTTTCTCCGGGCTCACGGTTTATAAAATCGGCTTATCTTCTTGCAAATTCTTATGACGGAAAAACAGTAGAGGAAAGTGTGGCTCAGTTTTTTCATATTTTGGACTCTGTGGCGATTGTAAAGGGAAGCGTTGAGGACGACCCGAAGTCCTCTTACTGCACAACATACTCATGCTGTATTGACGTAAGGGATCTTGTTTACTACTTTAAAACTTATAATAACAGCAGTCTGAGGTGCGTTTCAATGAAAAGCGAAAACTTTAAAGGAGAAAAGCTTGTGGTCATATCAATTGACAGTAATGATTTTGCAAAACAATTAAACTGACAGGAGGAATTAGAATGCTTGAAGAGGGAATCAAAGCCCCGGAATTCAAACTCACTGACAAGGAGGGAAAAGAAGTCTGTCTTTCGGATTTTCTTGGGAAAAAAGTCGTTCTTTACTTTTATCCGAGAGACAATACTCCCGGCTGTACAAGACAGGCGTGCGCATTTGCCGCAAGCTATGAAAAATTCAGGGATAAAGGAGTGGTTGTGATCGGCATAAGCAAGGACAGCGTTTCTTCTCATTTGAAATTTGCAGAGAAGTATAGCCTGCCGTTTTTACTCCTTTCAGATCCTGATCTTGAAGCGATAAAGGCTTACGATGTGTGGAAAGAAAAGAAAATGTACGGTAAGACCACAATGGGAGTTGTTCGTTCTACCTATATTATCGATGAAAACGGCATGATAGAAAAGGCAATGCAAAAAGTAAAGCCTGACACAAACGCCGGTGAAATACTTGAATATCTGGGCTGAAAAAAAGACAGGGAACAAAAATTCTCCCTGTCTTTTTTATCAGCGTTATTCAAAGCAGATGTCTTTTATCTCAATAAGTCCCTTGCCTGAATATCTCAGATAAACAGCATAAACTCCATTGGGTACGGAAACATTACAGCCTGCTTTTTTCCAATCGACGGACCTTGATATTTCAATATTTCCTACAGCTGTATTTCCAAAATCAACAGTTATATTTCCTATTCCGTCTCCTCTGTATATAACTGAAAATTCCTTAAGGTCATCTGCCTTAAAATACTTGTATCCAATAAGTGTATTGTCAGAAATTTCAGCGATAAACCGCTCGTTTCCTCTATGGTTCACATTTGGAAAGCTGTCTGTGTAAATTCTGTTTGCTCCGTGTGGCATATGCCCGTTTGTAATGTTGCAGGCAATAGGAGCAGGATAAACTCCTTTACCCTCAAGAGGTCCGCCGTTAAGCCCGCATGAGGTCATTTCTACCTGCTTGATAGAACCGTCAGGTTCAATTGTAATAGGTTCTGCACAACCCTGCCTGCTGTAGTCGGATTTGTGGGTGAGCCTGTGATAGAAAACATACCACTGACCGTTTATTTTTTCAATGCTTCCGTGAGTGGTTCCGGTCATGTTGAGTCTTGTTTCGTTTGTAATGCCGTTGATGCCGATGTCGCCGTTTGAAACAATAGTTCCTCCGAATTTGAAATCCATGTCCGGCTTGTCGCTTACCGCATAGCAAAGCTCGTGATTTTGCAGTGAGGAATATATAAAATAGTACTTGTCGCCGACTTTCCGGATAGAGCTTGCCTCATAAAACGGGTGAGTTTCAAAATCAGTTCCCTTAACTTTATAAGGAATAATGTGTACCGGTTCTTCCTTTACGGTCATCATGTCGTCCTCAACCGTTACCATAGATGGACCCATAACGCTTTCGGGGGTATTTAAAATTTCCTCTCTTGACTTTCCGAACATACTTATTTCGGTCTGAATGTATTGCTCGTTAGGAAAGTCGTCCTGTTCTTCAAAATTGTACTGAGTGCCGTAGTAAATTCTTATAGTGCCGTTGTCGTTGATTACTCCGGGGTCAAAACAGACGTACTTTTTCATCGGAGTTCCGTCTTTGTATTTCACAAACCCAATGTATTCGTATTTTCCTGCAGGAGAATCGCAAACTGCAACGCTTATTGGACCGAAATAACCTCCGACTCCTTTTTCGCCTGACATACAGTAATAAAGGTAATATCTTCCGTCGTTTCCCTGACACACATCAGGAGCGTACATGAATTTTCTGCCGTTTTCGTAATCGGGATCTTGGCTTGCTTTGTAGATAACACCTTCGCATCTCCAATCCGAAAGGTCGTCAACAGGAGCAGAATAAACAGTATAGTCAAGCATACAGAAGGTCTCGCCGCCCTCCTTGTCATGAGAACCGTAAACGTAAACTCTGTCTCCGAAAACATGAGGTTCTCCGTCCGGAATATATTCGTTTAAGGGAAGATATGGATTAAAAGCTTGTTTTTTCATTTACAACAACTCCTTATTTTCAAAGTTACAAGAATTATAAGATAAAAGTATACATTTGTCAAGAAACAAAGTATGAAAGCGGTTTGAATCAATTTTTTAAATGTAATATCGGTTGTCCGTCTTGTTTTGCAGGGCTGTGAGTGATATGAATGAGAGTAAAAATATTGTTAATGTTCTTGAAACATATTGTCAATGAAAATTCAAGGGTAAAATGATAAAATAAAAATATGGGGTTATAGCTCAGTTGGTAGAGCGGTTGCTTCGCATGTAACAGGTCAGGGGTTCGACTCCCCTTAGCTCCACCA
>CALWNN010000080.1 GCA_944382845.1 uncultured Clostridia bacterium
TCCTTCGGAGCTATACATCTCTTTCAGAGCTGTGCTTAATCACGTTGCGACGAAAAGCAATCTGTCGCTGACTGCAGCAAGCTGCAGATGGGAGCTTTGCTCCTCAGTTTTTCAGTGGGGGATTAAACCCCCACTGAAAAACTGAATGGAACCCTGCCCCCAATAGGATGCAGATCATCCCATAGGAGGCGGACCCACCTAATATGAGGCCGACCTGCCGAATATTCGGCAGGGGAACATCGGCGACTTGGTTATATTCACGGAAAGGAATGTGTATTTTATGGATAATCAGAAGTCCTTAGAAACAACCGTTGCAAAGGCTTTAAAGGAGAAATCCGGTGGCTTTATCAACGAGTTCAAAAAATTCATTTCAAGAGGAAACGTAATAGATCTTGCTGTCGGCGTTATCGTTGGCGGAGCATTTACTTCAATTGTCAATTCTCTTGTTGACGACATACTTATGCCTGTCATCGGAATGATACTTGCCGGGGTTAATTTCAACAATCTTGGCTTTACTATCCCTTGGGGAAATGAGCCTTACATAAATATCGGCGGGTTTATCCAAGCGGTAATAACCTTCCTGCTTACCGCTTTCTGCGTATTTATCCTTGTAAAGTTCCTAAATTCAGTTCACAGGAAAAAAGAAGCTCCAAAGCCTGCAACACCCGATGATGTGAAGCTTCTTACCGAGATAAGAGATCTTCTGAAGGTTCAACAAGGAATTGTTGATGAGGCTGACAATGAAATCAGTGAGGATGAGGTTAAACCTGAATAACACAAAAACAGCCCCCGCGTTGTGCGGGAGGCTGTTTTTATATAAGCCTTCTGAATCCTCTGAAACTTCCTTTATGCTTTTTATCGTTATACATTTTCCTGTCGGCAATTCTTAAAATAGTTTCAAAATCAAAGTCCTTTACAAGTGTGCTTTCAATACCGATACTTGCAGATATCTTATAAGGCTTGTCTGAAGCTTTATTGATATTATCAATATATCGTCTTACATCAGTTTCTATGATTTTTTTAAGTCCGATATTTTTTACAACAGCACAGATGACAAATTCATCGCCGCCAAATCTTCCGCAATATTTATTTGATATTGAAATGGACTGGATAGCATCAGCAATAGTTTTTATTGCAAAATCGCCGTTTTCGTGGCCGTAGCTATCGTTTATTTCTTTAAGCCCGTCAATGTCGACAGAAGCGATTATAACAATATCATTTTTATCTGATGAATCTATAAGCTTTCCGATCATTTCGGTCATGCCTTTTCTGTTATATACGCCCGTCATATAATCCATTTTGGAGATCAAAAGATTAATTTCTGTTGTATATCTCAGATAATTTACAAGTCGATAATTTCCAATAGTATTGTTAAGAGAAATGACATATTGAATTATTTTACAATAGCTTTCGTAGTCATCAGAAAAACAAAAGCAGACAAATCCCATTGGCTTTCCCATAAATGATAGTGCATTGAATAAAATGGGCGAGTTTGTTGTAAAACAGAAGCTAAGCTCTGCAGAAATAAAATGTGATGACAGCTCAATTGGATAATTGTCAAGCAGCTCCCCCGATTTATAAAGGACCTGATAATCCGAACCTGAAAAAACATCTGACTCCGCCGGGTTGACGGTATTATCAAAACAACCTTTGCTTAAAACTATGCACAGGTTATAGAAATTATAATCGGAAAAAAGTCTTGCAAGTTTATTTGGCGACTTACATTCAATAGCTCTTTCACACATTTCGGAAAATGCAAGCTCATCGCTTTGATATCTGAAAAAACGATCACTGTTTTGCTTAAGCATTTCACCATAATTCAGCTCTGATTTATGTCCGGAACAACCGCAGGACTGGAAAATATCAATCTCATAATCCACGCTGTAGCGTCCGTTCATATTCTCTCCGTATAATGCCTTATCTATAACGTCAAACATTTTTTTCATGTAAAATGGAATATTGCACTTACTTGTAGTGATTGGCGGGATACAACTCAGAGCTTCATAAACCCCGTCAAATCCTGTAACAATAATATTTCCGGGAACGTCAATACCATTTTTCTTCATTTGTTCACAAACAGTTACCGCCATTGAATCGTTAGCGCAAATAATAGCCTCCGGCAACTTATCTCTTTTAAGTATTGTTTCTACCGCCTTCATCGTAGGCATCCACCAGTAATCGCCGTAAAAAAGGTCTTTTTCTTCATCAAATTCAAGACCGTTTTCATTCATTACCCTTCTGAATACATCAAGACGTCTGTCAGAATGGGATTCTCCTTTTCGTCCGGCAATAAAACATACGTCCTTAACATTATGAAATTCTATTATATGTCTTACTATCTCTTCAAAACCGCTTTCATAATTCAAGATGTAGTTTATACAGTTATCCATTTCTTCGCCAATTACAACAAGGGGCTTATTATGCTCAACCGTCAGCTTCTCAACGTTTTTTACTATATCTTCATTCTCAAAGGACTCCTTAAAAATCACAACTGCGTCAACAATATCATAATCGATTATATCAAAAATTGCTTTTTCGCTTAAACCTCTTGGATTGTCATTATAAAAGTCACTACAACTATGATAAATAAATACTCTATATCCATGCTTAACAGCAGCGTCATTAAAAGCCTGAATAAAATTATATCTTCCTCTGTCAACTGCTCTTGTTATACAAAGTCCTATAATTTTTGTGCCATTATACACTGGTCCACTCCCTTTCAACGTAATTTAACCAATTCGCCGATGTTCCCTGCCGAGTAATAGGCAGGTTTGCAGAAGTATTCGACAGGTGTATCACTTATTCTGTAGGTCAGCCTCTAAGGCAGCGGGTTTCATTCATTCTTTCAGTGGAGGTTTAGGAGCCTTATACTGAAACTCCTCTGAAGAGCAAACTGCAACGATTTAAATGATTAAGTTGACAAGATTTTGAAAATTACAAAACCAAGTATTGTGTAATCGTTTTTACAAAACATATTAAAAAATACTTTTCATATATAACATATTTTACAAAAGAAATATGCTGATGAAAAGTAGAAATTTGCAACCTATATAACTTTATTAAAGTATAATTGGTATGACTAAGCAAACCCTATCCATTTGAAATCAGCCTGAATATTTACGTCATCAAAAAAATTCAGGCTAACTTCATTCAGGAAAGCATAAACAGACAACTGTCTATTTACTTTAAATTGGAAAATGGCTCTAATTGTGATACAAATGAACCCCCTTTGGCGTTAGGGGGTTCACTTTGCGCTAAGGGGGTTCAGACCTGGCTTTGCTGCTTTTGCCTGCGGCCCAATATGCCTACCAGAATCAC
>CALWNN010000081.1 GCA_944382845.1 uncultured Clostridia bacterium
CAACATACCCGTTTGATCGGGTAATTAAGTTGAGTGAGCGATGAAAAGTTCCGTCAAGAATCACAGCCTTGCCCAGTTAAGGGATTTAAATATGAAAGTTGATCAGAACGGATCGAGCCACAGCGAAAGCCGCCTATGTGCCAACACACAGCTGAAAGTCTTAAAAATACCACGCAAGCTTACACACTCTTTCCATTTGTATTAGCACAAAGTGTAGCTGCCCCGACATAGGTCTATATGCGTGGGGGTTTATATGTCGTAAACTAATGTCAGACAATAACGGTACGAAATCACCGTTTAAATAGAGCTCAATAAGCATTGCGTTGCTTATTGAGATAAATCCGCACCTTCTGCGGGCTTATCTCAGTAAGTAACCTGTACTGAGTTTGTTATTACAAATCCTACGGAAGCAATTAAGCTCCCGCAAGACGTGTAATGGTGAGCTATCGGGGATTCGAACCCCGGACCCTTTGATTAAAAGTCAAATGCTCTGCCAACTGAGCTAATAACTCACAAACAGCTTATTTATTATATCAATACAAACGCTGTTTGTCAAGAGAAACACACTATTGTTTACACTCTGTTAATAAAAAGATGGAAATAATAATTATATATCGTAACCGAAAACATAATCGTCCATAACAAAGCCGTTTCCGATATCAGAAACCTGACTTCTCAGGATTTTCATGCCAAATTTCTTGTAAACTTCAATAGTGTTGACGTTGTACTTATTGACAGTAAGCCAGATGCTTTTGTAGCCTCTTTTTCTGCAAAGCTCTTTCATAAATTCAAAAGCCTGCCTTGCATAACCGTTGCCTCTTTGGGAAAGTCTTATGTAAAGCTTTGAAAGGAAAAGACTTCCGTCCTCCATGGGTTCAATGCCGAAATAGCCGATATTTTCATCTGAAAGCTTTAAAAAGTAATATTCGTAGCCTTCTTTTATCTGCTCTTTCATTGCCTTTTCTGACTGGAACTTTTCAAGCATATATGTTACCTGCTCGTCCCCGATAATGGGAGGGAAGTGCTGACGCCATATTTCCTCTGCAAGAGCCGCAAGCTCTTTGATCTCATTATCGTTAACCTTTACGATCTCAACGCTCATAATCATTCTTTCCCTTTCAGATATTCAATAAATTGTTTAGCGCATCTCGGAGACCTTCCGCTTCGGCTCAACGCATACTGTTCAGCTTGCTTCAAAACCTCCTCGAGAGGAAGTTTTATCTCATACTGCTTTGCAAGATCTTCAACAACGCTTAAATAAAGCTTTTTGTCAGGTCTCACAAATGTAATTGTCAAACCGAAACGCTCGGACAAGGACATAAGCTCCTGAATTGTATCGGAAAAATGTATGTCGTCGCCCTCTCTTGATGAAAATGACTCCTTGACAAGATGACGCCTGTTTGATGTGGCGTAAATGACCATGTTGGGTGAGCTTGAAGAAACAGAGCCTTCAAGGGCGGCTTTAAGGGCGGCATAATCATCGTCGTCCTCGGAAAATGAAAGGTCGTCAATAAAAAGTATGAATTTAAGGGGATTTCTTCCGATCTCGTCAATTATCTGAGGAATAAGATGAAGCTGCTTTTTCTTTATTTCAATAAGTCTTAAACCCTTGTCTTTAAATTCGTTTGCAACTGCCTTTACAGTTGAAGATTTTCCGGTTCCGCAGTCACCGTACAACAGACAGTTGTTAGCTGGCTTGCCGTCTAACAGCGCAAGAGTGTTGTTAATAACCGCATTGTGCTCCTCCTCGTAACCCGAAAGCTGTGAAAGCCTTACCGGATCGGGATATTCGATAGGCTTGAGCCCGTTTTCTCCCATAACAAACATATGGTGAGTTGAATAAACGCCAAATCCGATTTTTGAAATGTCAAGGATACGCTGAGCGTAAACCTGTGAAAAATCAATGTCGCTTGTAATGTATTCCGGAAGGAATCCATTATATCCTATCTCGTTTACAAATGTTTCGCAAGGAGTTTTTGCGACGCTTTCAAGCACGGAAAGCTCATTTGCAAGGCAATTGTTTTCAAGCTGTTCGACAGTTTCTCCCGCACCCCTTTTCAAAACAAAAGAATTTTCATCTTCAAGAACAAGCTTCAGAACGCAGTCGGTGAGATTTTCCGAATAGGAATAAAGTTCCCTGACAAAATCGCAGTAGGAACTGATTTTCTCGCTTTGGCTGTGGTTTTTCCCAAGAGTATCGCAAAGCGTGATAAGCTTTGCAAACAACGGTTTTTCAAGAAGGTTTCTGAAAATAACAAGCGAACAAAGACTGTTTTTTAGATTTTCCATATATCCCATACAAATTTCTCTTTTCCGTTTAATATATTACTATAAATTATAAACTGCCCTTTACAACTTGTCAATAACAATATTCTACAAAATTTTTGTCCGAAAATCCAGGAAAATGTTTAATTATTTTTTACGCACATTTTTTTGCTGATTGTTGATTTTTTCCGCTGACTGTGTTATAATTTCTATGAATAAGGGTGCAGTTATGTTTTTCTACCGGTCATCTTGCATAAAATTTGTATATGCAGTTGCATAATTGCATAAATATACGATATTCAATAAAATTTATGCAGAAAAATATAAATTTTTTGCATAAACCCCTTGACAAACCTGTATAATGGTGTATAATATGCTTAATGCGTGCTTACACTGAATAAATAACTGGAGGAAAGTAACATGGCAAAGGAAATCAAAAAGGTAGTTCTCGCATATTCCGGAGGACTTGACACATCTATCATTATTCCGTGGCTTAAAGAAAATTATAATAACTGCGAGGTCATTGCGGTTTCAGGCGATGTGGGACAGGGAACAGAGCTTGACGGACTTGAGGAAAAGGCGATCAAGACAGGCGCTTCCAAGCTTTACATCGAAGATCTTAAGGAAGAATTCATAAGAGATTACGTTTTCCCGACTGTTCAGGCAGGGGCTATTTACGAAAACAGATATATGCTTGGTACATCTTTTGCAAGACCTATAATTGCAAAGAGGATTGCTGAAATCGCTTTAAAAGAAGGCGCAGATGCGATTTGCCACGGCTGTACGGGAAAGGGCAACGATCAGGTGAGATTTGAGCTTGCAATAAAAGCTTTCGCTCCTGATATGGAGATTATTGCTCCGTGGAGAATCTGGGACATCAAGTCAAGAGACGAAGAGATCGACTATGCCGAGGCGCACAATATTCCGCTTAAAATAAACAGGGAAACAAATTACTCAAAGGACAAGAATATCTGGCATCTTTCTCATGAAGGACTTGACCTTGAGGACCCTGCTAACGAGCCTCAGTACAATAAGGAAGGTTTTCTTGAAATGGGCGTTTCTCCCGAAATGGCTCCCGATAAGGCAACTTACCTTACCATTCACTTTGAAAAGGGAATCCCTACTGCTATCGACGGGGTAGAAATGGGACCTGTTGAGCTTGTTACAAAGCTTAATCAGCTTGGCGGCGCTAACGGCATCGGACTTGCGGACCTTGTTGAAAACAGACTTGTTGGAATGAAATCGAGAGGCGTTTATGAAACTCCGGGTGGAGCTATCCTTTATCACGCTCATGAGGTTCTTGAAACAATTACCCTTGACAAGGAAACTGCAAGAATAAAGCAGTATCTTTCAATAAAGTTTGCAGACGTTGTTTATAACGGACAGTGGTACACTCCTCTCAGAGAGGCTATGAGCGCATTTGTTACAGAAACCCAGAAAACTGTTACAGGCGATGTAAGACTCAAGCTTTACAAGGGAAATATTATCAATGCAGGAGTTACATCTCCTTATACTCTTTACGATGAGGAAGTTGCCACATTTGATGAGGATAACGTTTATAATCAGGCTGACTCTGCCGGATTTATCAACCTCTTCGGACTTCCTATCAAGGTAAGGGCCAAGCTTGAACAGAAGAGAAACGCAAATAAGTAAGTTTGAAATTCAAAGTCAATTATATAACGGGCAAAGGAGGAGTTTTCATGCCTGATAATATCAAATATGAACATGAGCTTGACAAAAAAGTAGAGATAACCTACGACAGTCTGCCTAACTCATCTTTTGAAGACGTAAATATGGACAATGCAAGCTTTACAAATGTAAATCTTAAATCCGGAAAGTTCAATGACGTTAATATGGAAGACGTGAATTTTAATAACGTTACAATGGAAAACGTTGAATTTACCGATATTTATATGAGAAAAGCAAAGTTTCTCGGCGTTAATTTAAGCGATTCGAGATTCGGATGCTCTATTATGAACAATATCGAGTTTAAAAATCCCGACCTTAAAAATTCAACCTTCATTCACTGCGACCTTTCAAATGTAGAGATAAATGACTGCAAAATCGATGGTCTTAAGATAAATGGCATCGATATCCAGAAGCTTATTGAACAGCATGAAAAGGAGTAATTTTCTGAATTTATGCTTGTTGCAACGTTTGTATCCGAAGTACTTGCTTTTACGTCTTTTCACTATATCGCAAAGAAAAAGGAAGCCTGATTACATACTGTTTGTTTAAATCGGAGCAAAGCGTTGATAATTACATCTCTTTCAGAGCTAACATCTCTTTCAGAGCTA
>CALWNN010000082.1 GCA_944382845.1 uncultured Clostridia bacterium
TCTCAGGAAACGAATATCAGAAGCATTATTATTTGCCTATGGAAGTTGAGGTAAAAGAGAATGCTACTGAATACACTTTTATTAGAACTCATAAGCCCATTGATGATAGAATCGGAGACATTGCATAACATAAGCTAATAGGCAAAAAATATTTATATAACCAAGTCGCCTATTGGAGGCAGGGGGCAATCAGTCTTTCAGTGTGGGTGGTAATCCCCCACTTAAACCCTGAGGAGCAAACTCTAAACAATGATATATCATTGTTAATGACGAGTTGCTTTCTCGCAACGTAATTAAGCAACAGCTCTGAAAGAGATGTATAGCTCTTAATAAACGGCAGGCAATGTAGAAAATCTACACTGCCTGCCGTATCTGTTATACCGATTGAATCATTGATAGTAAATTCATCGAATCGAATATATCTGTTTTTATTTCAATCATCCCGGAATATCAAGTTATGGACAATCATCAGCAACAAGAATAGTATAAAATCGTAGTTAAACTTTTTTCCTCCCAACTTGTATTACATTATCGACCATGCCACACTTTTAATTGTTTCTGTTTATAACCTTTATCTGCATACCCTCCATAACGTCAAGTACTTTCTTGTGAAGCTCCTTATCGTATGAATCTGTACAAGATGCGTCCACTATTATCTCACTTTCAGGAAGAGAAGCTTTTGCGATAACTGCATTTGAAACAACACAAATATTTGAAACCAGCCCCACCAGCTCTATGGACTGATAATCCTTGCCCTCAAGCCATTTCCCGAATTCTATTGACCCAAATGTCGGCTTTTCAAACACCTTTTCAGCACAGCTTAAATACTTGCCTGTTTTACCGAAAAGTTCAAAACCTTCTTTTCCTTTTATGCAATGCGGTACCGGAAGATTTTTTCCCTCCATGGTTTCAGGATAATTTTCATAATGTGTATCAAAGGTAAATATAATATCGTTCTTGTCTTTTAAATATTCCTCGATTTTTTCAGAAATTTTCTCGTCAAGTTTTTCAGCTCCTTCAAAGCCCAAAGCACCGTTTACAAAATCCTTCTGAAAATCAATTACTGCAAGAAGCTTTTTCATGCTGTTTTCACTCCCATTTAAATTTTATTCCTACTCTTTTTCAGTTACATACTCCGTAGAAAGAGTCGTATCTATCCAATCAACAATATCCGCAAATGCCTCTCTGTCTACTGTTGAATAAACCGCAACAACTTGATTTACCGAAACATCAAAAGCTGTTTCTACGCAATATCCGTCTGCGTAAATGATTATCTCATCGCTGTCATCACTGTCGCCGAAAATAATCCTTACAAAATCGCTTACAGGCTTGTCGTTTTTTTGTGTTTCAGTATGCTTAAATGAGTCGGTAAGGCTTGAAAGCTGTATATAATGATCATAGCTAAGTACATAACAACTTCCATTCCTATTATCAATGTTAACTTCAACAGTTGCATAATTGCCCTCGTAAACACGGTAATTATAATATTTATCAACAACTATAAGATAATTTGAACCATTCAGATACGCATTATAGATATGTTCACAATCAAAATCATACTCGTCTTTTGAAAGCTCAGCAACACTGTCAAAGCTTGCTTGATAAATATAATTTCCGTCGGCAGTTTTCAGCGTGTACTTTGCAGTGTTTTTATTATCGCCTGACACATCCTCTGTCTGAATCTGAGTTCTTGAAAGAGTAATCTGATTTTCTTTAAAAACCCAGTCAAAGCTATCATCCTCAACAATTTCTATATTAAATTTTTCATCAATAGAAGCGTATGTTGTCTGATCTGCCGTTACAAGTTCGAAAAGATCAGGTCTTATCTGGATAACAGAACTGTAGGAAGCTTCAAGCTTGATATTACCTTCGCTGTCAACAATCCCGTAAAGTCCGTTGTACTGATAACGATAAAGCCGTCCAGAACTGAATGAAAGATCGCAGTAAAAGCCGTCTACAGGCTGTTCGTCACTGCTTACAGCAATATTGCACCTGTCCATATTCCAGAAGATCATACGGCTGAATATCGATATATCATCAGTGCTTTCAAGAAACTCAGGAAAGCTGTATTCAATGGGAGTTGAAACATAATTCAAGCGATCATTTTCATCTAAACCGCTATCATGCTCTCCGCTGACGCTTTTACTGTCTCCATTTTTACATCCTGTCATTACAATAAGAAAAGCTACGCATAAAATACATAATATTTTTCTAAACAAATTCATCACCTTTATATTTTGTATATTTGATACCAAATATCTATATCTATACACACATATTGTAACATGAATTACGCCCTTTTGCAAGTAGCAATAAATCGTGATTTCAAATCGCTTCGGTTATTAATAAAATAATCATATATTTTGTGGTTTTCCTCTTATTCTTATTGTAATTCATACAATATATATTTGTTTATAATGTTAATTCCTTGACAAATTTGTGATTTTAAATTAAAATATAAAGTAGGCAAGTTATACCCTGTCTCTGAAATGAGGCTCGTCACATTTTCAAGGGTTATTTTTTATTTGAAAGTGACACATTCTAAACAAGAAAGGACAGTTGATAATGGGAATGACTTTAACAGAAAAAATTCTGAAAGCTCACCTTGTTGACGGTGAATTTGTAAAAGGCAAGGAGATCGGCTTAAAGATCGATCAGACTCTTACACAGGACGCTACAGGAACTATGGCTTATCTTGAATTTGAGGCTATGGGTGTTCCGAGAGTAAAGACTGAACGTTCAGTCGCTTACATCGACCACAACACTCTACAGTCGGGATTTGAAAATGCCGATGACCACAGATTTATAGGCAGCGTTGCTAAAAAGCACGGCATATATTTCTCAAGACCCGGCAACGGAATTTGTCATCAGGTTCATCTTGAACGTTTCGGAATTCCGGGAAAAACTCTTATCGGCTCTGACAGCCACACCCCTACAGGCGGCGGAATAGGAATGATCGCTATAGGTGCAGGAGGTCTTGATGTTGCTGTTGCTATGGGCGGCGGCGCATATTACATCACTTATCCAAAGATAGTTAAAGTCAATCTTACAGGAAAGCTCAGCCCTTGGGTAGCTGCAAAGGACGTAATTCTTGAAGTATTGAGAAGAATGACTGTTAAAGGCGGCGTAGGCAAGGTAATAGAATACTGCGGCGAGGGCGTAAAGACACTTTCAGTTCCTGAAAGAGCAACTATTACAAATATGGGTGCAGAGCTTGGCGCAACAACATCCATTTTCCCTTCAGACGAGATAACAAGACAGTTCCTCAAAGCTCAGGAAAGAGAAGAAGTATGGGTTCCTCTCAGCGCTGATGATGACGCTGTTTACGACGAAGAAATCGACATTGATCTCAGTTCCCTTGTGCCAATGGCTGCTTGTCCTCATTCTCCCGACAACATCAAATCAGCCGAGGAGCTTTCAGGAATGAAAATAGATCAGGTTTGTATCGGTTCATGCACAAACTCTTCACTTCTTGATATGATGAAGGTCGCTTACATCTTAAAAGGAAAGACTGTTCACCCCGATGTTTCACTTTCAATTGCTCCCGGTTCAAAGCAGGTTCTTAATATGCTTGCCAAAAACGGTGCACTTTCAATTATGATAGATGCGGGAGCAAGGATTCTCGAATCCGCATGCGGTCCTTGTATCGGTATGGGTCAGTCACCTAACTCAAAGGGAATTTCGCTCAGAACATTTAACAGAAACTTTGAAGGTCGTTCGGGAACAAAGGACGGACAAATATATCTGGTTTCTCCTGAGGTTGCAGCCGCTTCCGCTATCGCAGGAGTATTTACAGACCCGAGAACTCTTGGGGAAATGCCTGAATTCAAGCTTCCTGAGGTATTTGAAATAAATGACAACATGATTGTTCCTCCTGTTGACGAAAAGGATATGGACAGCGTTGAGATATTAAGAGGTCCAAATATCAAGCCTTTCCCTGCAACATCCCCTCTTGATGAAACAATTGACGCAGGTGTTTCTCTCAAAGTCGGCGACAACATCACAACTGACCACATTATGCCGGCCGGGGCAAAGATACTTCCTCTCCGTTCAAACATTCCGGAAATTTCCAAGCATTGCTTTGCGGTATGCGACGAGTCATTCCCCGAAAGAGCGCTTTCGATGGGCAAGAGCATAATTGTCGGCGGTTCAAACTACGGTCAGGGTTCTTCAAGAGAACACGCTGCACTTGCTCCACTTTATCTCGGAGTCAAGGCTGTGCTTGTAAAGAGCTTTGCAAGAATCCATAGAGCTAACCTTATCAACGCTGGTATTCTTCCTCTTACATTTGTAAACGAGGCTGATTACGACAAGATATCTCAGGGTGACGAGCTTTGCCTCGAAAATGTAAGAGATGACATTGAGGCAGGAAAGACTGAGCTTACCATTAAGAACAAGACAACGGGCGAGGATATTCCCGTACTTTGTGAGCTTACCGGCAGAACAAAGGACATTGTTCTTGCAGGCGGTCTGCTTGACTACACAAGAGAATCTCTCAGCAAATAATCAAAAGTAATACAACATAAATCCGATGTACATTTTATTAGGTCTGATTTTTATGTTGCTGTTTCTAAAGATATTTAACAGCTACAATAAAAAAAGAGTTATTTCAAAATATGCACATTAAAAACCAGCTTAAAGGACTTATAATAGTTTTTCTGCTGTTTTTCATTCCGGCAGTGTTATTATTTTTGTTTATATACAACTTCACTATTTGATTCGGAGGTACAAACCATGGCTAAAATTCAGATGAAAACGCCCCTTGTTGAGATGGACGGAGATGAAATGACCAGAATCATCTGGCAGGAAATCAAGGATATACTTCTCACCCCTTACATTGATCTTAAAACAGAATACTACGACCTCGGTCTTGTTCACAGAAACGAAACTGACGATCAGGTAACTATTGACTCGGCAAACGCTACAAAAAAATACGGTGTTGCTGTAAAATGCGCAACTATTACTCCAAACGCTGCAAGAATGCCTGAGTACAACCTTAAAGAAATGTGGAAATCCCCTAACGGAACAATAAGAGCTATGCTTGACGGAACTGTTTTCAGAACTCCTATCCTCGTTAAGGGTATAACTCCTTATATTCCCACATGGACAAAGCCTATTACCATCGCCCGTCACGCTTACGGAGATGTTTACAAGAATGTTGAAATGAAATGCCCTGAAGGCTCAAAGGCTGAACTTGTTCTTACAGATAAGGACGGAAACGTTTCAAAGGAAACCATTCACGAATTCAAAGGGTCTGCCGGAATAATCCAGGGACTTCACAACCGCGAGGACTCAATTGGTTCATTTGCAAGAGCCTGCTTTAATTTCGGACTTGACACAAAACAGGATGTATGGTTTGCAACAAAGGACACAATTTCTAAAAAGTACGACCACACATTCAAGGATATTTTCCAGGAAATATACGATAATGAATACAAGAAGAAATTTGAGGCTGCAGGAATTGAATACTTCTACACCCTTATTGACGACGCTGTCGCAAGAGTTATCCGCTCAAACGGCGGTTACATCTGGGCTTGCAAGAACTACGACGGAGATGTAATGAGCGACATGGTGGCTACCGCTTACGGTTCGCTTGCTATGATGACTTCAGTACTTGTTTCTCCTGACGGAATTTACGAGTATGAAGCTGCCCATGGAACAGTTCAGCGTCACTACTACAAGCATTTAAAAGGTGAAGAGACCTCCACAAACTCTGTTGCTACACTCTTTGCATGGACAGGGGCACTGAGAAAAAGAGGCGAGCTTGACCAACTTCCCGATCTTATGCACTTTGCAGATTGTCTTGAAAAAGCAACTATCAAAACCATTGAGGACGGAGTTATGACCGGCGACCTTTACCTTCTTTCTACTCTTGAAAACAAGACAAAGGTAAACACCGAGGACTTCCTAAAGGCTGTTGACGAAAGACTTAAAGAAATGCTTTGATTTTTCATAGCAAAGGAGATATCATTTCAAATGGCAAAGCATGGTTCTATATCAAATTCGGTTATAAAACGACTTCCAAGATACTACAGGTTTTTAGGCGAACTTTTAAAGGATAATATCGTTCGCATATCTTCAAGAGAGCTTTCACAGAAAATGAAGCTTACCGCTTCTCAGATAAGGCAGGACTTAAACTGCTTTGGGGGATTTGGACAGCAAGGGTACGGCTACAATGTTGAAGAACTTCACAATGAGATCGGTAAGATTTTAGGAGTTGACAAGCACTTCAAAACAATATTGATCGGCGCCGGAAATCTTGGAAGAGCAATTGCTACCCATATAAACTTTGAAACAAGAGGCTGTCATCTGATTGGAATATTTGATGTAAATCCGGCTCTTACGGGAGTTGAGGTTGCAGGAATAAGAATTTCCCACACAAGTGACATTACAAAATTTTGCAAGGAAAACCAACCTGTTATCGCTGTTTTATGTATTCCAAAGGCTAACACTCAGCGTATTGCGGATGAACTTGTAAAGCTTGGAGTAAAAGCTTTTTGGAATTTTAGTCATTACGATCTCAGCATCGATTACGAAAACATTGCCGTTGAAAATGTTCATCTTGGGGACAGTCTGTTGACCCTTGCCTACAACACAAATGTTATTTGTGAAGAAAATGATACAGACAAAAATAAGGCTTGAATAATTTTCACCTCTGGGTTTAAAATAACTGAGAGGTGATTTTTTTGGATAAGAAAGACATTAAAAAAATTGATCTGCTTGATGATCACTGCCCTGCCATCTCTGCCGGTGACATGACAGGCCTTATTCCGGCAGGTATTACAGATGAGGAAGAGATTGATTCATACGAAGATATCTATCGTTTTCTTCCCCCCGGTACCAATGATAATTAATCAAAAAAGCAGTACCCATTTTAAGGATACTGCTTTAATGTTTAACCTATAATAATCAGTAAAGTACATTAAGCTCTTCCGCAGATTTGTAAATAGCTTGTGCAATAGCATCTGCATACTCGTAAAAATTCTTATCAAAAAGCTCATTGTCAATTTCTTCAGTTATAAATCCCATTTCCACAAGACAGCTTGGCATTTCAGTCACACTGTTTACATAGTAGTTGGAGTATTGATCGCCGATATATCCATAACAAACGCCTCTGTTGTTTGAAACGCCGACTTCGGCAAAAGCATCCATTATGTTCTGCGCAAGAAGAGTGTCCTCGGCAGGTTCCTTATTGGACACCCATATCTCAACACCGCTTCCGTCAAAGGCACTGTTTCTGTGAAGTGAAATAAAAAGATCTGCATTCGCTTCGTTTGCAATATCACATCTTTCCTGAAGTCCAATAAATGTGTCATCGTTTCTTGTAAGAATAACATCTATGCCCAGCTCCTCAAGTCTGTCGGCTACTTCAAGAGCCATTGCAAGATTATCGTCCTTTTCAAGCCTTGTTTCATAATAATCTGTACATCCGCCGTCCTCGCCACCATGCCCTGCATCAATAACAACAGTACAATTGAGAGTTCTGTCTACATCCTCTTCAACTTCCGGCTCGGAAGAATTATTTTTAAAACTTGAACCGATAATTTGTTTTTCAACATTTTTATTATTTGATTCACTGTCACCTGACGCCAAAAAAACTATAAGAGAAATTACTCCTATAATAATTATTAAAAATATTGCCGCAGCAATAAATACTCTGTCCCATAATACTATGTATCCACGGTTTGAACCGCTGTTTTCACTGTTTCTGTTCATTTTACTGTCCTCTTTTGATATATCTTGCAAAATGATTTCAAATTGCAAACGCATTTGTTACAATCAATGTAATCATTATAACACAAATATTACAAAATGGCAACAGAAAAATTATAAACTTTTTTTGCATTTGTTTAAGAGTTGAGAGTTCGTTCATCACAAAATTCACAGATAAGGTTATCACCAACTCCCACAAATGAATGTGGAAGATAATGCTCACAGTTTGTTATACACTTTGAATTAGGACAGCTTACTTTATATTCCTTACCGAAAAGAAGCTTGGACCGGTGAGTTGCATTAGTGATTATCGTAAGGATAAGAGCCATTCTGACATACATTCCGTACTGGGCCTGTTTAAAATACATTGCTCTCGGATCTTTGTCAACTTCATTTGTAATTTCATCGACTCTTGGAAGAGGATGCATAACTATCATATCACGCTTTGCCTTAAGCATTTTAAAGCTGTCAAGAACATAAACGTCCTTTTGACGTTGATAATCCTGCTCTGACGCAAATCTTTCACGCTGTATTCTTGTCATATACAAAACATCGAGCTCACCAATCGCGTCCTCAAGATTTGAGACTTCCTTATACTCCGAGCCGTTTACTGCAAGTACGTCTTTTATGTATGATGGAAGCTTCAGACTTTCTGTTGAAATGAAAACAAATTTATTATTCTTATAGCAGCTCATTGCCTTTACAAGCGAGTGAACAGTCCTTCCGTTTTTCAGATCGCCGCACAAACCGATCGTCAGGTTATCAAGTCTTCCCTTTTCCTCTCTCAGTGTAAGAAGGTCAGTTAAAGTCTGAGTAGGGTGAAGATGTCCGCCGTCGCCTGCATTTATTACCGGACAATCGGCAGTAAGCGCTGCAGCCTTAGCAGCGCCTGCTATAGGATGTCTAATAACAAGGACGTCCGCATAACTGCTTACTATTTTAGTCGTATCCTTAAGGCTTTCCCCCTTTGCCACAGAGGATGTAGATGGATTGTCAAATCCGATTATCGAGCCGCCGAGACGAAGCATTGCGGTCTGGAATGACATCTGAGTTCTTGTTGATGGTTCATAAAATAGAGTTGCCATTATCTTTCCGCTTAATTTTGAAGCATAGTCCTGAGGAGCACACCTTATTTTATGTCCAAGCTCGATTATCTCGTTCCAGAAGGAAACAGGATAGTCGTTCAGATCAATAAGGTTCAAATGGTTTTCACTCATATTGCACATTCCTTTCGAAGTGGTTTATTCAAAAGATGATTTACTATATCAAGTATAGCATCTTTTGCGATTTTTTTCAACAGTATGCCACAGATTATTTTACAAGTGAAAGCTTTCTTATATTTATATCTGTTGCAAAGTTCTCAAAGTTATATAACACAAGTATCTGGTCAAATTCCTCGGTATTTATTATATCTTCAATTTGTGAAACCGATATGCTTCTCAGATCAAGCATTGTAATTTTGCTGAAATGCTGAACAAGAAACGGTACAAAGCAGTGCGCATAACTATCCTTTATTACAAGTAGATTGTTTTCTTCCGGATAATTGGTCTTGATAGTTACCTCAGGGTAAAGAGCACGGTTAAGAAAGTAGCTGTACTTATCGGATAAGTCAAGGAAATGACTGAAAAACATACTTTCAGACTTCATGGTATCGGTTCCCGTATAAATCTCAACGCTTTCCTCAGAATATCCTCCCTTAACATGGATATTGTCAATCACATCTGCTCTGAATCCATCATAGAGAGTCTTTGAATAAAGAGTTCCGTAAAAACTGCTGTTGACGTGTTCTATGTCACAGTTACTGAACGGAACAGGGTTATATCCCATAAGCTTTATAGTTGCGTTGTATGCAATAAAAGCGCCATAGGTCGTCCAGTGGTGATCATTTCTATAGTAGATGTATTCATCTCTTGATGCTGAAAGTATTGAAAAAGGATTAAGGGCAATTATTCCGTTGTCAAGCTCATAGCTTATATTTTCAATTATAGTACGCTGATCAGCATTGGCGTAATATGACGGTATCTCGGAAGCATACACTCCGGCGGACGTGGGAGCTATCATAACATAAACAGGAACTGAAGTATTTTTTGCAAATTCGTTTAATGACAAAACATTTCTTTCAATATTATTTTCGTCAATATCAGTAACCGGCATCACAAACCTGTCCTCAAGAAAAAGCACTCCGTTTACAATATTCTTTCCGAAAAGTCTGTCAACATTTATTTTGACTGAAAAAAGGCTTGTCCTGAAAGCAAAATGATCCGAAACATAGGTTTCAGCTCCATTCATAAAGCTTTCATCATAAACAGACTTAAAAGATAATTCAGGAAACTGAGAAAGTGTTCTGTTCTCAGCTTCTGAAAATTCGAATTTAGGCAGTATAACCGTAAGAACTGTAAAAAACAATACAGTAATAAAAAACACAGCTATTGAAATTATCTTAATAATCTTATCCATATGATATATGATTTTCACCCCTTAAAATCTGAAATATAAAAATGGATTATAACCGTCGCTTACAAGATAGGCAAGGCTTAAAAGCATAATTCCGAGAATGATAAAAGGTTTTGCAACAACTGTAAAATCTATTTTTAGTTTACCGAAAAATTTCCCTGCCCATTTAACAAAACTGGTACTTCCGACTGCACAAACAACAAGAATAATTCCATAATTAACAACTGCATAAAGCGAGGTACTATCGGCGATAATGCCGTTAAGTCCAAGCATTGCCTTAAAATAATCAACAGAGTCCATCACAGTATTTGTTTCAAAAAGCACCCAGCCAAAAAGCACCAGAACAAAAGTAAGTATCTTAGCGGGAAACTTAGGTATCAGTGCTATATATTTTCCCGTTATAAATTTTTCTATTATAATAAGGATACCAAAATACGCTCCCCAAAGAATAAAGTTTAAGCTTGCTCCATGCCACAGACCGGTAAGCGACCATGTTACCAATAGATTAAACGCTGTTCTTGCAGTGCCTTTTCTATTTCCTCCAAGAGGGATATAAAGATAGTCGCGGAACCACGAACTCAGCGTTATATGCCATCTTCTCCAAAAGTCGGTAATACTTATTGCTTCGTATGGGTAATTAAAGTTCTCCGGAAAATCAAAGCCGAGCATTTTTCCGAGACCTATTGCCATATCAGAATAGCCTGAAAAGTCAAAATATATCTGAAAAGCAAAAGCAATAATTCCAAGCCAAGCGGTAACAAGAGAAAGCTCGCTGTAATTCATTGCCTTCACTTCTTCCCACAAAAGCCCTACATTATTTGCAAGAAGGACTTTTTTCCCAAGACCATTTACAAATCTGCAAACTCCATCGGACATTCTGTCAAGTCCGATGCTTCTGTCTTTCAATTGACCTTCGATCTTATCGTATGTAACGATAGGTCCTGCTACAATCTGAGGAAACATTGTTATATAAGCCATAAAGTCAACAATATTTTTCTGAACTTTTATTTTACCTCTGTAAAGGTCTATAGTATAAGACATACTCTGGAAGGTATAAAATGAAATTCCAATAGGCAGAGGAAGTTTCGGATCTATAAAAACTGTACCGAATATTTCGTTAATACCTCCTATTATAAAAGAGCTGTACTTGAAAACGCCAAGAAGAGCAAGATTCATGCACACGGAGATAACAAGGCAAGCTGTTCTTCTTCTAAAATCATTTTCATCAGATGAAGCTATAATTCTTCCTGCAATATAGTCTATAAAGGCTGAGGCTATCATAACAAAAACATAGCGCGGCTCGCCCCACGCATAAAAAATCAGTCCCGTTACAAGAAGGACAAAATTTTTAAGCTTTCTGGGTGAAATATAATAGACCCCCAAAACGGTGGGGAGATAAAAGCAAAAAAATGTCAGGCTTGAAAAAACCATGCTTAAAGTTATCCTTTCTTTATATCAAGCTTTTCTACAAGCTCTTTATATTCATCCTTTGTCATAAGAGAATTTAAAACCTCAAGGAGGGCTTTTGCTGTAAGAAGCTTCGGAAGCGAAAGATGTTCTATTATCTTTTTTCTTGCATGGGAACTGTCCGAACTTCCGCTTAATCCATCCAAGTAAAAATCCTCATAGGTTATTTTTTCACCTTTTTGAATTTCCGTTCCCATTACTCCTGCGTTTTCAAGAGCCTTTAAAATAATCTCTCTCTCCATTCCCTCAACTCCTATTAGACCTTCCTTTGAGGGCTTGTCCTTACGTTTTTCTTTACCGAGTATTTCAGGAATATATGCGTTATATATCTTACCTTTAGCGGCAATACTTTTTATCATTCCTCTTATTTTAAATCCTGCCGCGTCAGAATCAGTAAGAACGATTATTCCTTGATTCTCAGCATAGAAGCGAATAAGGGACTGGAGCTCTTTATTCTTATATATTCCAAATCCGTTAGTAACAATTATAACTGCGTCAATAAGAGAAGAAAGCCTTATTTTATCGTACTTACCCTCAACTACAACTGCCTGCTCAAAATGTATCAATAAAATTCCTCCGCAAAATATTTATGCAGTAAGCATTTGCGCCGCTGCATTTTCTAATATTAGTCTGTCGTCTGTACGCAAGGATTTTATCCGGATATCTGTAAGCGAAAGTATCTCAAGGCATTTTCTCACTTTTTTAACCGGGATATTAGAACTGTCACGAAATGCGTTATCGACAGCAAATTTCCTTGCTCCGTTTATTTTAAAGTCCCTCATTACGTCAGCACTACCAAGTCCCTTTGACTTTGCGCACACAGCCCTGTAAATATCAGCGAAACTTAACGACAGCGCTCCTATTATTGCATAACTATCAGACTGCATATCATAAAGCTCGGAAAGTATTTTAAACGTCAGATCGCCCTGCCCTCTTAATATTGCATTTGCAAGTCTGAATACATCAGCGTCAAGTTGTCTTGTACACAGAAGGTCGATAGTTTCAACAGTTATCTCTCCTCCGTTTACATAGGCACACAACTTAGAAATCTCATTATTTATCATAACACTGTCCCGAAGGGTCTTTTCAGCAAGGTATTCAGCAGCTTTTCTTGAAATTGTGCATCCCTGCTTATTTACTCTTGAGGCAATTATTTTTCCCGTTTCTGCTATTGATTTAAGAGCAAAGTCGCAGCTTACCCCGTTTTTGTCGCAAAAGCTCCTTAGCTTTTCATTTTTATCAGAAAGGCTTTTTTTATTTTTATAAAGATCTACCCCTGTTGCGAAAAAAATTACTGTTGTTGTTTCCGGAAGAGAAGAAAGCACCTGTGTCAGAAACTTATAATCGTTTGCGTTCAGGCTTTCTGCATTCAAGTCGTTTACAGTTACAACAACACGGTCTGCAAACATAGGATAGACCTCGCAACTGTCTGAAAATACGCTAAGGTCAAAATTCTTTCCGTCAAAGCTTTGATAATTCATCGCCTGAGCCTCGGAAGGAACAAGCTTTTTCACAAGCTTTTTGGTGTAGGCTTCGATCTGAGCAACATCCTTTCCGAAAAAGTAGTATATGTTTGCGATCTCACCGTTTCGTATATCTCTTGCAAGCTCTGTATCAGAAACCGATGCCATAATTTATCCTCCTTACTCTCATATTATTGCTTTTTACGGTTATTTCAGCGATACCGCCTATATTGCTGTCGGAAGAAACATCAAAGCTCGAATCGTCATATAAAATCACGCCGTCGTCAGTATCTATCATACAATCATATTCCGAAGATACACTTGTTTCTTCCGAACAGTAAATCACAGCATTGTCATATGATATTTTTAACTCGTCATTGTCAAAAATAACTTCAAATCCAAGAACGTCAATATTGTTAACATTTGCTGCATTATAACAGTTATCGCTGTCAAAGTTGCAGAAGTTAAGTTTTTCATTATAAGCAGCTCTCACATTTTCAGCTTCCTTGAAGGTTATAACAGCGCTTACCTGAGTAATTCCCTTGCTTTGAAGAAGTCTTACGCAAGCGTCTGCCGCTTTTGCGTCTTTATCAATTATAACCGCTTTTCGATCAATATTCAAGACCATCACATAAGAATTTTTATAGCTTATAAAATATATTTGCGGCTTTTTAGATAAAACAGCTATATATACAGATAATACCGCAAACAAAAGGGCTGTGCATATTGCCGTGGATCTGATAACGGCTGACGTTCTCTTTTTTGTAACAGAAACGATTATCACAATAATCAATGCCGTAAAAACAGATATTTTTACAATATCATATCCCAATGGAATATAGCAGACAGCTGATCTTCCTATGTATTGCGAAACAACAATCACCGGTTTTATAACAAGCCCTGCCATTTTCAGAAGTCCTATGGCAACTGCTCCTGTGCATCCGGTTAAGGCTGCAAATACGGAAAGCACAAGACCCAAAGTGCATAACGGAACGAAGATCATATTCATCACAGGAGACACGATAGACATTTCGTTAAAGAACATTACACAAAAAGGAAGATTGCAAACCCATATAACACACATTGAAATAAACGTATTGAAGGTCTTTGCAAATTTTCCCTTGTAATTAATATAATTCACAAATAACGGTGCGACACAAGTTATTGCAAATGCTCCCGCAAGAGAAAGAAGAAATGAAGGATTTCTTACCTGATACGGCGTGAACACCGTCATAATAACAGCGCAAAGTCCTATTGTTGTCAATGGGTCGGGATAGCGTTTTGCCGCCCTTGAAAGGTTAATGATAGTTGTCATAACCGCCGCTCTTACCACTGATGGAGACATTCCCGCAAAAATAGTAAAAGCAATAACTATAGCCTCAAGGATAAACAATCTTTTTCTTCGACTCAGCCCTGACAGTTCCAGAATGAAACCGAAAATCAGTGTTATTATTACGAGATGTGTTCCCGACACCGAAAAGATATGACCTATTCCCATACGAAAAAGATTCGTTTTTACGGAATTGTCAAGATCGGAGGTATTCCCGCAGAGCATTGCACCGAGAAAGGCTCCCTCATTTCCTCCTACAGTTCTCAATATCCTTTCATAAGTATAGTCGCTGAAATTTCTGATAACTTTTACAAGGGAAAATCCACCCTTTTTAATCTCATATCCGTCAACAGCATTCCCGTTAAGAAATATTCCTTTTGTATAATTATAGTCTTTGCCGTCAAACTCAACATTATTTTGAATTGCCGAAAATTCCGCCATCAGGGTTATTTTGTCGCCGTACTCAATATTCTTATCAGCAAGAAAGAAAGTTACCCGGGCTTTAGTCCTGCCGTTAATCTTCCCCTTTGCAGTAACAGTCATAAGGTCGTTTGAAATATAACTTCCGTTTGTTATTTCACCTGAAAATTCAGCAGTTTTTCCGTCGTATTCCATAACCTGCATATAGTTTATGTACAAAAAACTGCCATAAACAGTAAAGGCAACTGCAGAAGGTATCAGGATAAGAAGCAGTATCTTCCTATGATTCTTAATTAGCAAAGCAACCCCGCAAAGAATTGCAAAAAATCCCACAAGGATAAAATTAAGCTTTACAGATAAAAATGAGGCGCAAAACAAAGCTGCAAAAAATGAAATTTCCGCAAGTGCTGTTTTACGCCTCATAATATCATTCCTTATTTAAAATTTAGTCATCAGCCGGCAGGCCACTGAAATTCTCTTCCTGCAAGAAGGTGGAAGTGAAGGTGGAACACTGTCTGACCTGCGCTTTCACCGCAGTTGTTTACAACTCTGAAGCCGTCCTTAAAGCTTTCGTTTTCCTTTGAAAGCTTTGAAATGACTTCAAAAATATGAGCTACTACCTTGGAATTTTCCTCATTTATTTCCTTGGCACAGCAGATATGCTCCTTAGGTATCAACAGGTAGTGAACAGGTGCGGCAGGAGCAATATCCTCGAAAACATAAACTGTTTCGTCCTCATAAATTTTCTTTGAAGGTATTTCGCCCTTTATAATTTTACAAAAAAGACAATCTTCCATTTAATACAACTCCTTTACAAATTACTTTACAAACTGAGAAACTATATCGGCAGTCTTACTGAATGCTTCTTCAAGTTTATTGACATCGCCAATTCCGGCCATAGCAGAGTCGGGACGTCCGCCGCCTTTTCCTCCTGTTACAGCTGAAACTTCTTTAACTATCCTGCCTGCGTGTGCGCCCTTTGCTACAGCGTCTTTTCCGCAGGCTGCCATAAGCTGACCGGAAGTACCGTTTACATTGGCAAGAACAGCAATCATATCAGGGTATGCTTCTCTGATCTTATCGCCCATTGCACGAAGCTCATCGGCGGCAGCTTCAAATTTTGCAGTTATGAGCTTAACGCCGTTTACCTCTGCGGCATTATTAACCATTACTTCAACTCTCATTTTAGAAATTTCCGCAAGAAGCTTTGAGTTTTCCTTTTGAAGAGCCTTGATTTCGCTCATTACTACTTCTGCTCTGTTTACAAGTTCTGAAGCGTTGGGAGCCTTAAGAGCGGCGGCAGCCTTATTCATTGCTGCAATATTTTCATTCATAAGTTCAAGAACCCCGGTTCCCGTTACAGCTTCGATACGTCTTACGCCTGCTGAAACGGAGTTTTCCGAAATAATCTTGAACATTGCTATCTTTGAAGTATTGTCAACATGAGTTCCTCCGCAGAATTCAACTGAAAAATCACCCTCGCTTACAACTCTTACGGTAGCGCCGTATTTTTCACCGAAAAGCGCCATTGCTCCAAGCTTTTTAGCTTCTTCAATAGGCATCTCAACCATTGTTACAGGAAGCGCTTCCATTATCTTCTTGTTGACAATCTTTTCAATCTGCGCAAGTTCGTCGGAAGTAACTGCAGCAAAATGTGAAAAGTCAAAACGAAGTCTGTGTTCGTCAACAAGCTGACCGGCTTGATGAACGTGTTCTCCCAGAACTTCTCTTAATGCTGCCTGAAGAAGGTGAGCGCAGGAGTGGTTTCTCATAATTGCCGCTCTTCTTTCAGCATCGACTTTAAATATAGCCTTATCCCCTGCTTTAATTGTTCCGTTGACAACCACTGCCTTATGAGCAGTTTTTCCTGCGACAGCCTTTTGGGTATCAAGAACCCTTACAGTTGCCGTTTCGGTAATAATTTCTCCTGTATCTCCTACCTGTCCGCCGCTTTCGGCATAGAAAGGAGTTTTATCGGATACGATGAAAATTTCACCTGTATTTATATCTGCGCTTTCAACAAGTTCGTCCCCTGCGGCGATATAATCGATAGTTCCCTTACATTCAAGAGTTTCATAGCCTACAAATTCAGTGTGATACTCTTTACCTATCTTATGGAATACAGTTTCGTCAGCACCCATATACTTTGAACCGCCTCTTGCTTTTCTTGCGGTTTCACGCTGGATATCCATTTGTTTCTTAAATTCCTCCTCATCGCAGGAAAGACCCTTTTCTTCAAGAATTTCTCTTGTAAGGTCAATAGGAAAGCCGTAGGTATCCGAAAGAACGAAACATTTATTTCCGTCAAGAACTTTTTCTCCGGACTTAATCATTTCATCTATATATCCATTTAAAATGTTCATTCCTCTGTCTATCGTTTCGTTGAAGTTCTTTTCCTCATTAGATATAAGCTTAACGATATATTCGTATTTTTCTTCAAGCTCGCTGTATTCGGATTTTGAATTTTCAATTACTGTTCCAACAAGGTCGGTAAGAAACATTTTATCTATTCCAAGAAGCTTTCCGTGTCTTATTGCACGTCTTATAAGGCGGCGCATAACGTATCCTCTGCCCTCGTTTGAAGGAAGGACGCCGTCGGAAGCAAGGAAAGTCACAGCTCTTATATGGTCTGTAATAACACGAATAGAAATATCCTTTTTCTTATCTTTCCCGTATTCGCAGCCTGCAATACTACATACGTGATCTCTTATTGCTTTAATGGTATCAACGTCAAAAATAGACGTTACTCCCTGCATCATGGCAGCAAGTCTCTCAAGGCCCATACCTGTGTCAATGTTTTTCTGAGCAAGAGGAGTATACGTTCCGTCCTCGTGTCTGTCAAACTGAGTAAATACAAGATTCCAGAATTCCATATATCTGTCGCAGTCACATCCAACTGTACAATCAGGCTTTCCACAGCCATATTCTTCACCGCGGTCAAAGTAAATTTCAGAACAAGGGCCGCATGGTCCATCGATTCCTGCTTCCCAGAAATTATCTGCCTTGCCCATTCTGAAAATCCTGTCCATAGGAAGACCTATATCTTCATGCCATATCTTTTCGGCCTCGTCGTCCTCTTCATAAACGGAAACATAAAGTCTGTCAACAGGAAGTTCAAGAACTTTAGTACAAAATTCCCATGCCCATTCAATAGCTTCTTTCTTAAAATATTCCCCAAAGGACCAGTTTCCCAACATTTCAAAGAATGTTCCGTGACGTGCAGTGATACCTACATTTTCAATATCGCCTGTTCTTATGCACTTCTGGCAGTCGGTCATTCTCACACAAGGCGGAACCTCCTGTCCGGTAAAATAAGGCTTTAAAGGCGCCATTCCAGCATTTATAAGCAGAAGGCTGTTATCGTTTTCCGGGATAAGAGGAAAGCTCTTCACTCTGAGATGTCCCTTACTCTCAAAGAATTTAAGATACATCTCTCTGAGCTCGTTAAGTCCTGTCCATTTCATAAAAAATTCTCTCCTTAAATTTTATTTGCAATAATAAAACGCAAAAAACTTCGCCCCATAAACTGGGACGAAGCATAAGTTCCGTGGTACCACCCAAATTACCTGCTCATTAAAAAACAGGTCACTCGATATCTTTAACGCAGACATACGTTGCAGGTTATTCCCCCGCACGGCTCAGGAGCAGCCACCATATTCCTTGCAGGAATTTTCACCGTCCATTCCCTCTCTTAACGCTCGAAAATTATGGATAAATCCGTCACAGCCATTAACTTATCATAAACACATATTATTATAAATCCTCCATATTATTTTGTCAAGAGATAACATATGAATTTTTTTAACGTTATCAAAGGCTAAAGTAAAAAAGCATAGATCAGAACATTGTTGTTTGATTTGCATTTGACTGAAAGATAAAAAAGTATTATAATAAAGTTATTCGGAGGGATTATGCATGAAAATTAAATTTACACCTTTTGTTAGAAAAGTAAAATATTATGAAACAGACAAAATGGCGATTGTTCATCACTCAAATTACATCAGATGGTTTGAAGAAGCCAGAATAGATTTTCTTGAAAAGGCCGGGTTTCCATTCGAAAAAATGGAAGCTGAAGGAATACTCATGCCTGTATTAGAGGCAAACTGCAAGTACAAGCATCCTTCAAGGTTTGGGGATACGGTTGAAATTTATACAGAGATTACTGAGTTTAACGGCTGTCGATTGACTGTAAGATATAAAGTTATTAATGTCACCGCCGGCCGTCTTCTTTGTGCGGAAGGGTGTTCAAAACATTGTATAACAGATACGAACATGAGGCCTATCCGGACTCAGCGTTCTCATCCGGAAATCTTTAAAGTATTCAGCGAAGCGGTTATATCGGAATAATATAATGCCCGTTAGCGGAAGCAATGAGTTGTAACAAATACATCTCATTGCCGAACCTGTAAAGGCGGGTCAAGCGCATAGTACATTTAATCGAACAAATTCATACTCCTCTAATAACAAGGAATAGAGACAGTATAACCCCTGTTTCAAAATAACTCCTACGTCATAGTCAAGAACGCAGTTATCAGCAATATAAGACATAAGTTAAAACATAATAAAGTCAACGAAACCTCTTTCGGACATAGTTATACGGAACATCATTGCAAGAAACCGGTATGGCTTTATGGCTTTAAATATTTTAAAAGCTTCAGTTAGCGCCTACCTTTTGTTATGCGTTATAAAGATAGTCATATTGTTTTCCTGTGAGGCTGTCAATTTCAAAATTCCAATAGCTTAGTTTATATCTTGCCACTTCGTTATCAACCTCTTCAGGAACATCAATTATCATCTTATCGAATTTTCCGTTATTTTTGACGATATATGCCGCAGAAAGAGCTTGAATCGCAAAGGACATATCCATGATCTCAGCCGGATGTCCATCGCCCGCCGCAAGGTTTACAAGTCTGCCCTCGGCAATAACATATATCCAGTTTCCGTTTGAGAGTTTATATCCCTGAATATTGTTTCTTGCTTCTCTTGTTTCAACAGCTATTCTTTTAAGTCCTGCTACATCCACTTCAACATCAAAGTGACCTGCATTACAACATATTGCTCCGTCCTTCATGTTCATAAACGACTTTTCGGTAATAACGTCGCAGCATCCTGTAACCGTTACAAAAAAATCTCCCACCTTTGCGGCTTCCTCCATTTTCATTACAGTAAAACCGTCCATAACAGCTTCGATTGCCTTGATCGGGTCTATCTCGGTAACAATAACCTTTGCCCCAAGACCCTTGGCTCTCATTGCAACGCCTTTTCCGCACCAGCCGTATCCCGCAACAACAACATTTTTTCCTGCAACGATAAGATTAGTTGTGCGGTTTATTCCGTCCCAGACAGACTGACCTGTACCATAACGGTTATCAAAAAGATACTTACATCTTGCGTTATTTACAAGAACCATTGGAAATTTCAGCTTGTTTTCCTTATCAAGAGCAATAAGGCGGTGGATTCCCGTAGTAGTTTCCTCACAGCCTCCCATTACCTTTGAAATAAGTTCAGGGTGATAGGTATGAATATGGTTTACAAGGTCTCCGCCATCATCGATAATTACGTCAGGGCCTATCTTGATTACCTCGTCAATGTGACGTGTATATTCTTCCTCAGTCGCTCCATGCCAGGCAAAAACGTTGAGTCCGTCATGAACAAGCGCTGCGGCAACATCGTCCTGAGTTGAAAGAGGGTTGCTTCCTGTAACATACATTTCGGCTCCTCCTGCGGCAAGCACCTTGCAAAGATATGCGGTTTTTGCTTCAAGATGAACGGAAAGAGCAATCTTTTTTCCCTCAAAGGGTCTTTCCTTTGAAAATCTTTCTTCAAGGTGTCTTAAAAGACACATATTCTGTTTTACCCACTGGATTTTTGTTGCTCCACTTTCCCAAAGCTTTTCATCTCTTATTTCAGACATAATAACTTCCTTTCTTTTGATTAATTTTTCCCGTGAATTTTTTCAGCAGTTTTTGCTGTATAATAATAAATCTTTTCAGTATCAAGAGTAGTAGGTTCACCCTTGTCAATTAAAATTTTTCCGTCAACAAGTACTGTTTCGATCTCAGTACCTCTTGCAGAATAGCAAAGAGCAGCCAGAAGGTCGGTTCTCGGGTAAAACTGAGGCTGATGAATGTCCATAACAAAAAGATCTGCTTTATTTCCTATTTTTAATTCGCCGCAGTTTGCAACATCAAGCGCCTTAGCGCCATTTACTGTTGCACATTTATAGGTGTCGGAGGCACTGACAGCTACAGGATCGTGATTTACACCCTTATGGATAAGGGCGTTAAAATTCATTTCACGGAACATATTCTGACCGTTGTTGCTACCGGGTCCGTCTGTTCCTATTGCAACATTCACATTTTTGTCAAGCATTTTCTTGATTGGAGCAATTCCATTTGCAAGTTTTAAATTTGAAACAGGATTTGCTCCAACGTTTACGTTATATTTAGCAAAAATATCTATGTCGCTGTCGGTAAGCTGAACGCAGTGAGCGCATATTGTTTTGTTTTCAAAAACTCCAAGACTTTCAAGATATTCCGTAGGAGTTTTTCCGTACTTTTCAAGTGCTTCCTTATGCTCCACAGGAGATTCGTCAAGATGAATATGGATAGGAAGTCCCATTTTCTTTGCTTCTTCAGAAACGATTTTGAGATATTCTCCGTCGCAGGTATAGATTGCATGAGGTCCGAACATAAATGTTAAAAGAGGGTCATCCCTGAAGTTTTCCATTTCTTCTTTTGCGTCGCTAAGTCTTTTCATTCCGTATTCGGCTCTTCCTTCGCCTACTATTCCTTTTGATATAACAGCTCTCATTCCTGCGTCAGTCACAGCTCTTGGAACCACATTTTTTGTAATATGCATATCAAGAAATGTCGTTGTTCCAGACTTCAGCATTTCAAGGCAGGAAAGCTGAGTTCCCCAGTAAATATCCTCGTCGTCAAGCATATCCTCCTTAGGAAGTATCTTTTTAAACAACCATTCTTCAAATATCACATCGTCTGCGCTGTTTCTGAAAACAGACATATAAGCATGGTTATGAGCATTTATAAGTCCTGTGCTTAGAAGTTTATTTTCCCCCTCAAAAACTCTGTCAGCCTTGAAGTTTTCAGGAGGAGTATCAATTCCCGAAATAATATCATCTGTAACGTAAACATTTGTCTTCCTTACTTCGTATTTGCCGTGTTTAGGAATTATAGCCAGAATGTTCTTGAAATGATAATTCAAAAAATCACACCTTTCACTGATATTCACCTATTATCTTACCACAAAATCTGAAAAAAAGCAACAGAAAAAACCGCCGTCCGAAATTCGGACAACGGTTTTCCCCCAACAAAAAATCTTTAGTGAATATCGGTATAGAGACCAATGTAAAGCTGAGCCGAGCGCTTCCAGCTGAAATCCTGGATAAATGCATTGCTTACAAGCTGAGCCCAACGAACTTGATCATCATAGAGATGTCTTGCTCTGGTGCAGGCGTCAAGCATATCATGAGCGTTATATGATTTGAATGTAAATCCGTTTCCGCCAAATTCTCCGGCGTCCTTGATACTGTCCTTGAGTCCGCCTGTTTCTCTGACGATTGGAATTGTTCCGTATCTTAAAGCAATCATCTGAGCAAGTCCGCAAGGTTCGCTCTGAGATGGCATAAGGAACATATCGGCGCCGGCATAAATTCTTCTTGAAAGGTCCGGAACAAAGCCTATCCTTAGTCCAACTCTATCAGGATAGCGGTATTTCATCTCAGAGAAAAAGTCCTCATATATCTTTTCGCCCGAACCTAAAATAGTAAATTTATAGCCAAGCCTTATAATATCTTCAAAAACGTATTTTACAAGGTCAAGACCTTTATGAGAAACAAATCTTGTTACAATTCCGATAACAGGCTCATTTCCAGGGGCAACCCCCATTTCCTCAAGAAGTTTCTGTTTGCATACAGCCTTTCCTGACTTGTCCTTTATCGAGAAGTTCTTTGGGATAGCCTTATCCGTTTCAGGATTATAGATATCCTGATCTATTCCGTTCAAGAATCCGCAAAGCTTATACTGTTTTTTAACAAGTATCCTGTCAAGACCGTGTGAATACCATGGATCAAGAATCTCCTTTGCATAAGTAGGCGAAACGGTTGTTACCTTATCAGCAGTTTCAATAGCGCCCTTCATAAAGTTTACATCGCCGTCGTACTCAAGTATCTGTGAGTGATATGCCGGTATTCCCATAAGATCGTTTAAAAGCTCCATGCCGTATCTGCCCTGGTAAGCAATATTATGGATAGTAAACACTGTCTTTATGTCCTCGTAGCCGGGTTGGTAGCGATAGAAAATATCGTAGTAAACCGGCACTAAAGCTGTCTGCCAGTCATTACAGCTGAGAACGTGTGGTCTGAAGTCAATATAATGAAGCATTTCAAGAATAGCTCTTGAGAAGAAAATAAATCTTTCTGCGTCATCATAAAATCCGTAAAGACCGTTTCTGTTAAAATAATATTCATTGTCAAGAAGGTAGTATGTTACTCCGTTTACAACACTTGTGAACACACCGCAGTACTGATTTCTCCATGCAACAGGCACAGTGAAATTTGTAAGGTAGTGACAGTTGTCCTTAAGCTCCTGCTTGATAGAGCCGTAGTATGGCATAACTACTCTGCATTCATGTCCGCCTTCTTCATTTATAGCTCTTGGAAGCGAGCCGGCAACGTCGGCAAGACCGCCTGACGCTGCAAACGGCAGAGCTTCACTTGAACAATACAAAATATTCAAAACCTTATCCTCCCGTATGTTAATTGAATTATACCGAAGCTCCCTTTCCGATAAACATCGGGTATAGAGCTGAACTTGTAAGAAGTCTGTTATCGCAGATATTTACATTCTTGTCAGTAATAATATTAGAGATCTCACAGTCCTTGCCGATAACGGTATCCTGCATAAGGATAGAGTTCTTCACCTTAGTTCCTTTTCCTACCTTTACGCCTCGGAAGAGTACACAATTCTCAACTTCACCCTCTATAACACAGCCATCAGCGATAAGCGAGCATGTTACGCTGCTTTCAAGACCGTATTTTGAAGGAGCATTGTCGCGAACTTTTGTATAAATAGGTCTTTTAGGAACAAAGAGAGCCTTTGAGTTTTCGATATCAATAAGATCAAGATTTGCCTTGTAGTAGCTGTCAAGACTGAATATCTTGCGGTAGAAGTTATCATAGTTATAAGAAACTATCTTAAAATCCTTTACCTTCGCCTGCAAAACATCAGTTTCAAAGCTATAGAGACCTCTTGGGACAAAATTCTGGAGAAGATCGATAAGAAAGTCTTTTTTCATAACGAATATGTTAAGACTGATTGTACACTGACCGCTTATAGGTCCTCTTACAATTACATCATGTATCCTGTTTTCTGTTCCAACAGCTACAACTGTGCTGCTAAGGGTTTCCTCTGAACTAAATATGCCTGATGTTGTCACAACGGTAATGTCTGCTCCGGAATCGATATGCTCAGTAACAATTGGTCTGAAGTCCATATTTGTTACAACATCACAGTCAGATAGAACAACATATTCGCACAATGAAGCTTTAATAAATCCCATAGCGCCATAAAGAGCTTCCAGTCTGCCTCTGTAAAGTCCTGTTTCAATGTGACCGAAAGGAGGAAGGATATGTAGTCCGCCCTTCTTTCTGGAAAGATCCCATTCTCTTGCCGATCCCAAGTGATCGAGAAGGGACTGGTAGTTTGATTTGGTAATAACACCGACCTCGCTCATACCGCTGTTTACCATATTTGAAAGCGGAAAGTCAATAAGTCTGTATCTTCCGCCGAAAAGTATCGAACCCATAGTTCTTGATTTAGTAAGTTCCGCCACAGTTCTGTCATGCATATTTGCAAATACAAGTCCGAGAACATTTGCCATATTGATTGCCATTTTCAAGTCCCCTTTCCTACATATCTTCCGAAACGATATCTTTTGGCTTGATTACCGTTTCGGGTGAAATATTAAGTCCATGGCCTACTACGGCTACTCCCCACTCGTCACGGTTTTCAAAATCCTCAGGTCTTGCACCTACTCGGCAGTTTTCCCCGATGACCGAGTTTTCTCCAATAATGGAATATTCAACTACAGCGCCTGCCTTTACAACAGAACCAGGCATAAGTATTGAATCTGTAACTTTAGCTCCGGTTTCAATTGTAACACCGTCTGAGATCATTGAAAAGTCTACAGTTCCGTCAATAACACAGCCTTCGGTTACCATAGAATTCTGTATTTTGGCATTCTTTCCGATAAGCTGAGGAGGCATTACAGGGTTTCTCGAATAGATCTTCCATGCAGGGTCATAAAGATCAATAGGAATATTAGGATTGATAAGATCCATATTGGCTTCCCAGAGGCTGTCAATAGTTCCTACGTCTTTCCAATAGCCATCAAAACGGTAAGCCACAAGCTTTTCACCTGCATTTTTCATATCAGGAATAATGTTCTTACCAAAGTCCTTGCTTGCATCCTTATCATTTTCATTAGCGATAAGATAAGCCTTGAGCTTTGACCATGTAAAAATGTAGATACCCATTGAAGCAAGAGTCGAACGCGGATTCTTTGGCTTTTCCTCAAAATCAATGATGTTATCATCCTCGTCGGTTATCATAATACCAAATCTTGAAGCTTCGGCAAGAGGAACGTCAAGTACGGCAATTGTTGCGTCAGCCTGTTTTGCCTTATGATAGCTGAGCATTTTATTGTAGTCCATTTTGTAGATATGGTCGCCTGAAAGTATAATTACGTATTCAGGGTCATATCTGTCTACAAATTCGATATTCTGATAAATGGCGTTTGCGGTTCCCGAATACCAGTCTGCACCTGAAGCCTTCTGGTAAGGAGGAAGAACATGAACTCCTCCGTGGATTCTGTCAAGGTCCCAAGGCTGACCGTTTCCAATGTACTCGTTAAGAACAAGAGGCTGATACTGAGTAAGAACACCTACTGTATCGATACCTGAGTTTATGCAGTTTGAAAGGGGAAAGTCAATGATTCGATATTTAGCGCCATACGGCACTGCAGGTTTCGCAACCTTCTGCGTCAATGCATACAAACGGCTTCCCTGACCGCCTGCAAGAAGCATTGCAACACATTCTTTCTTGTTGAACATAAAATTCACCCACCATTTTAAGATTTTTTGTTGGTTTTCTTTGTTGTCTTATTTACCGTGGTTTTTTTCTCACCTGTCTTTTTAACAGCGGCACTCGCCTTTTTCTTCCTCTGCGGAGCTTTTTTAACTGTGAAATACATAACCGAAAACGGCGGTATCTCAATGGTAATCGACTGGTCATATCCGTGCATAGGCACATCCTCTGACTTCACCGTTCCGTTTACGCAGGGACTGCCGTCGTCTGAAGAAGTGTTGAACGCCTCGGTATAGCTTCCTTTATATGGTACGCCAAAGCTGTAAACAGCTCTGCCGACAGGAACAAAATTACATACGACAATTATCTCATTGCCCTTAGTATCGATCCTTCTGAAAACTATGATGCTCTGCTTATAGTCGTCATTTGAGATCCAACTGAAGCCTTCCCATGAATAATCTATCTCCCAAAACTGAGAGTGTTCATTATAGAATCTATTGAGATTTTTGACGAATTTTTGATAGTTACGGTGTTCCTCGAACTGATCTATCATAAACCATTCAAGCTCATTTTCATAGTCCCACTCTCTGAACTGTCCGAACTCGCTTCCCATAAACATAAGCTTCTTTCCCGGGTGTGCCATCATATAGGCAAGGAAAGCCTTGGCCTGAGGAAACTTCTGATCAGGCATTCCCCACATCTTCTGGATAAGTGAGGCCTTACCGTGAACCACTTCGTCATGAGAGATTGGAAGAATGAAATTTTCTGAAAACGCATAAAAGAATGAAAATGTAAGCATATTATGATTGAACGCTCTGTTTATGGGATCCATAGCCATATATCTGAGCATATCGTTCATCCAGCCCATATTCCATTTGTAGTTGAAACCAAGTCCGCCGATATCAGCAGGCTTTGTCACCATTGGCCAAGCGGTGGATTCCTCAGCGATCATCATTACGCCCGGGTACTTTCCGAAAACAACGGTATTTAACGTCTTGAAAAATTCAATTGCTTCAAGATTTTCATTCCCACCGTTTTTGTTTGGAGTCCACTGACCGTCCTGTCTGTCATAATCAAGATAAAGCATAGAAGCAACAGCGTCTACTCTCAGTCCGTCTATGTGGAATTTTTCTATCCAGTAAAGAGCGTTTGATACAAGGAAAGAAACAACCTGAGGTTTTCCGTAGTCAAACACTCTTGTTCCCCATGCAAGGTGATCTCTCTTTTTAGGATCCTCGTATTCGTAACAGCAGGTACCATCGAACTCATAAAGTCCCGGAGCGTCTTTGGGAAAATGAGCCGGCACCCAGTCAAGAATAACCGCTATTCCGTTTCTATGAAATTTATCTATCATTTCCATGAAATCTCTCGGACTTCCGAAACGTGATGTCGGTGCGTAATAGCCTATACCCTGATATCCCCAGCTACCTTCAAATGGGTACTCCGCAAGAGGCATAAATTCTATATGAGTATATCCCATATCCTTTAAATACGGTATGACCTCGTCGGCAAACTGTAGATAGGTATAAAAGCTTCCGTCCTCGTTCTGCCTCCATGAGTTTAAGTGCACCTCATAAATATTAACAGGACTTTGATAAAATCCGTTTCTTGATTTTACCCATTCTCCGTCAGTCCAGTTGTAGCAATCAATATTGAAAACTCTTGTTCCTGTAGACGGGCTTCTTTCCATAAAACAGCCATAAGGGTCGGCTTTCATTCTTAAAACGCCGTCCGCACCTGTTATTGCATATTTATAGGTCTCGTACTCCTTAATCCCGGGAACATATATCTCCCAACAGCCTGAATTCCCAATCTTGGTCATTTTATGAGATTTTTCATTCCAGTTATTAAAATCTCCGACAAGAGCAACACCTTTTGCCTTTGGTGCCCAGACACGGAAAACGCATCCCTCTTCATCAAGATGTGAACCAAAAAAGCTATAGCTTTCAAAGTTTTTACCCTGCCCGAAAAGGTAAATAGGAATATCGCTTGTGTTAGCAATTTTTTCTACCATTATAACATATTCATTCCTTTCGCAGGTCGAAGGGCAAAGCATCTGTATAAATAAACTATGCCCGGAATTTTTCCACAAATAAATCCCTGCTGCCATAAAATATGCAGTGATCCGACCGGCTATAATATCCTATATCTTATTTTAACCTTTTTTGAATTGAATTTCAAGTGGTTTTGTAGAATTTTTAGTATTCACACATATTAGTAGGGTTATGTTTGTTTATATTGCACAAAATGTTTCAACTTTTAATGCTTAATGGTTTAATTTTTGTTAATAAACCACTCAATTATTAACAAAAACGTCAAGAACGCAAACTGAAATGTCGTCACTTTTTACATTTTCGCCACATTTTGATTTACCCTTTTCGGACATTGCCGCCACAAGTTCGGCTGCCTGAGCAGGATCAAAGTCATTATTTAAAAATTCTTCTGCTGCTTTTATAATTGTCTCTTCCGATACTCCGTCTGAAGCAATAATTATCCTGTCACCGTCAGCAAGCTTTATTTCACGGCAGGCAGGGAGAGTTTCTGCAAGTATGCCCAGAGGAAATGTTTTTTCCTCAACCTTTACAAGATCTCTTCCGCGGCTTATGTAGCTCGGAGCCGCTCCTGCTTTTACAAATCTTGCGGTTTTTCTGCAAAGATCAACGATAACAAGGTCTGCTGTTGCAAAGGATTCGTCCCATCCCTTAACCCTGAGAATGGAATTTATAAGTCTGAATGATGTTTCGGGAGAAATACCCGACGCTAAAAATCTCGAAACAAGAGATACCGCAAATGAAGAATCGAGTTTTGCGCGTTTTCCCGTACCCATGCCGTCAGACAGAATAACTGCGTATTCCGATCTGCTCAGCCAGATGCGTTCAAGAGTATCTCCGCTTAAAGATTCGTTTTTGGATGTAAGCTGAGCGATACCGCTTTTTATCTGGCAATCGGGGCGAGGACAGAACAAAAGCCTGTTCATGCCGTCTGTTGCGCTTACAACCGGCATATCCAGCTCACAATCGATAATGACCCCTATATCTACAGTCATTTTCACAAAGTCGGCATTTACCTGGGACGATGAAAATATTTCAACTCTCTTCATTGAGTTTTCATCATTGTAAACGCAAACCTTTACGCCGGCAATTCCTTGTTTTGACATATATCTTTTTACCCTTTCGGAAAGAGCGGCGTCTACCTCTGTGATTTTTTCGACTTTATAAGAAAGGTCTGAAAGAAGGTCTTCCATGGCAAGAAGCTGTTCAGAAAGAAGCTCTCTTAAATCAGTAATTTTTCTGTTTTCTGTTCTTTCGCACAAAACCGAGGAATATTCATTGTTAAAGGTTTCTAAGAGCTTTGTTCCGCAAATGCAGTCAGGAACAAGCATTAAAAGGGTTTGCGAGTCTATTCTTCCCTTTTGTTCTATCTCTTTTTCAAGCTGTATAAAGGAAAGCATGGTTTTGGGCTTGTGTTCTTTCCAGCAGTTTTCTTTCATTTTGCAGCTTGTGCAGACAGTGCATCTGACCCGTTGAGAAAGGGGAGCGACAGCTTTTTTCTTCTCAAGAGTATCTGAAATAGAAAGAAGTCTGCGCCTTACATCCTTTAAAGTTCCGGAAGTAAATTTAAGCCGCGATGACGCAGTCTGACCCACTATATATACAGCTCTTGAATTTCCGCCTATATATTTAAATAGATTTCTTATTCTGTTTTCGGGAATTGCTGCAAAAACAACGGCTCCCACAGCAAAATTTAGAAGCATCGGAAAAGTGCTTCCGCTATAACCCACAGCCATAAGTCCGATAGCACAGGCGAAAACAAAAGCAAGTGCGGTAACTACGGCTCCTCCGGCAGACAGGGCTCCGCAGAGAAGTCCGCTGACAGACAGAAGAAGTGTGTTATGTGCAAGCTCAGGGGAATATATAAGCACAGCGCAGGTTGTAAGAGCGCCGCACACTGCGCCCCCTATATGGCTGTATTTTCTTGCTGAAAAAAGTATAGCAATTGTTCCGAAAACTATTCCTATATTGACATTAAATATTTCAACTGAGGAAAGAGTCGACGTCAATACAACATAAATTATCCCAACTGATGCGCCGTTTGTTCCGTTAAGATCAAGGATTCCGTCTGTGCCTGCCCGGTTTTTTGCATCAGAAACAAAATATACAAGACAGCCGCACAGCACCGAAAACAGCAGTCTGTATCCAAAAAGCGCCGGATCAAAACCAGAAAAAGCAGATGTAATTACGGTTGATGCAAGCATTGCGCCGCTTGTTATAAAAGCCTTGTTAACAAGAATATTTTTTCTTGCGATATTAAAATGATCAACAACAAATTCGCCGGCAAATATGAATACCATTGAAGAAAGCTGAAACAAGCCCTGCCTTAATTCACCAATTACTATGTATGTCACAGCAGCCGCCAGAAACGCAAAAATACCGCAGCTTCCCGAAACGGCGGCAACCACTGCATTCACCGGAGACAAATATCCCAGAATGGTGCTTCTTGTGGCTGCAACGCTTAATATCACTGTCAGAAAAATGGCTGCGGTCTGTCTTATGATGTTTTGCTCGGCAAGTTCAGTTGCCTTTATTTTTTCCTTTGCTTTTAACATATTATCTCCGTCCTTTTATGTATTTATATCAGTAAACTGATAATAACACACAAGAACACAGAAAAATGTCGGAATCACGTTATATTTTAATTTTTCAAAGCACAGATTTTAATTTACGGGCAAAAGCGACAAAATCCTCCATGGAAAGTTGCTCAGGTCTTACAGACAAACTTAGTCCAAGACTGTCTATAACGCTGTTCACCTTGGATTTTTCAATGCCCATTGCGCACGAAACTGAGTTTGAAAGTGTCTTTCGCCGCTGTTCAAACGCAGCCCTTACAGTTTTAAAAAAGAATTTTTCATCAGTTACTCCCTCCGGAGTTTTTTCCCTTATGTCAAATCTTACAACACAGCTGTCTACGTTAGGGGGAGGCATAAAGCTTCCTCTTGAAACGTTGAAAAGCATTTGTGGAACGCTGAAATAATTCACGGCAACTGTTACAGCTCCCATTTCCCTGCTTTGCATCGGCGAGCAAAGACGGACTCCGGCTTCCTTCTGAACCATGACCGTTATCGATTTTATCGGAAGTCTGTTTTCAAGAAGAGTCATTATCACGGGAGAAGTTATATAATAGGGCAGATTTGCACACACTGCGACCTCAAGCCCCTGAAATTCGTCTTTTATAAGCTTTTTAAGGTCGGTTTTCATAACATCGGCATTTATAATTTTTACATTTCGGTGTTCTGAAAGTGTTTCATCAAGAACGGGAATAAGCCTTTTGTCTATCTCGATGGCAACTACCTTATCCGCTCTTTTTGCAAGCTCGTTAGTCAATACGCCGATACCGGTACCAATCTCAATTATGCCAAATCCTTTTTTGGCATTGCCCATTTCAGCAATTTTCGGACAGACTGACGGATTTACAAGAAAGTTCTGTCCAAGCTGCTTTGAAAATTTAAAATCGTGTCGTTCAAGTATATCCTTTATAACCCTTATATTCGAAAGATTATCCATAATTCATCTCCTTTTAATTTAATTTTAACACTGCAAACTGTATATGTCAAGAAATCTTCAATTGAATATAAATTTTTTATCAGGAGATAATATAACCAAGTTGCCGACGTCCCCCTGCCGAGTATTCGGCAGATCAGCCTCCTATGGGATGATATGCCTCCTATAGGAGACAGGTTGCTTTTCGTCGCAACGTGATTAAGCACAGCTCTGAAAGAGATGTTTAGCTCTGAAAGAGATGTTTAGCTCTGAAAGAGATGTTTAGCTCTGAAAGAGATGTAATTATCAATACTTTGCTTCGATTTAAAATTGCAAAGGAGGTATTTCATGCAGTCAAAAAAATATTCATGCGCAGAGGAAATTCCCGCAAGACTTCAAAAGGAGCTTTTTTCAGATCATCTTGCTTTACAGCGTTTTTCCGCACTGTCTTCTCCTCAAAAACAAAATGTTATCAACGCTGCAAATCACACTTGCAACCAGAATGAAATGAAATTCATACTATCTCATATGGAAAAACCGGAATCCACAAATCTAATAAATCACTGTCCGGAGATCAAGTAGTCAAATTGTACAATTATTATTAACCGATTTGTTATAAATTTTATGCTTTTCAGTGTTGAAATTCATGTTAAATTGCTGTAAAATTAAATTGTAGTGTTTTGCATATTTAATATGTAAAAATAATCGGTTCGGGTGAGGTATGAGGGTCATGTTCAAAAGATCAGAAAAGATGAATTCTTCTTGTTCATATTTTTCACAGTCAGGTTTTTTCCCTTTTTCGGATATGACCTCTTGTTTGCTGCACTTAAATGGCATTTTCATACCTGAAAATCCTGCTGCAACGGTATAGTTGCAGCTTTTTTTATTTCCCGTCTGAAAATTCACTTTGAAAGGATGGTTATACAGCATGAAAAAAGTAGCTGTTATTATGGGCTCGGACAGCGATATGCCTGTTGTTGCAAATGCGATAAAGGAGCTTAAAAATTATGGAGTTCCATATGAAGCTCACGTTATGAGTGCTCACAGAACACCTGCTCTTGCCGCCGAATTTGCATCAAGCGCAAAAGCAAACGGTTTTGGAGTTATTATCTGTGCTGCCGGTATGGCGGCTCACCTTGCAGGGGTAATTGCAGGACACACGACACTCCCGGTTATCGGTATTCCTATCAAATCAACATTTGAAGGACTTGACGCACTTCTGGCTACAGTTCAGATGCCGTCTGGTATCCCGGTTGCGACCGTTGCGGTAAACGGTGCTAAAAACGCCGCTCTTCTTGCAATTGAAATGCTTGCTCTTTCAGACGACGGACTTGCCGCAAAGCTTGAAAAAGCAAAGACAGACATGATAGACGGCGTTATGAAAAAGGATACCAAGCTTCAGGAAGATCTTAAAAATATCTGAAAAATATATTTTGATACGGAGGAATTTAAAATGGAAAACATTGTGAAGGCTGAACAGCTTTATGAGGGAAAAGCAAAGAAGGTTTTTGCTACAAACAACCCTGACTACGTTATCGTTGACTACAAGGACGACGCTACTGCTTTTAACGGCGAAAAAAAGGGCACTATTGTCGGAAAAGGATCTATCAACAACAGAATGACGAACTATATGTTCAAGCTCCTTGAAAAAGAGGGAGTTCCTACTCATTTTGTTGAAGAGATAAACGACAGGGAAACTATCGTTAAGAAAGTTGAAATTGTTCCTCTTGAAGTTATCGTAAGAAATGTTGCAGCAGGAAGCTTTTCAAAGAAGCTCGGCATTGCCGAGGGTACTCCTTTAAAACAGCCTACTCTTGAATTCAGCTACAAGAACGACGACCTCGGCGACCCGTTTATAAACAGCTACTACGCTTTGGGTCTCGGACTTGCAACTCAGGAGGAAATTGACGTTATCACAAAGTACGCTTTTATGGTAAACGACTTTATGTTAAAATTCTTCAAAGGTCTTAACATTGACCTTATCGATTTCAAGATCGAATTCGGAAGATTCCACGGCAAAATCATTCTTGCCGATGAGATCTCACCGGATACCTGTCGTTTCTGGGATTCTACAACTCACGAAAAGCTTGACAAGGACAGATTCCGCAGAGACATGGGCGGCGTTGAGGACGCATATCAGGAAATCATGAAGCGTCTTATGGGAGAATAAACTATATGGGTGGATTCTTCGGTGCAGTTTCTTCAAACGACTGCGTTCAGGACGTATTTTTCGGAACTGACTATCACTCGCATCTTGGCACGAGGCGCGGAGGCATGACAAGCTATTCACCGGAGCTTGGCTTTCAGCGCAACATTCACAGCATAGAAAACTCACCATTCCGTACAAAGTTTGAAAAAGACGTTGAGAAAATGAGAGGAAACATCTGTATCGGCTGTATCAGCGACACAGATCCTCAGCCTATTATGGTAAGATCCAAGCTCGGTCTTTTCGCAATCTGTTCTATCGGAATCATCACAAACGCCGATGAACTTACTGAAGAGCTTATTGACAAAGGCTGTGCAAACTTTGAAACCATGAGCAGCGGAAATATCAATTCCGGAGGACTTATAGGCTCTCTCATTGCTCAGAAGGATTCCTTTGTAGAAGGAATAAGATATGCTCAGCAAAAAATAAACGGCACAATGAGTCTTGTTATAATGACAAAGGACTGCATTATTGCCGCAAGGGATAAGGACGGCAGACTTCCTATAATTATAGGAAAGCGTTCGGACGGGTTCTGCTTCTCTTTTGAGAGCTTTGCTTTTCAGAAGCTTGGCTATCAGACCTGCCACGAGCTTAAAGCCGGCGAAATCACAAAGATCACAAAAGACGGGTACGAAATAATCTCAGAAGGAACGGATGAAATGAAGATCTGCACCTTCCTGTGGACTTATTACGGTTATCCGAATGCCTGCTACGAGGGCGTAAACGTTGAGGCTATGAGACTCAGAAACGGAGAAATAATGGCTGAAACGGACATTAAAAACGGCAGGTTGCCCGATGTAGACTACGTTTGCGGAGTTCCCGATTCGGGGATTCCCCATGCTATTGGTTACGCAAACAAAAGCGGTATCCCTTTCGCAAGACCTTTTATTAAATACACTCCCACATGGCCAAGAAGCTTTATGCCACAGAACCAGTCAATGAGAAACAAAGTTGCTAAGATGAAGCTTATCCCTGTTCACGAGCTTATCGAGGGAAAGAAGCTGCTCTTTGTTGACGACAGTATCGTAAGAGGCACTCAGATGAGGGAAACCGTTGAGTTTCTCTATGAAAACGGAGCGAAGGAAGTCCATATGCGATCGGCTTGTCCACCGATAATGTATGGCTGCAAATATCTTAATTTTTCAAGAAGCACATCGGAGCTTGAACTTATCGCAAGACAAATCATTGACGAAAAGGAAGGCGCCGAGGGGGGTAAATATATTGAAGAGTACAGCAATTCAAACACTGAGCGAGGCAGGATTCTGAGAGATGAAATTTGCCGCAGACTCAAGCTTACTTCTCTTGAATTTCAGTCATTCGAGGGAACTGTAAGGGCTGTTGGCATTGATAAGTGCCGGCTCTGCTCATATTGCTGGAACGGAAGGGAATGATTTTTAATTGGTAACAGGTCTCCACGAAGAATGCGGCGTATTCGGTATTTTCTCAAATGAAACAGCCGATGTGGCTTCTCAGGTCTATGTAGGGCTTTATGCTCTCCAGCACAGAGGTCAGGAAAGCTGCGGAATAGTAGTAAATGACGACGGACTTTTCAGGTACCACAAGGATCTGGGACTTGTTCACGAGGTGTTTAACAAGGACACTCTTGCCTCGCTTGGACAAGGAAATATCGCTATCGGTCACGTCAGATACTCAACTACCGGAAACAGCAACCGCTCAAACGCTCAGCCTCTTGTAGTAAGACACGTTAAGGGTCCAATGTCAATTGCACATAACGGAAACCTTGTAAATGCAAGAGAATTAAGAGAACAGTTTGAACTTGGCGGCGCAATCTTCCACAACACCAACGACACAGAAGTTATTTCGTACACTATCACCAAAGAGAGACTTACCGCACCATCTATTGAAGTAGCTGTTGAAAGAGCTATGAATACCATCAGAGGAGCTTATTCAATTCTTGTAATGTCTCCTAAAAAGCTTATTGCGGCAAGAGATCCAAACGGATTTCGTCCTCTTTCTATCGGAAAGACAGACAACGGATATGTGGTTTCCTCCGAGACCTGCGCTTTTGACAGCATCGGAGCTAAATTCATAAGAGACATACTTCCCGGCGAGGTGGTTGTAATAAGCGAAAACGGAATAAAATCTATTACCACACACTGCAAAGCAAAGAGTACTATCTGCGTATTTGAATATATTTACTTTGCTAGACCAGACTCTGTCATTGAAGGCTCAAGCGTTCATATGGCAAGACTGAGAGCCGGAAAATATCTTTGGAGAGAGCATCCCGTTGAGGCGGACGTTGTTATCGGAGTTCCCGATTCGGGACTTGACGCCGCTTTGGGCTTTTCACAGGAAAGCGGTATCCCGTACGGAATAGGATTTATCAAAAACAGGTATATCGGCAGAACATTTATTCAGCCTACTCAGGCAGAAAGAACAAACTCGGTTAAAATCAAACTGAATGCAATTTCAAGCACTGTAAAAGGCAAAAGAGTCGTTATGATCGACGACAGTATCGTTAGAGGAACAACTTGTGCAAGGATAGTTAAACTTCTTCGTGACGCAGGAGCAAAGGAAGTTCATGTAAGAATTTCATGTCCTCCGTTTATTGCCCCATGCTATTTCGGAACCGATATCGATGCTAAGGACAAGCTTATCGCCTGCAGGATGTCTATCCCTGAAATATGCGAGTCCATAGGCGCTGACAGTCTGGGTTATCTGAGCGTTGAAAGCGTTAAAAAGCTTGCGGGAAATTCCGACTGCGATTTCTGCGTTGGCTGTTTTACCGAGAAATATCCTATTGAAGTACCCAAAGAAATGCCAAAGGATAAATTTGAAAGCAAAATTTCTGACCGTTTGCAGATGACGGTCGACTAAGTTATAAAATTATAGAGAGGAAAAAATCATTATGAAAAGTTTTTCTGAAAGCTACAAGGAAGCCGGCGTTGACGTAACCGCAGGCTATAAGGCTGTTGAACTTATGAAACAGCACGTTGCAAGAACGATGACTTCCGGTGTTCTCAGCGGAATAGGCGGATTCGGCGGACTTTTTGAGCTTGATATGACAGGGATCACAAAGCCTGTGCTTGTTTCCGGCACTGACGGCGTTGGAACAAAGCTCAAGATCGCTTTCCTTATGGACAAGCACGACACAGTCGGTATAGACTGTGTTGCTATGTGTGTAAACGACATTATCTGCTGCGGCGCTAAACCTCAGTTTTTCCTTGACTACATTGCCGTAGGAAAAAACTACCCTGAAAAGGTAGCTGAGATCGTAAAGGGCGTTGCAGAGGGTTGCGTGCAGGCAGGCTGCGCTCTTATCGGAGGAGAAACCGCTGAGATGCCGGGCTTTTATCCTGTTGACGAGTACGACCTTGCAGGTTTTTCAGTCGGCGTTGTTGACAAGGACAAGATCATAAACCCTGACTGTCAGAAGGCAGGAGACATTCTTATTGCCATCAAATCAAGCGGCGTTCACTCAAACGGATTTTCACTTGTAAGAAAGGTGTTTACCGTAAGCGAAGCCAACCTTGCAAGACACAATTCCGATCTCGGAACAACTCTCGGAAACGTTCTGCTTACGCCAACTAAAATTTACGTTAAAGCAGTTATGAAACTTCTTGAAGAAGTAAAGGTAAAATCTATTTCCCACATCACAGGCGGAGGATTTTACGAAAACATTCCTCGTTCTCTTCCAAAGGGAATTTCAGCTAAGATTGAAAGAAGCGCAGTTCAGGTTCTTCCTATTTTCAAGCTTATTCAGGAAACAGGAAAGATTCCGGAAAGAGATATGTTCAATACCTTCAACATGGGTGTCGGAATGATCGTTTGCGTTGATAAGGCTGACGCTGACAAGGCAGTTGCGGCTATCAATTCAACAGGAGAAGAGGCTTACGTTTTGGGCGAGCTTGTTGAAAGCGACGAGGGAGTAATTATCTGCTGATAAAAAAGGAGTAATCTATGAAAAATATAGTTGTTCTTGTTTCAGGTGGAGGCACAAATCTTCAGGCTCTTATTGACGCTCAGAACAGCGGCGCTATAAAGGGAGGACACATCAGCTGCGTTATTTCCTCAAAGGAAGGCGCATATGCACTTGAAAGGGCTAAGAAGGCAGGAATACCGACTGTAGTTATCCCAAGAAAGAATTATCCCGACAAGGTAAGCTACAGCATGGCTCTTCTTGAGGAACTTAAGAAACAACAGGCCGACCTAATTGTTCTTGCAGGATTTATGACTATCCTTGACCGCTGTCTTACATCTGAGTATCCATTTAAGATAATCAACGTTCACCCCGCCCTTATCCCGGCATTCTGCGGAGACGGATTCTACGGCATAAAGGTTCACGAAAAAGTGCTTGAATACGGAGTTAAGGTGTCGGGAGCTACAATTCACTTTGTAAATGAATTTACAGACGCAGGGGCTATAATCTTACAGGGAGTCGTTGAAATTAAAAACGACGATACTCCTGAAATTCTGCAAAAAAGAATTATGGAGCAGGTTGAATGGAAGCTGCTTCCCAAAGCGGTCTCGCTGTTTTGTCAAGACAGAATAACCATAAAGGACGGAAAAGCTTACATAGACCTTTGAGTTTATGACTTACTAAATATAATGGAGGTATATTATGAAGACTATTGATATTGCTGAGGAACTTAAGTCTAACTCTTACCCCGGCAGAGGCATTATAATCGGAAAATCTGCTGACGGAAAGTATGCTGTTACCGCTTATTTCATTATGGGAAGAAGCGTAAACAGCAGAAACAGGGTTTTTGTTGAAACCTCTGACGGAATCAAAACAGAAGCCGCCGACCCTGAAAAGCTTACAGATCCACACCTTATAATCTACTCCCCTGTTCGTGTTCTCGGTAACAAGACAATTGTAACAAACGGCGATCAGACTGACACTATTTACGATCTTATGGACAGACAGATGACCTTTGAACAGTCTCTCAGAACAAGAGAATACGAGGACGACGCTCCTAACTACACTCCAAGAATTTCTGGAGTCATGCACCTTGAAAACGGAAATTACAATTATGCAATGTCTATTCTCAAATCAGATGACGGAAACCCGGATTCGGTTCACAGATACACTTACGGATATTACAATCCTGTTGACGGCGAGGGTCATTTTATCCATACCTACATGGGCGATGGAAATCCTCTTCCGAGCTTTGAGGGCGAACCTAAGAAAATCTCTATTCCTGACAGCTTGGAAGAATTCGCCGACACTCTCTGGACAAGCCTTAACGAAGAAAATAAGGTTTCTCTTTTCGTAAGATATATTGAAATCGATTCAGGAAAGGCAGTTTCTAAAATAATAAACAAGTACAGCAAGTAATTATTTAAGGGGGATTATAATATGGCTAATGAAATGCTTTTAAAATACGGCTGCAACCCAAATCAGAAGCCGTCAAAAATATTTATGGCTGACGGAAGCGAGCTTCCTATTACCGTTTTAAACGGTAAACCGGGATACATCAATCTTCTTGACGCTTTTAACGGCTGGCAGCTTGTAAAGGAGCTTAAAAAGGCTACGGGAATGGTTGCCGCAACATCATTCAAGCACGTTTCTCCGGCGGGAGCCGCAGTTGGAAAGCCTCTTTCCGATACATTAAAGAAAATATATTTTGTTGACGATCTTGGAGAACTTTCGCCTTTGGCATGTGCTTACGCAAGAGCAAGGGGAGCCGACAGAATGTCCTCCTACGGTGATTTTATTGCTCTTTCAGACGAGTGCGATGTATGCACCGCAAAAATGATACAAAGAGAGGTTTCAGACGGGATTATTGCTCCGTCATACTCTCCGGAAGCTCTTGAGATTTTAAAATCCAAGAGAAAAGGAAGTTACAACATTATTCAGATAGACCCCGACTACACTCCTGCTCCAATTGAAACAAAGCAGGTTTACGGCGTTACATTTGAACAAGGCAGAAACGAACTTGACATAAATGAAGAACTTCTCAATAATATCGTAACCGAAAACAAGACAATTCCGGACGACAAGAAGATCGACCTTATTATTTCCCTTATCACCCTTAAATACACCCAGTCAAACAGCGTTTGCTATGTTAAGGACGGTCAGGCAATCGGCATTGGCGCAGGTCAACAGTCCAGAATACACTGCACAAGACTTGCCGGAAACAAGGCTGATATCTGGTGGCTTAGACAGGCTCCGCAGGTTCTTGATCTCCAGTTTGTTGACAACATCAGACGTCCTGACAGAGATAACACCATCGATGTTTACATTTCTGACGAGCATGATGATGTTCTGGCTGAAGGCGTATGGCAGAATTACTTCAAGGTAAAGCCACCCGTATTCACAAAAGAAGAACAGAAGGCATGGCTTGCTGAAAATACTGACGTTTGTCTTGGATCTGACGCATTCTTCCCCTTCGGAGACAATATCGAAAGAGCAAGAAAAAGCGGTGTTAAATACGTTGCTCAGCCGGGCGGTTCAATTCGTGACGACCATGTTATTGATACCTGCAACAAATACGATATGGCTATGGCGTTTACCGGTATCAGACTTTTCCACCACTGATTTTTAAATTTACTACGGAGGACTTGCTATGAAAATTCTTGTAGTTGGCGGCGGCGGCCGTGAACACGCAATCATAATGAAACTTATGCAGTCTGAAAAGGCACAAAAAATATACTGCGCTCCCGGAAACGGCGGAATTGCAGCAGAAGGAGCTGAGTGCTTTGACGTTTCAGCTACAGATATCGATGGAATTGTCTCACTTGCTAAGAAACTTTCCGTTGATATGGTCGTTGTAGCTCCCGACGACCCTCTTGTAATGGGAATGGTTGACGCTTTGCAGGCTGAGGGCTTTATGACATTCGGACCTAAAAAGAATGCAGCAATAATCGAAGGCTCTAAAGTTTTCTCCAAAGAGCTTATGAAAAAATACAACATTCCGACTGCATTTTATGAAGTTTTTACCGAAGCTGACAAGGCTATCGAATATCTTAAAAAACAGAACTCCTACCCAGCTGTAATAAAAGCGGACGGACTTGCGCTCGGTAAGGGTGTAATAATAGCCGAGGATGAGGAGGCAGCAATTAAAGCTGTTCATGAAATGATTGACGACAAGAAGTTCGGCGAAAGCAGCGCAAGAATAGTTATTGAAGAATATCTGACAGGTCCTGAGGTCTCCGTTCTTTCCTTTACAGACGGGAAAACTGTTGTTCCTATGATCTCATCGATGGATCACAAACGTGCTTATGACGGGGACAAGGGACTTAACACCGGTGGCATGGGAACCGTTTCTCCCAACCCATATTACACTGAAGAAGTTGCTAAAGAATGCATGGAAAAAATATTTCTTCCCACCATCAACGCTATGAATGCCGAGGGCAGAACATTTGAGGGCTGTCTTTACTTCGGACTTATGATAACTCCGAAAGGCCCTAAGGTTATCGAATACAACTGTCGTTTCGGAGATCCTGAAACACAGGTAGTTCTCCCAATGCTTGACGGAGATCTTGTTGAAATATTTGAAGCAATCTACAACCACACACTTGCTGATGTAAAAATTTCATGGAAAGAGGGCGCCTGCGCCTGCGTTGTTATGGCAAGCGGAGGATATCCCGAAAAGTACGACAAGGGAATTGAAATTTACGGGCTTGATGAAAAGGGACAAGTGGAAGGCTGTGAAGTTTTTCATGCAGGAACAAAGCTGTCTGAAGGAAAATTCTTTACAAATGGTGGACGCGTTCTTGGAGTAACTGCAACAGGACTTTCTCTGAGAGGCGCAATAAATAGCGCTTATGAGGGAGTTTCAAAAATAACCTGGGACAAGGTTCACTACAGAAAGGACATCGGTCAGAAGGCTCTTGCCGCAATTGAAAATGACCCTTTAAATCTTGATTACAAAGATGACCTTGAAGATTATCTCGAAGAAAACGGGGTTTACTTAAGGCAGTAAAAAAATATCCACCGTAGGAGTAAGACAAAATACTCCTGCGGTGGTTTTTTTACCATTCAATAGAATCTATATCCACTGGATCTTTATTAATCTCAACAGAGCTTACCTTGCTGTTTTTGATAGTTATGATCCTGTCGGCGATAGGCGCAATAGCTGAATTATGGGTGATAACAATCACGGTTACTCCGAAGTGCTTACAGGTATCTGCGAGAAGCTTTAAAATGGTTTTGCCTGTGTTATAATCAAGAGCTCCGGTAGGTTCGTCACAAAGGAGAAGCTTTGGTTTTTTTGCAAGCGCTCTTGCAATTGAAACACGCTGCTGCTCTCCTCCCGAAAGCTGGCTTGGAAAATTATTAAGCCTTTCTTCAAGTCCCACACTTTTCAGCACCTCGTCAGGAGATGCGGCGTTTTTGCATATCTGTGTTGCAAGCTCAACATTTTCACGGACAGTAAGATTATTTATAAGATTGTAAAACTGAAAAACAAATCCGATATCATAGCGCCGGTAGGTTGTAAGCTGTTTTGAATTGAATTCTGCAATATTTTTTCCGTCAACAATTATTTCTCCTTCGTCGCAAGTATCCATTCCTCCAAGCATATTGAGCACTGTGGTCTTTCCTGCTCCGCTCGCTCCGATAATTACAGCAAACTCACCTTTTTCAATTTCAAAGTTAACGCCGTTTGAAGCGTTTATCGTCACTTCCCCCATTTTATATCGTTTATAAACGTTTTTAAACTCAACAAATGCCATAGTATCTCCAATCGTTCAAAATGTTAAACGTTAAATCTGAACAGAACGATATCTCCATCCTGCATAACATATTCCTTACCTTCAAGGCGGACAAGTCCCTTTTCTTTTGCAGCAGCCATACTTCCGCAAGTCATAAGGTCATCATAGGAAACTACTTCCGCTCTGATAAAACCTTTTTCAAAGTCGGTGTGAATCTTTCCGGCAGCCTGAGGAGCTTTTGTTCCTTTTTTAATTGTCCATGCTCTTACTTCAGGCTGACCTGCCGTAAGAAATGAAATAAGTCCAAGAAGCGAATATCCCTCTTTGATTATTCTGTTAAGTCCGCTTATTTCAAGTCCGAGATCCGCAAGGAACATTTCCTTGTCCTCGTCGCTCATATCGGCTATTTCAGCTTCAATTTCGGCGCAGATAGGCAGAACGGCTGCCCCCTGTTCTGCTGCGATCTCACAAACCTTTTTATAATTTTCATTGGTATCGATATTATTTCTGAAGTCGTCCTCGCTCATATTTGCAGCATATATGACAGGCTTTAAAGAAAGAAGTGGAGTTTCCTTTAAGATTTCAAGCTGTTCCTCAGTCATAGGATAAGCTCTTGCGGCCTTGCCGTTTTCAAGATGTTCCTTTAGTCCCTCAAGGAAATCCACGGCGGCAGCCAAGGATTTATCACCTTTCATAGCCTTTTTTGTTCTGTCAAGCTTTCTTTCAATAAGCTCAACATCTGAAAAGATAAGTTCAAGGTCAATCGTTTCAATGTCTCTTGCAGGGTCTATGCTTCCATCAACATGAACTATATTATCGTCCTCAAAGCACCTTACAACATGAACGATAGCGTCAACTTCTCTGATATTTGATAAAAACTTGTTTCCAAGTCCTTCTCCCTTTGAAGCTCCCTTTACAAGTCCGGCAATGTCAACAAATTCTAAGGTAGCCGGTGTAAACTTTACGGGATTATACATTTGCGCAAGCTTGTCAAGTCTTTCGTCCGGAACAGAAACAATTCCAACGTTTGGCTCGATGGTGCAGAACGGATAGTTAGCAGATTCAGCGCCTGCGTTCGTAAGAGCATTAAAAAGCGTGCTTTTCCCCACGTTGGGTAATCCTACCATACCAAGTTTCATTAAATTAACATTCCTTTCGGTTATTTATTAAAATGAGTAAGTACCTGTTTCATCGTCAAGGTATTCATAGTCGTCATTGTCAATATCATCAAAATACTTGTCGATCTCCTTGGCATTCTTCTTAATATCCTCTAAGGTCTTTCTTAAATGTTCAACTATGCTTCCTGTGAAAAATCCTGCTGCAAAAGAAACTAAGACTACAAGCACGAGAACAAACACTGACACGTTTGATGAATTATTATTGTTTTCCATAAAATTTACCCCTTTTCATTATTTACAAGGCAGTATGCCTATTATTCAACTGATTTCAGAGATTCCACCATATCAATTCGTTTAAGTTTGAAATGGAGGATAATATTTACCAAAGCCGTAAAAGCCAGAGTAAGTATTGCAGATAAAACATATGCCCACCAGACAACTGTTCTACCGAACATTACAAGATCCACTTCGGCAGTCAGCACTACAAATCTGTGAAGTATAACACCTACTCCGAAACCAAACAAAATTCCAATGAACGCTGAAATAATATTTTCACGGTATATATAAGCGGATGTCTCGCTGTCATAAAAGCCAAGGACTTTTATTGTAGCGATCTCTCTTACACGTTCGGTTATGTTTATGTTCGCAAGGTTATACAGAACAACTATTGCAAGTATTCCAGCACACACAACAAGCATCCAGACGATAGCGTCAAGGCTGTTAAGAGATTTGCGCATATTTTCTCCGTTATCAGCGTTATAGCTTATTCCAAGAACCTTCCCGGAGGATATTATTTCTTCCGAATAAGCATCGGTATCCGTTCCATCGGTACATTTAAAAAAGCTCACATTATAGACAGGCTTTTCAACAAGTTTTTCGTAATAGCTCGATGTCATATACAGGTAATGAACAGCGTAATTTTCGGTTATTGCCAATATTTTTACATTGATCTTTCCAAGTTCGTCAAGATCAACTTCTATTGTATCCCCTGCTTTGACGTCCAAAAGATTAGCGATCTTCTGAGTTATTACAGCCCCATTATCAGAAAGCTCAATGGCTTTTTTGCTGGTCGGATTTCTGAGATTTACATAATCTGAAATCTCATCTGATTTTTCAGGAACAACAAGATAAATTTCCTGACTGTCACCTTCAAGTGAAACTTTTCCTGCCCTCTGGAATACTTTCAGGCAGCTTTGTGTGTTTTTGTTATCAATAATCACCTGCTCGCAATCATCCACCGAATATTCAGCTGTATTAAGGGAAGCCATTCCGTCGTAAATGAATATCTCGCCATACTGGAGGTCTAAGATAGATGTTATCGAATGACGGAGTCCCAGACCGGTTAGAATAAGGGCTGTACAACCGGCTACTCCCACTACAGTCATTAAAAACCGTTTTTTGTATCTTAACAGGTTTCTTACAGTCACCTTTGCGAGAAAATCAAGCTTGTTCCATATAAACGGTATTTTTTCAAGAATAACTCTTTTTCCTGCCTTTGGAGATCTCGGACGCATAAGAGCTGCAGGCTGAGAAGAAAGCTCTCTGTAGCAGGAATAAATTACTGCAAAGCAGATGCAAGCCACAGAAACCGCCATACAACAAAGAACATAAATAGGCTTAAATGGTGTAACTATTTCCGGGATATTATACAGCATTTTATAGCAGTTATAAATTATCCTCGGAAATATCTGAAGCCCTATAGTTGTACCGATAAAGCTTCCTGTAAGAGCCGCCAAAGAACCGTAAATCAGATATTTTGACGCGATTTTCGCAGATGAATAGCCAAGCGCTTTGTATGTGCCGATCTGGGTACGCTGTTCTTCTACCATTCTTGTCATGGTTGTTAAGCATACAAGAGCGGCGACTATTATAAAGAACACAGGAAAGACCTTTGAAATAGAATCAATTTTTTCGCTGTCACCTGAAAACGAGCCGTAGTCGGAATTTGAAAATCTTGTATAGGTAAGCACCGCTGGTTCGTCCATCAGGGCAATCTGTTCCTTTGAGTCGGCAATTTGCGCATTGATTTCAGAAAGCTGTTTTTCATATTCAGAAATTACATCTTCATCGTTATTTGTTCTTGCATAAATAAGTGCGTCAAGCTGTTCAAGACGTGATTTTGCCTGACTAAGCTTTGCCTGTTCATAGCTGCCGCTCTCATCTGTAATTTTGCTTTCATAATCGGCTATTTCAGCTTCCGTACTTGTTTTTAACTCATAAAGTTCGTCAACGTTAAGAGAAAGAATGTTTTCAAGCTCTGCCATTGAGTCCTCAGCCGATGACAACCTGTTTTCATAAAGGGTCATCATATCGTTAAAGCGCTGATTTATGCTTTCTTCAAAAACTTCTCCTACCGTTTCCTCAGCTTTTTCAACTTCATTCCGGTATTCATCGGAAAAAGGTTCATAGTCAAAGTCCTTTAAAGTCAGGAACATTTCACTGTAATAATCGCTGACAAATTCCTCCTCAAGAATATAAACAAAACCCTGTACAGTTCCGGTACCCACAAGTGTGTTGTCACGTTCAAAGCCTATATAAAGAGGCGAAAGCACAACCCCAACGATTTCAAATTCGTCTCTTGCAAGAGTGTCGGAAAGCTCTTCATCTTTATTTGCAGAAAAGATATCGAGAGTGTTTCCGATTTTGAAGGTATCGGAAGAAAGTCTTTTGTCAACAACACATTCTCCGGGATTTTCGGGAAGTCTTCCTTCAACAAGAACAAGATGATTTATGTTATTCACATTTTCCTCGTCAAGGGTATTATTATAGGACATCATTCTCAGAACTGAGTTTTTGCCCTCGTCGTTACAAAAAACATCTTTAGAGTATCCTGCCATTACTCCTTCAACAATATCAAGGCTTTTGACTGCGGCAATATCCTCAGCCTTAACGCCTATTGTTGAAGAAAGCTTCAGATCCATAAGATTATTTTCTTCAAAATAAAGTTCAGCCCCCTGCTTCATGTCTGGCATGGTAGCTTTTATTCCCGCAAAAAATCCGCAGCCAAGAGTAACTATTGTGAAAATTGACATAAAACGGCCGAAAGAATTTTTTATTTCACGAAATGTATCCTTTAAAAAAGCTTTTTTCATCGACCGCCCTCCTTTTTATCTTGCGTCTACAAATCCTACTTTTCTGTATGCTTTCGTTACAGTTTTCTGAGAGATTCTCAAAGCCTTTTCCGCACCCTTTGTATAGCATTCTTTCAGGTAAGCTTTATCGGCAATAAGTTTTGCAAATTCATCTCTTACAGGTTTAAGATGGTCTGCGACAGCCTCGCCTACTGCAAGTTTAAAATCGCCGTAGCCCTTTCCTGAAAATTCTTTTTCTATCTCTTCGTAGCTTTTGTTTGTTACTGCGGAATAAATTGTCATAAGATTATTAATTCCATCCTTGCCCTCACGGTAGCACACTTCTGTTTCGCTGTCTGTCACAGCCCTCTTGAACTTTCTTACAATTGTATCCTTATCGTCAAGAATAAGTATGCAGGCGTTTGGATTTTCGTCCGACTTGGACATTTTCTTTGCAGGATCCTGCAAAGACATTACCTTGGCGCCTACCTTGGGGATATAAGCGTCGGGAATCGTGAAGAATTCTCCGTACTTCTGGTTAAAACGCTGAGCCACGTTTCTTGCAAGCTCAAGATGCTGCTTCTGGTCAACTCCCACCGGAACAAGGTCTGCGTTATAAACAAGTATATCCGCAGCCATTAATACAGGATAGGTGAAAAGGCCTGCATTTACATCGTCAGGATGTCTTTGGGATTTATCCTTGAACTGTGTCATTCTTGAAAGCTCACCGAACTGAGTTGAGCAGGCAAGTATCCAGTTAAGTTCAGCATGGGTCTTTACATGACTCTGGATAAACATAATGGATTTTTCGGGATCTACTCCGCAAGCCATGAGAAGAGCATATGCTTCAAGTGTATGCTGTCTTAATTTTATGGGGTCCTGTCTGACTGTAATTGCATGCATATCAACAATTGAGTAAATACAGTTATACTCATCCTGCAAAGGTCCCCAGTTTCTTATAGCTCCTATATAATTCCCGAGTGTAAAAGTTCCCGTGGGCTGAATACCACTGAAAATTAGTTTTTTATCAGACATAGTAAAGATCCTTTCTACATTTGATTATTAATGATATTATTGTTTTGACTTTCGTCTGTTTTGTCGGCAATCACCGTTTGTTCTTCCGAATCCGATATTTCCTGTTTTACGGACTCGGTTTTGCTTTGAGCTTTTAAGTTTATCCGTCTGCTGTCGGTAATGAATTTAACAGCCCCGATAATAAATATTATTGCCGCGACGCCGATAACGCTGAGCTCAATATCCGGGATTAAAGACGAACCGAAAAGCACCATAAAAAGTATAATAGCAACGTCAAAATAAATAATGCAGACGTAAGTTCTTGCAGCAAGAAGAACAGGCTTTTTATCCCCTTTTTCGCTGTCAGAAACTATCCCGGTTCTTTCAGGATTAAAAACAAGTGCTGAAAAGAATAATACCGAAACAATTGAAAAAGCCATATTTACAACAAACACCCAGTCGCTTTTTCCGTTAAAACTCATACTTACAGAAGCTATATCGCCTATAATACATGCGGCAAGTATAGCTGTTGAAACGGCATATAGAATTTTCTGACTAATCAAAAAAGGTACTTTCATAATTCACTTCCTCAAATAACAGTTCTATTCTCCGAACATCTCCTTTGAAAGCTTTCCTAAAATTTCACATCCCTTGACAATCTGCTCGTCAGTAGGAGTTGAAAAGTTTATTCTGAAGCTTGTAGACAGTTCATTATCATCAACAAGAAATGCGTTTCCGGGAACAACTGCCACCTTATAATCAGCAACTGCCTTTTTGCAGAATCCCATCATATCGCTTCCCTCCGGCAGTGTACACCAGATGAAAAGTCCGCCCTCCGGTCTTGTGAATTTTACCTTGGATGAAAAGTTCTCCTCAAGTCCCTTTATCATAAGATCGCACTTTCTCTTATAGATCTTTCTCAGGTCTGCAAAATGCTTATCCATATCACAGGTAGCAATAAATCTTTCTGCAACTACCTGAGCCCAGATATTCGTATGAACGTCCGATACCTGCTTACACACGATTATTTTTGAAATAATCTCCTTGGGAGCGGCAACATATCCCACTCTTATTCCGGGAGCAAGAATCTTTGAAAATGTTCTTGAATAAATAACTCTGCCGTCCGTGTCCATGGATTTAATTGAAGGAATCTCTTCCCCGGCAAATCTCAAATCTCCGTATGGGTCGTCCTCAAGAATAACAAAATCATACTTTCTTGCAAGCTCATAGACTGCCTTTCTCTTTTCAAGAGACATTGTAAGACCGGTAGGGTTCTGGAAGTTAGGGATAAGGTAAAGAAGCTTTACGCACTTCTGAGCTTTTATGGTTTCTTCAAGCTTTTCAAGATTAATGCCGTCGCTGTCAAGCTGAACGCCTACAAGATTTACATTATACGACTTGAATGCATTAAGAGAGCCGATAAAACTTGGAGCCTCGCAAAGAAGAGTATCCCCCTCGTCGCAGAAAACCTTTGCGGAAAGCTCGTTTGCCTGCTGAGCTCCCGATGTGATTATAAGATCGTCAACCTCAGGATCAAAGCAACCCCTCTTTATAAGATCCTCCTTAAGAGCCTCTCTCAGCGGAGGATAGCCCTCTGTAATACTGTATTGAAGTGCAAGTATAGGATTTTCCTTTAAAATCTTTTCGGATATTTCCTCAACAGCCTTTACAGGGAAAGCGTCCGGTGCAGGGTTTCCCGCTGCAAATGGGATAACGGACGGGTCGGCGGTATATTTAAGGATTTCTCTTATAGCCGACGGTTTGAGTCCCAATACTTTTTTTGAAAAATTAAATTCCATATTTTATTCTGTCCTTTCAGAAAATATTAACACAATTCAAATACTAATCCTACTCTAAAACATTATTATAGCATACTTTCCCCAAAAATAAAAGTCTTTTCACAAATTTTTTCCGAAAAAAAACCAAAGATCATTATTTTTATCTTTTGTTTATCAAATAACTGTAATAGTCAAAGCTTAAATTTCATAATATTTTTATAATCAAGCCACCGATGTCCCCCTGCCGAGTATTCGGCAGGACTTGCTGAGTATTCGGCAGGACTTGCTGAGTATTCGGCAGGTCTGCCTCCTATAAGGCGGGGTTCCATTCAGTTTTTCAGTGGAGGTCTTAATTCCACACTGAAAAACTGAGGAGCAAAGCTCCCATCTGCATCTTGCTGCAGTCAGCGACGGTTGCTTTTCGTCGCAACGTGATTAAGCACAGTTCCGAAGGAGATGTTTAGCTCCGAAGGAGATATTTAGCTCCGAAGGAGATATTTAGCTCTGAAAGAGATGTCATTATCAACGTTTTGCTCCGATTTAAAAACAAGCTTTAAAGGTCTGAAAGGCAGGGAGTTTTCAAAGTTGAAAAAACAAGGTTTTATTTTAAGTTCAGGCATACTTATAGGAAGCGTTATAATCACCAAGATTCTGGGAATGATGTTTAAGATACCCTTGACAAACATATTGGGAGGAACGGGAACAGGATATTACTCTTGTGCTTATGCTGTATTCATGCCAATGTTTGCAGTATGCGTTTCGGGTATCCCGGCTTCAATGTCAAGAATCATTTCCGAATATTCCGCCTTAAAAAAATATGCATGCATACGGCGGACAAAACGTATCGCAATGCTGTTTTTTTCTTTTGCCGGCGCAATCTTCACATTGCTTACAGTACTTCTTGCCTACCCTATCTGCAAATTTATTATGAACGAGCCCGCTTCGCTGTGGTCTGTAATAGCTATTGCACCATGTATAATCATCGGAGCGGTCGCTTCCGTTGAACGTGGATATTACGAAGGCTTACGAAACATGACTCCAACAGCTCTAAACGAAATTATGGAAGGAATATTCAAAATCGTTTTCGGGCTTTGGTTTGCTTACAAAGCGTTATCCATTGCAAATGAAAGCTTTGCCGAAACAGGAAAGGTTTTCGGAAAGATATGCCACAGCACAACCGAAGCTTCAAACGCATCTCTTCCCTACGTTTCCGCAGGAGCTGTTCTCGGAGTAACTGTGGCAAACTGTGTTGCCTTGATAATTATTCTTATTGCAGACAGAATAAGAGGAGACGGGATAAGCCGTGAAATGATGAGAAGCGACGACAGCAACGAAAGAATGAGGCACCTACTCCTGAGGCTTGTCAGACTCTGCATACCCATCGCCATATCTTCTGTAATAACAACTCTCACTTCAATGGTGGATCTTATCACAATCAATCGCTGTCTTGAAGTTGCAATAAAAACCGATAAGGATTATTTTCTCCGGAAGTTTTCAGGAGTGATACTTACAGGCACAAGTCTAAAGATGCTTCCCAATTTTATTTACGGGTCATATTCGGGACTCGCAATAACCGTTTTTTCCCTTGTTCCGTCACTTACAGCAATGTTTTCAAAAAGCGCGGTTCCGCTTGTCTCGGAAAATTACGCAATTCAGGACAAAAAAGCGGTTTCAAAAAGCATAAACGCCGTACTATTTGCAACGTCTGTGATCATAATCCCTTCTGCCTTAGGAATTTTCATCTTTTCCGAGGAAATACTTACGCTTTTATTTTCAAGGCGACAACAGGAGATATTATGCTCATATGAAATACTGAAGATAATGTGTCCGGGAATGGTTTTCTCAGGTCTGTCAGTACCTTTATTTTCAATTTTACAAGGAATAGGAAATGCAAATATTCCGGTTATAATAATGCTGACCGGATGTGCTGTAAAAATGATTCTGAATGTTATTCTTGTAAGCATTCCCGAAATCAACATTCTCGGTGCGGGAATAGCTTCAACAGTATGTTATGGCATTATTTTTATCGCATCGCTTTATTTTGTTCTCAAACAAACAAAGGCAGAAATAAGTTTTGACAAGCTATTTTACAAACCGTTTTTTGCCGGAGTATTATGCTGCACAGTGGCTAAAGCTATATTTGATTTGATTGGAGCAAGGATAAATCTGGTAACTTCAATAGGGGTAAGCATAATTTCAGGTGGCATTATATACATTTTTACACTGTATTTATTGAGCGTTTTAACCAAAAATGAGCTGAAAACTTTATTTTTAAAATAAATTTTGCAAAAACCCTTGAAATTCAAAGCGATTTGAGTTATTATTAATGGGTAACGTTTTTAATTTGGAATATTGACATCTGAATCGGAGAAAAAAATGGCTGATTTTAAATTCAAAGAAAAGTACAATGTATATGATCTTACTGAAATTGTAAAGGCATTGAGAAGCGAAAACGGTTGCCCCTGGGACAAGGAGCAGACCCATGCTTCCATAAGAAATAATTTTCTTGAAGAAGTATACGAAGTAATGGAAGCCATTGATCTTGACAATGTGGAAATGATGAGAGAAGAGCTTGGCGATGTTCTTCTTCAGGTAGTTTTTCACAGTGTTATGGAAACCGAAAAAGGCTCCTTTGATCTTGACGATGTTGCGGACGAGGTATGCAAGAAGCTTATTGAGCGTCACCCTCATGTTTTTGGTACTGTAAAGGTAAATGGTACTGATGATGTCCTTACAAACTGGGAGAACATCAAGCAGAAATCAAAAGGACAGGAAAGTTATACAGATACATTAAACAGCGTACCAAAGGTTTTTCCTGCGCTTATGAGAGGGCAGAAGCTTTCTAAGAGAGCTGCAAGAGCCGGACTTGAGTTGATGAACATTGAGGAACTCACCGCAAGAATAGCAGATGAGGCCTCCGGACTGAAGTCGGCTTGTTTAAACGGAAATGGTTTTTCAGAGGAACAATTAGGAGCGTTACTGTTTGACTGCTGCGCTGCTGCAAGGCTTATGGGAATCGATGCTGAAGAAGCATTGCAAAGAGAAAACGAAAGGTTTATTGAAAAATTCAGCGCAGTTGAAGAATTAACAAGGCTTGACGGGATTGACATGAAATCTCTTAGCAAATACGACCTTAAGGAATACATTAAAAAGGTCGAAGAAAGCAAATAAAATTTATTTTGGAGGTTAAAACAATGACAAAGGCAGAACTCGTAAATCGCATTGCTGAAAAGGGAAAATATTCAAAGAAGGAAGCTGAAAAGGCTCTTTCAACAGTAACATCAGCTATTTCTGACGCACTTGTAAAAGGCGAAAAAGTAACTCTTATCGGGTTTGGTACTTTTGAAGTAAGAGACAGAGCAGCTAAGGAAGCAATCAACCCTGCCACAAAGGAAAAGATCATGGTTCCTGCAAAGAAGGTTCCTGCATTCAAGGCTGGCGCTGCACTTAAGTCAGCAGTTGACGCTAAGTAATCTTAAATTGAATATCGGACCTGATTGTCTTTTGGCAATTAGGTCTTTTATTTTAGGAGGAATATATTTTACCCTATCCTCTTTATCTTACCTAATTATCATCCGATTGTATATCTCTAAATATCTTTTTAACTATATTATTCATTATAATAGGAGGAATTATTTTGAGACTTGACAAATATCTTAAAGTCACAAGACTCATAAAAAGGCGCACTGTTGCAAATGAAGCCTGCGACGCAGGAAAAATTACCGTAAACGGAAAAACCGCAAGAGCTTCATATGATGTGAAAGTAGGAGACATTATTGAAATAAACATGGGAACAAAACCCCTAAAGGTAAAAGTCGCAAGCGTCACCGAGTATGCAAGAAAAGAAGACGCCGCTGACAACTACACTGTTATTGACTAACTTTTATAACCAAGTCGCCGATTTCCCCTGCCGGGTATTCGGCAGGTCTGCCTTCTATAGGGGGCGGGTTCCATTTAGTCTTTCAGTGGGGGTATAATCCCTGAGGAGCAAAGTTCCTCGGCGACATTTAAAGCTAATAAAAAACCGACTTCAGCTTTTGCTGAGTGTGTATAAGGCAGTATCCTAAGAAACACACAGAACCTGACATTGCAGGACGAAAAACAAGAGTACGGATCGAAAGGTTCGTACTCTTGTTCTATGTATGCCATTAAAACTGTAATCAGCGCATTTGTTTTTTCTAAAAATCTTCTGTAAAATGAAACAATAAAATACAGGAGATTCCCACGATGAAAAGAATTTATTAAGAAGCGGGTGGCACATATCAAAGACAGGGCGATTATGCACTTTCCGATCTGAAAATACCGACCGAAAAAGAAGTTGAAATCGGAGTTTGGTGACAGCGGCATCGGCGGTATGTGAAGCGTCGCCACCGCATTCGGTATTGCAATCTGCTGACTGTTGGTACATTCATACCCCGCATACCTGCCGAAGATCGGACAACACATCGCTCAAAGGACCGTCCAATCCAAATGACCGCGCTTTGATGTCTTCGGTGATGTAGATTTCGCCCAGATTGATGGTCACATAGGCGGAATTGGGTTCCTGTGCCACCAGACGCATGAGCGGGGCCTTGATGAGTTGGTTGCGCCAGCCGACGCCCAGCTCCAGCACCACCAGTTTCTTGCCGTGGTACCGCTCTAAAAAGGCCTGATACCGTCCCTGGGCTGCGGTATCAGAGATAAAGTTGGGGCCTCCCTCCATATGGATTTCCATTGGACCGCCGCACTTGGGGCAGCGTGGAACGAGGTCCGATGGCACCTTCCCGCCCTGCTCTGCGGCGGCCATCTTTTCCGCCAATTCCAGTGTAGGATACAAGGTTTCATGGCAGGGGCGGGCGCACTGCATGGTCAGTCAGTTGCCCTCCACCTCATAGATTTTTTCCGGGGCGAAGCCGCTCATCTCAAAGTGGCACTCCCCGTTGGAGGTGATGATGAAATAGTCCTTGCTCCCCACGATGGCTCGTAGATCCTGCATGACCGGCGTTGGCTGATACAGACCGCAGTAGTGGTGGATCAGGCGGGACCAGAAGCCCCACTTCTCCTCCTCGGTCGGCCAGCGACCTGCCATGCCCTGCAAAATGCACCGTAAACCATATTTCCGCTTGAGATCGCCGAACAGCTCCTCGAAAGCCTGATTATCGGCAAAGAGATGCAGCCCTTCGGTGATGGACAGGCCGTTGCTGGCCCCGACCAGCAGAGCGTCAGCTTCCTGAATTGCGGTACAGATCTTCTGATAAGTTTCATTCATGGCTCATATGCTCCTCTCCTGCCGTCAGCTTCACGGCATCGCTCAGTACCGTGGCAATGTCCTCCCGGATGGTCAGTCCCTTGTCAGCCAGCTGCTGAGGGAGGAGTGCGTCTTTGGGGTTGATAGTAATATAAAAAGCCTGTGGAAGCGTATAGGTCAGATTCCAGAAAGGCTCCTGAATAAACATTGGCGTCATGCGACCTACGCCCAGTTCAAGAAAAAGAATTTTACGGTTCTTGTTTGCCTGTAAAAATTCGTTGATCTTACGATATTCATCCTTGTACTTTTTGCCCTCCAGGAAAGTATACCCACGCACCCATGGCTCCAGCTCCGCGCCGCACTTAGGACAGCGGGGAATCAATTCCGTAGGAATGCACAGATTTTCGTCAATGGCGTCGTTCATAGCATATATCATGTCACGGTTGTAGAATATCTCATCGTGACAGCGGCGGCTGCACTGGAAGTAGCGGGAATCCCCCTGAATGGCGCTGAGCTTCTCTTCCGGCATCACTCTGGTAAACTGAAAATCCTGATTGGTTGTCATAATGTGATAGTTTTTGCCTCTTAGCAGATTCATCAGATCATAATAGGGCTGGCCTGTGGGACATTCGTATTCCATGTAGCACATGCGAGCCAGAAAGGCCCAACGAGCCTCAGATGAAGGATAACGGTAGTAGAACCCGTTGAACGCCCCCACATAACCGTATTTTGCGCCAAATTCCCCCAGGTACTTCCGGAACATTGCATCGTTGCTGTAGAAAAAATCAAAACCACAGGCGGCTGACATTCCTGCCGCCGCTCCCACCAGTATTGCGTCAGATTGGGCAATTGCTTCCGCCAGCTTCTCTACATTCTGAAGATGGTTGTTATCCTTGAAATAAGTTTTACTTTCCATCAGTATTGACATTCCTTTCAGTTGATGTTATTATTAAAATTACATAATGATATTATACCATGTAATTTTAATAATTACAAGTGGCTAAAGCAAATTTTTTTGAGGTGACCTATGAAATATTCCACAAAATTAAGCGATACTCTCCACATTCTGGCATTTCTCAGTCTGGGAGCAGATGAGCGGCTGACCAGCGCCAGAATAGCAGAGAGCGTAAAAACCAACCCGGCATACATCAGACAGCTGATGGCGGCGTTAAAAAGTGCAGGCATTATTACAACCACACGGCGACAAGCCAATGCCGAACTGACTCGCTCTCCCGAGAAAATCACAATGCTGGATGTCTATCGAGCGGTGGAGGGTGAAAAGCCTCTGCTTCATCCGGACGTAGACACAAATCCCGAATGCGGCGTGGGGATACATATTCAGCTTGCCATCGCTGATTTTTATCGTGACGTCCAGCAGGTTGCAGAGCAGAAGATGTCCGAGATTACCCTGGCGGATATTCTGGAAAGTTATCACAAAAAAATTGAAGGACTGGATTTATATAAGGGAGCAGCATACAAATAATAACGGATTGGAGATGGCACTTATGAGCACACATAAAAAGATAGGACTGGTGGTTGAGGGCGGCGGAATGAAGTGCGCCTACAACGCAGCAATTCTGGACGCTTTTCTGGACGAGGGGATAACCTTTGACTATTGCATCGGCGTTTCCGCCGGTTCAGGAAATCTGGTCTCCTACCTGGCAGGACAGCGGGGACGAAATCTGCGCTTTTTTACCGAGCATATTCATGACCCGGAATACTTTGGACTGAAAAGCCTGCTGAAAACCGGCGACTTGTTTGGCATTCAACATATTTATGGGGACCTGACACGTGCAAACGGGAAAGACCCGCTGGACTTCCAAGCATTTATGAAAAATCCTACTGAATACGAGGCGGTGGTCACCAATGCCCTGACGGGTCGGCCTGAATACTTTGGTAAGGTCGCCATGAAGCAGGATGACTACCGACTGATCATGGCCTCCAGCGCTATCCCGGTTGTCTGTCATCCGGTGGAGCTGAATGGAGTCCCCTATTTTGACGGCGGACTCACCGACGCTATCCCCGTCCGCCGGGCATTAGAAAAGGGATGTGACCGACTGGTGGTCATCCTTTCCAAAAATCGGAACTATGTGAAGAAGCCTCAGGGAATGCGCCCTTTATATCGGCTGTCTTGTCGCAAATACCCTAAAATTGTGAATGCAATTGAACACCGACATATTGCGTACAACGATAACTTTAAGGAAGTTTTTGCACTGGAACAAGCGGGAATCGCCTTTGTTCTTGCCCCCAGCCACCCCTTCCATGTGAGCACCTACTCCATGAAAGAAGATGATGAACGAAAGCTGTACGCACTGGGTATGCGGGATTTTGCCGATCAAAAAGAAAACCTGCGGAAATTTTTATTTGCTTGATGGCACATGAAAGCAGAAAAAGTACGGACGGTCCCGACATGGGCGTATTTACTCGTGGAACAGGCTCATGCTCTTGGCATTCCTGCTTTTATGAAAGAATACCTTGTTCCCATCGTGGGCAAGGCAAACATGATACAGGAGTTCCCGGAAGCGTTCAACCGGGTGTTGGAGGTACATAGAAAATGGCACAAGTAGAAATGAACGGAATTCTTATCGGAGAAGTTGAGACAAAGAACATCATGACAAAATCCAGCCTGCCGGTAGGCGGTTATTCGGTCAATCCTTATGTGGGCTGCACCCACGCCTGCAAATACTGCTATGCGTCCTTTATGAAGCGGTTTACCGGACACACGGAGGAATGGGGCACATTCCTTGATGTGAAGCACTGGCCGGAGATTAAAAACCCGAAGAAATATGCCGGACAGCGCATCGTGATCGGTTCCGTGACGGACGGTTACCTACCGCAGGAAGATCAGTTCGGCAATACCAGAAAGCTGTTGGAGCAGCTCAGAGGCAGCGGCGCAGATATTTTGATCTGTACCAAATCCGACCTTGTGGTGCGTGACATTGATCTTCTGAAAGAGCTTGGACAGGTTACGGTATCGTGGTCTATCAATACGCTTGATGAGGGTTTCAAGAATGATATGGACAGCGCCGTAAGCATCAAGCGGCGGCTTGCTGCCATGAAGCAGGTTTACGATGCAGGCATCCGCACCGTCTGTTTTGTTGCGCCGGTTTTTCCGGACATTACGGATTTTGAGGCAATCTTTGAACGGGTAAAGGATCAGTGCGACCTGTTCTGGCTGGAAAACCTGAACCTGCGCGGCGGCTTCAAAAAGACGATCATGGATTATATATCAGAGAAGCATCCCGACCTTGTGCCGTTATATAACGAAATCTATAACAAGCACGACCGCAGCTATTTCAAAGTTCTGGAAGAAAAAGCCGAAGAAATGGCAAAGAAATATGACTGTCCCTTTGTTGATAATGAAATGCCCTACGGCAGAGTGCCTCAGGGACATCCGATCATCGTAGATTATTTCTATCATGAAGAAGTCCGGGGAACAGAGAATACAGGAAGGCGGAACGTCAGCGCAGGCAAGCACAAAAAACTTATTAGGAAAACCCAAACCCCTTAAAAGAAATCGGCAATACTACCGCGGAAAGAGAGCATGGAAAAGCCGTACCCGGAAATTTTCCAAGTACGGCGATACATATTTAACTGTTTGATAAATCAGGATTTGTCAATTCGCTTAGTAAAAATGCTCATATTCGTAGGTTTTCATGATATTTTCTTTAAAATACCTATCTGCTCTTTGAGCAAATATTTTAGGCGTTGATATTTCACAGTTCAATCCCACACTGTCCCAAGTTGCAGCCCATAACATATATGGTTCAAGGGGCAATATGCTTTTGACTTTAATTTCCCCTCCATCTCGAACCAGCAGACCATCTTCTGCAATTTTTTTCATATCAAAATACAAACGTGCTCCTACAGTATATTCTGTATTTTTATCCATCTGAATTTGCCCTTTTTGCTTTGAATTGACCACTACTTCCCCAGTAGTTCCACTACCAAACAATATATAATCTCTCAATTCAATAGGGTCTCCCAAAAGCGCTCCTATGGGTTCGTTCTCTTTACATATATTTTGGCTGTTTTGTAGGTTCCAACTTTTCAAACAACCATCTTTTTTTATTTGCTCATAATTTTCTTTTGTAGTGCTGTGAATTAAAACTTCGTTTTCATACTCTCTCAAAAATGGTTCATTGAAAGAATGCCCCTTATATTTATTTAATGCTTGAACATAATCTTCTTCAGAAACAGCAAGAATAATATTTTTTTCCAATTGAACTGTAGTATCCGACAAAATCACATAAAGCCATTTGCCAATGCACAACATATTTCTTGCTGACTTTCAACGTATATGCACATCCATTTTTGCTTCCGCATCGCATTTTATATGATTCGTCATTTAAAACAAAAACAATCCACGAATCATCATACTTTGTATTTGTAATTGGGTTAACATCAGTTTCTATGAACTCATCACATCTAAAAATCATTATTGTTTCCTCTTGCTATTATGATGGCAAATCCTAATTTTCGGTCTGTCCGATTTTCTACATTATAGCACACTGCCCCCGAAAACACAATACCATTTCAGCAATCCGATACGGAGGTTATTTTCGCTAAAGCTACAAAAAACCGGCTTCAGCTTTTGCCTCCGCCGGTTTTTTAGTTATAATTTTTACAGAATCTTAAAGAGCCCTTTTAAACCTCATCTCTTCCTTTATACATTATTTTTTCCGATACGTCAAGATTATTATATCCTACTTTATAGCATATCATGCAGGTAAACAAAATTGATATCTGCATAACATACATTAGTACTATCGCCCATATATTATACATCTGAGGATTTCCTATATGGCCATGGATAGGTATATCAACTATCGGCACAAAATATGTATTGAACAAAAAGAAAATAGGGCAAATATTTCTCGGAATTATTTCTAAATAAGCCATAAGTGAAACTGTTGCTGTAATAATTCCGGGTATCATAAGTACAAGTCCCATAAATAACCCGAAATTTTTAGTGTCGGGCTTATTGTGATACTTAACTTCATCTCTTACCTTTCCGCTGAATTTAAGTATATAATCTGCCAGAAGTCCGCAGACAACTCCCGTTGTGCAAAGTCCTGTAAGAAAACTTACTACCACTCCCTTTCCGTAAATAAACATATACGGCATAAGAATCATGGCACAGCATAGATCTGCTATAAGAAGTCTTACAAATCCTCCTGTTATTTTCATAAGTTTATCATGTCTGTTCATCTGAGTTCTCCTTTCATGTAAAATATATTATACTACATTTTAATTTATTTTACAACACTATTTCAGGTTTTTATATGAATATCTTTTTTTATACCGGCAATAATAAAACAAAAGGAGTAGTGTCATGGATAATTTTAACGACGGAACGAAAATCTACATTCCAAAAATCACAAAAGAAGTTCCCGATATAAAGGCATATGAACATAGCCTTTCAGATTCGACAGACGGGACAAAAGTTTTTCGGGAAAGAAAAACAGATGACAACAACAGCAAACAGGTATTGCGGTAAATCAAAATTCATGATATAATAATCATCATGATTATTTTCAGAAAGGAATGACGTTATGAAAACTGCTGTTGTTACCGGTGGGACAAGAGGTATCGGAAAAGCAATTTCTCTTATGCTTTTAAACAACGGATACAAAGTCTATTCTCTTTACAGAAGCGACACAACCACAGCAAAAAAATTTTCTGCCGAAACCGCAAACGAGCTTCTTACAGTTTTAAAATGCGACATTTCAGATCCGCGTCAGATTAAGGATTTTTTCACAAGTCTTGACGGATGCGAAGTTCTTGTAAACAACGCAGGCATCTCAGATATTGATCTTTACACCGATCTTTCAGATGAAAGAATTATGGAAATTCTCAAAGTTGACCTTTTAGGAGCAATGCTTTGCTCTAAATCCGCCATACCGTTTATGGTGAGAAAAAAAACAGGCAGTATAATTAACATTTCTTCAATGTGGGGAGAAACAGGAGCCTCATGTGAAGCTGTCTATTCCGCATGCAAAGCAGGAGTAATTGGCTTTACAAAAGCTCTTGCAAAAGAGCTTGGTCCCAGTAGCATACGGGTAAACTGCGTTTCCCCGGGACTTATCGCAACGGATATGAATTCTTCCCTTTCAAATGAAACGGTTGACGGGATAGTTTCAGAAACTCCCCTTGAAAGAATAGGCTCTCCGACAGACGTTGCTAACGCTGTTGAATTTCTTGTCTCTGATAAAGCTTCTTTCATTACCGGCGAAGTAATCAGAGTAAACGGCGGCTTGCTGATATGATCAATTAAAGATTTTTGTAATACTTATCATACTCTCGAAACCGTTTGAAAATTAATCAATTGTAAAAAATGAACACTCTTATTGACATCTTATTTTTTTGTGGTATATTTATATTTAAAGAAGCAATACAAAGCTTTTTTCTGACATTATACATAATAAAGGAGAATATCATATGCGTTTTAAAAGAATAATCTCGGGAGCCGCCGCATTGATTATGTGCATATCTGTTGCGGGATGTTCAAACAGCGACAACCAAAGCAGCAGTTCGGACGGCAGTTCATCGAGTCAGGATTATTCTCAGGTGAAAGTAAACAATCCCGAGGTTGAATCTATAGGCGACCTTGATTACAGCGATTACATAATCGAAACAAACGCCGACCCGGATTTTGAAGTTGTTACCGAAGCCGAGGACGCTGTTCTGTCCGGAAATGCAAATGTTTTTGATGTAAAGGCTTACGGCGAATTTTCCGGAAGCGGCTTTGTAGGCGGATTAACAGACGAAAATTCAAAGATTGAATTTGAAATTGAGATTCCGGGCGATGGAAGCTACGACATAAAAGTTGTGTCTGCTTCTGATTTTTCAGGAATTACGGGAAAGGTTCTTGTTGATGGATCTGTAGCATCAACATTTTCCACCGAAACTGAATTTTCTGAGAATATTGCTGAAAAGGTAAGTCTCACTGCCGGAAAGCACACTATCGGAATTATAAAGGATTCAGGTGCTATTATCGTTGACAAAATAACTATTTCTGCATCGGAGCCAATTGATATGTCTATTTATGATGTTTCTTATGAGCTTTCAAATCCAAACGCCAACGACACTACTCAAAGGCTTTATAACTTTTTGGTAGATATTTACGGTAAATACATTCTCACAGGAAACTATGCCGACGAAACTACCGGTGGCGGAATTGATTCAATAGAATTTAAAGAAATATACAAAAATCTCAACGATTACCCTGCAATTATGGGACTTGACTTTATGAATCTCTCCCCAAGCGGAATAGCCCATGGTACAAGCTCGGACGCTGTTTTAAAGGCAATTGAATGGGACGAAAAAGGTGGAATTGTAACTTTCTGCTGGCACTGGTTTGCTCCCGAAAAGTATCTTGAAGCAAATGACAAGCCGTGGTGGAGAGGCTACAGCGCTGACGCTGTCAGTCTTGATCTTGAAGCAATTATGAATGGCGAGGACGAAGAAGGATACGAGCTTTTACTAAGTGATATTGACGCAATCGCCGAATATCTGAAAGAACTTCAGAGCTATGACATACCGATTCTCTGGCGTCCTCTTCACGAGGCAGGCGGTGACCCAAAGTGGAACAATCCATGGTTCTGGTGGGGTTCAGGCGGAAGCGATTCATACGTCAAACTATGGCAGCTTATGTATGACAGACTTACAAACTATCATAATTTAAACAATCTTATCTGGGTATGGAACGGTCAGAATGTAAACTGGTATCCGGGCGACGAATATGTTGACATTATCGGATATGACTACTATGCTGAAGAGCATGATTATTCATCACAGAAATCCACATTTGATTACATAAGATCTTCAACTGACACAACAAAGATAATCACTCTTTCTGAAAACGGAGTTATCCCCGACCCTGACGCTTGTTTCTCAGACGGAACAAGATGGAGTTGGTTCTGCACATGGACAGGAGAATTTACTGTTAAAGACTATCAACTTTCAGGTCAGTACACTGAGCTTGATATGTGGAAAAAGGTTTACACTCACGAAAGAGTTCTGACTCTATCAGAGCTTCCGGACTGGAAGGCATATCCTCTCGACCCCGAAAAATTCCGTGAAGAAAACGGTCTTAACTAAAAAACAAACAGGCTGGTTTAAACAATCAGCCTGTTTTTTGATATAAAATAGTTGACAAATCAGATAGATTATGATATAATATTTTGGTGGTTAAATAAGCCGGTGTGATGGAATTGGCAGACGTGACGGACTCAAAATCCGTTGGTAGCGATACCGTGTCGGTTCGACCCCGACCACCGGTACCAGAAGTTAATGGCTCGCAAGCTCAGTTATATCAAGGGTTTGCGGGCTTTTCCTTTTTTGCCCTGTCCTTCGCAAGTTGCGGAGGACTTTCCTTTTTTGAAATATTCCTCCTGTTTTTGGGCTGTTTAATGACCTTGTTTGCCGATACCTTTCTTTCATTTCGCAGCTGTAGTAGTCCTGTATATGCTTCGACGTCAAATCACATAAAGCAAGCCCCGGAAAGAACTCGTCAAAGTACACGACAATATTGCTCTTGATACAGGTTGTCGCTGAAATACTTACTATCTTGAATTGTTGTCAATTCAAGATTTCCGTCAGAACATTGTACCTCTGTAATGTCGGTAAGAAGTTTCTTTAACGGTTTGTCTGCACTGAAATCACGCTTGATCAGATTTTCTTTTCCCTGTATTTCCGTTTCAGCTTTTGTTATTCCATGGAGTCTGCGGAGTTTATGAATAAGCCCGGATTTGCTAATTTTGACCTTGACCCTTACCTTGACTATTTCCCTGCCCATGACCTTGACTGTTTCCTTGACCATGACCTTGACCTTGCCCTTGAGTCTGATTTTGACCTTGGTTCTGTTCTTGCCCGTACATGTTGCCTGTTCCGTTTCCGATGTGCTCATCCTCATTGTCATCTTCTGAATCTGCAGCGGAACTGCTGTCATCTGATAAACTGTCGATCAGCTCTCGTATTTGACGCATGGTCATATCTTGCACCTTTTGGACGGTAATTGTAGGATCAAGCGACCGAAGTTCTAAATATGCCCTGTATTTTCCGTATGAAAGACCAATATTGTGAGCTTCGCTTACTTCATCCGAATTTGCATAATAGCAGTATGTGTTTGCTTCTCCGGCTGTGCATGACTCTATTTCCGAAAGCACTCTGTCAGATTGCTTATCATCCGATCCGACAACGCAAATCGTCATGACCTCATCGTTTGACAATAACTCGCTTACATTTTCATTCGTCAGTATTCGGTTGACGGCTTCGGCGCAATCGAGATATTTTATGTCAAGCGAAGCTGCTAATTCCTGCCCGTCGCTATTGTAGCTGCTAACGGAAATGATTTTATCAAAACGATTAACACCTAATTCTATAGATGGATTTACGTCAATGCTGATTTCAACCGTGGGAATAAAATAAAGCAGGCATCCGCCCAGTATTATAAGCAAAAAACACGCCGCAGCCAGTATCAGACGTAGATATGCTGCAGTCTTCCCGCGGGTATATCCTTTTGTTTTTTTATAAATAAATGCTCTTGTGCGATCCTTTAATTGTTCTTCAGCCTGTATTTTATCAAATGCATTTTTAAATCTGTCATTCATCACCGTCATCCCCCAATTTCTCTCGAAGCAGTTGCTTTGAGCGAGTTAAAAGCGTGTAGATCGTATTCACGTTTTTTCCCAAAATGCGGCTTATCTGCGGAGCAGTGTAACCTTCGTAATAGTGAAGATACACAACATCCTTGTATTTTTGTGGGAGTGATAATACTGCATCTAATACCTCTATGTTATCGGTTGACAATTGTGAAGGCTGTTCTATAATTTCATCCAAGGAAACCGTGCGGCTGCGGAAAAAGCTTTTGAGCAGATCTTTACAAGAGTTGATCGTAACTCGAATAAACCATGCTTTTTCATGTTCATCGCTTTCAAATGAAACGGAGCTAAGGGCATATTTCAAAAACACTGTTTGAAATATGTCCTCGGTATCAGCATAATTTTTCAGATATATCATGCAAAGCCTCCGAATCATGCCGGAATATTGTTCGATGGCTCTGTTTACATCTTGCTCGCTCCGCATAAAATTGCCTCCTGTTACCTGTTGCGGCAACCTCCCATGCCGTTGCCACGACTGTTCCCATAACGGTTATCGCAAACGCCGTCACCGTCCGAATCGACATAATTCTTTCCGCTGCCGTTTCCCGCAGCAAGCACACTTGTTGTTACCAAGAATAATGCTATAATTGACGCTAAAATTCCAATTACTGTCTTTTTCATAAAAATCCCTCCGTATTTAAATTAGAGCAATGCGTTGATAATTACATCTCTTTCAGAGCTATACATCTCTTTCAGAGCTGTGCTTAATCACGTTGCGACGAAAAGCAATCTGTCGCTAACTGCATCATGCTGCAGATGAGAGCTTTGCTCCTCAGTTTTTCAGTGGGGGCTTAATCACCCACTGAAAAACTGAATGGAACCCTGCCTTCCATAGGAGGCGGATCATCCCACAGTTGGCAGACCCGCCTTATATGAGGCAGACCTGCTGAATAATCAGCAGGGTGGCATCGGCGACTTGGTTTTATTTCAGATAGTCATATGCGACTTCACCTATAATACGTTTGACAATCGATAATCCATTCGATTTTTTCTAAACTTTTTTGATTTTTTTCTTTTTCAGCTTAGCTTCATATTTTGTCAGCCATGTCGAAATGTTCTATGTGAAAAGATTTGAAAGCATTAACGCTTTCATCAAGGAATTGAACAACTACATTTATTATAACAATAATGAAAGAGTTTCTACTAAATTTAAAGGAATCAGCCCAGTTCAATACCAAGCTCTTTCACAAACAATTCAATATTTAATTACGTTTAAACTTTCGAGGGCACTTCAGATGAACTGCTCTTTTCATAATAGGTTTTTATATTATGATGACCTATTCCGGCGTATAATCACCGGAATTTGACGAATATATGATTTCATAACCGTCACATTCATCTAAAACGTAATCAACAAAAGCTTTTGTATTTCCCTCACCGACATAAAACATTTTACCTGTAGAAAGGATATTGGTAATGATATACCCGTCCTCTCTTACGCTTATGCTGATATTCTCATAGCCTAAAATAGGAACACTAACACAAATATCTAATATTTCTTTCGGCAGGTCAAAGTCAAGGTCGTCAAATTCGTTTACTGCCGCTGTATTTGACAACATCAAATCCCACACCTTGTTTGTGTCCAAACATTCAAAACGAATACTTGCATAACCGCTGATTGGCTTGTGATAATCGTAAGAAGCCCAGTTGACAATCAAGTTGTTTTGAAGGTCAAGGTCTTCAATAAATTGTCCCAATGTTTCCGGACGATAAGAAATATTTACGGCGGCATGGTAGATGTTTGTTCCGTCATACTGCACTGCAACCGCACATTGACTGGAAATATTCTGAATTTCATAAACTGTGGCATTACAATAACGATGTGCATCTTTTCCGGCTATCTCCGCATATTCGTCCCATCCGCTTGCGACAACATCACCTATTTTTGCACCAATCTGCTCTGTCGGAATTTCTCCCCAATTTGCATGGTACTCTAATCCATCTACAAAGATTTGATTATATTGGTTATAAATCTCCATATCCTCCCAATGAGGAAGTTCTGCAATCTCGTCTGAATAACCTGCTGAATCCGATAGAACTTTCACCGGATAACGATTTTCGGCGTGATATAAAGAAGCTCCCGATATTAACAGGCACAGACAAGCCGCCATAGCGCCCCATTTAATCCAACGAGATTTATTTGCTTTCTTTTTGTAATTAAGAGCCTCATTGATATATTTGCTGTCAATCTCGCTCATAGCGTCGGAAAATATTCTTGCATTCATACAAATACCTCTTTTTCAATCAAGTATTGCTTCATCTTCTTGCGGATACGAGTCAGCCGGACAGAGATATTTTTCTCCGAAAGCCCCATAAACTCGGCTATATCCTTGTAACTGTCGTAAAACCAATATCTGCGCATAAAGATTATGCGGTTTTCGAGGGGCATTGTGTCCAAAAATTCCTCAATGATACGGGCTAATTCTCTGGCTTCTATTTCATCTTCAACGGTTTTTCGGTCTGCTATACATTCTTCGATTTCCTGCAATGCAATCGTATAGTGACTACTTCGCTTAGCTGCTTCCCTTCTCCAATAGATTTTCAGCGAAATGTTCCGAACGATTCTCACGATATAGGACAGCAACGGGTCAGGGCGTACCGGGGGAATGGCATTCCATGCACCTAAGTAAGCGTCGTTGACACACTCCTCCGCGTCCTGCCTGTTGTTCACAATATTGTATGAGAGTTTATGACAGACTTTTCCGTATTTATTGTCCAACTCCTTTATAGCCTGCTCTGACCGCTCAAAAAACAGTTCTATGATTTTATCATCATCTATCATTTCCCCGCCTCCTTTCCGGCTTCACCTATATATTACGGTTTTATCGGCAAATACTACATCAGATCCGTATTTTTTTAAAATATCATACCATACCTGGCGTGAGATTGCTTTTGACAGTTCCGGTAGCAAATACATATTTCAACTTTGAATCGGAGCAAACTGAGACGATTGCAACCGGTCATTAACAATAACAAGTCGTTGTTTAGAGTTTGCTCCTCATGAGTGTTTCAGTATAAGATTCCTAATTAACCACCCACTGAAAAACTGAACGGAACCCATCGCTTTAGAGGCATACCTGCCTATCAATCGGCAGGGGGAATTCTGCGACATGATTATATCATATTCCGCACTATTTGTCCACACCTATCTCAGAAAAGAATTTGATGTTTGCAACAAATCATGTTATAATTACATCAACGAATCTAATCACGAATTTAGGGAGATTTTTTCATGAGCAAAATTCTAATTATAGAAGACGACCACACCCTATGCAGAGAATTGGCTGCATTACTGCAAAATATAGGCTATGAAACATCATACATAAGCGACTTTCACAATATTGCCGAACAGATAAAACATTCTGATGCTGATCTGATATTACTTGACATCAATCTTCCGGAAGAAAACGGCGAGACTTTGTTATCCAAATTGCGCAAATACAGTGATACTCCCGTTATCATGCTTACAAGCCGCAGTTCTGAATTTGATGAAGTCCTTTCTATGAGTTACGGTGCAGACGACTATATCACAAAACCATATAATCCTACGATCCTGCTTCTGAGAATCTCTGCTGTTTTAAAACGTGCGGCAAAAATGTCTTATCAACAGGATTACAACGGCATTACGATTAGCAACATTAAAGGAACCCTTTCCAAAGATGGCAGAGAAGTTATTCTGACAAAAAACGAAATGATAATTTTTCAGTTTTTAATGGATCGTCGAGGCGAAATCGTTACTCGAGATGAACTTATCACCGCACTTTGGGACAGCAATGAATTTATCAATGACAACTCATTATCTGTTAATATAAGCAGGCTTCGCGGAAAGCTTACAGAACTGGGATACAATGATGCAATCGAAACTCGGAAGAAACGGGGGTATATACTGAAATGAAACTAACAAAGTATTTAAAAGACCGTGCAGCGTCAATTGCAATGTATGCAGGCGCATGTATATTTATTGTGATTTTTCTTTGTGCCTTTAGGATTTCTTCCGAACCTGTAATCATTACTGCAACCATCATTGCTCTTGCAGTTATTTCTTCTGAGCTATGGGGATTTTTACGGAAAAAGAATTATTACGATAAACTTGTTTATTGTCTGGAAGAACTGGATCAGAAATATCTGATTTGTGATATGGTAGAACGTCCGAATTTTTATGACGGAAAAATCCTTTACTATGCACTATGTATGGCTAATAAATCCATGTGCGAACAGGTGGCTCAATATCGACGGGAAACCTCGGAATTTCAAGAATATATAGAACTGTGGGTACACGAAGTCAAGCTTCCACTTGCCGGTATGCAGCTGATGTGCCGAAACGAAAATACCGACAAATATACCGAACAGATCAGGCGGATTGATGACTATGTTGAAAATGTTCTATATTACGCCAGATGCAGAAATGCTGAAAAGGATTATATTATAAACGAAGTTTCATTGCAGCGCGTATTTACAGAAACAGCGCTTAAAAATCGCGAGCTTCTGCTTCAAAAGGATGTTTCTCTTGTTACAATGCATCTTGATGTCAAAGTCATGTCTGACAGCAAATGGCTTTCTTATATTTTGGGACAGTTTATGGCAAACAGCTTAAAATATTTTTCATCAGAGCGCAAAGGGGAAATAAATGTATATGCAGAGGAATTCGCCGACAAAACGGTTTTGCATTTTCGTGATAACGGAATTGGCATTCCTGAAAAAGACCTACCTTACATTTTTGAAAAGTCCTTTACCGGTGAAAACGGACGCATTGGCGCAAAGTCTACAGGCATGGGACTTTATATTGTTAAAAACCTCTGCGATAAGCTTGGTCATGGGATCACTGTAAAATCAGAAAAAGGAATTTATACAGAAATAATTCTGACGTTTGGTAAAAACGATTATTACAGGATATCGTAGCAACATTACAAAATTGTAATGTACCGTAAGATTAAATCAGCGACAAGCATCAGAAAATGCGGTATCATAGGAACCAGAAAGGAGCTGTTTCTATGGAATTATTAAAAATACAGCATATTGAAAAATATTACGGCAGCAAATCTACGCTCATAAAGGCTATCGATGACATTTTTTTCAGCGTCAACGAAGGTGAGTTTGTCGCCATTATGGGTGCGTCGGGAAGCGGAAAGACTACACTTTTAAACTGTATCTCTACCATTGACCGCGTCAGCGCAGGACACATCTACCTTGAAAATACCGATATCACAACTCTGAAAGGTAAAGAATTAGGCGCATTCCGTCGGGAAAAGCTCGGGTTTATTTTTCAGGATTTCAATATCCTCGATACTCTTACCGCCTATGAAAACATTGCACTTGCCTTGTCCATACAAAAAATACCGCCAAAAACCATTGACGAAAAAGTAAAAACAGTAGCACAGCAGCTTGGAATTTCTCACGTTCTGGAAAAATACCCATATCAGATGTCAGGAGGAGAAAAACAGCGTGTTGCCTGTGCAAGAGCCATTGTAACAGATCCAAAGCTGATCCTTGCAGACGAACCAACCGGCGCATTGGATTCCAAATCATCAAAAATGCTTCTGGAACGCTTCCAATACCTAAACGAAATGCTAAAGGCAACGATCCTGATGGTCACTCATGACAGCTTTACAGCAAGTTATGCCTCAAAAGTGATATTTATCAAGGACGGTAAGGTATTCCACGAAATGAATCGCGGAAGTGACTCAAGAAAGATATTCTTTGATAAAATAATCGACGTTGTGACCCTTCTCGGAGGTGACATAAACGATGCTGATTAGGCTTTCTATGCGCAACATCCGCAAAAGTCTTCGTGATTATGCGGTATATTTTTTCACGCTGATTATCGGCGTTTCGATTTTCTACATATTTAACGCTATTGGGGATCAGACTGTTTATATGGAATTTTCCGATAGTAAACGGGAATTGGTCAAGCTTCTTACTACTACGCTTTCCGGAATTAGTGTTTTTGTAACCTGTGTTCTCGGACTTCTTATTGTGTATGCAAACCGGTTTCTTATCAAAAGAAGAAAGAAGGAATTTGCCGTCTATCTTACATTGGGAATGGGCAAAAAGCAGATATCTGCAATTATTCTTGTTGAAACGCTTATCGTAGGCGTCGGTTCACTTATCGCCGGACTGGCTTTAGGAATTGGTCTTTCACAGCTTATGAGCGCCCTTGTAGCTAATCTGTTTGAAGCGGATATGACCGCATACAAATTTACCGTTTCTCCCGACGCAATAATCAAAACGGTAATCTGCCTTGCAATAATGTATCTGGTCGTTATGCTTTTTAATAGTATCGTTATCAGCCATGTTAAGCTTATTGATCTGATACAAGCAGACAAAAAATCAGAAAAGATAAAACTTAAAAATCCCATACTTTGCGTGATTATTTTTATTATTGCTTGTCTTATTCTTGCAGTTGCATACTATCAGGTAGGCTGGAATTACAATGCACTGACAAGCTCAAGGGTAATTGCCTGCATTATTGCAGGAGTAATCGCTACCATTCTTATTTTCTGGTCAATTTCGGGACTACTGCTTAGAATATTTATGTCTGCAAAAGGGGTTTATTTTAAAAATATAAATAGTTTTACATTTCGTCAAATCAGCAGCAAAATTAATACGATGGTCGTTTCAATGAGCATCATTTGTCTCATGCTGTTTGTAATTATCTGCACTTTATCAGCGTCCTTTTCTGTACGCAATTCACTAAATGCCAATTTGACAGAGCTTTGTCCTGCAGACTGTCAGCTCACTTATACCAAATATACAGACGACCTGTACAGCGGTACGGAATCAGGAAACATCGTGAAGTTATATGCTAAATATGGTTATGACATAACAGAACCTTTCAGCGAATATGTTCATTTTCCCGTATATTCAGACAATAAGTTTACCTTTGCTGATTTTTTAGGAGATGAACTGGAGGAAATCAGGACTCAATTTCCATATCTTAACTACGATAGCGGTCTGGAGCTTGTAAAGCTCAGCGATTACAATTCACTGATGACGCTGTACGGCAAGGAACAGATCTCTATGAATGATGACGAATATATTCTGCTTTGTGATTATAAATCTATCAAAGCTATATGGGAACAGGCAATGCCAACTGAAATTAAGATATTCGGGCATACTCTCAGTTCCAGATATGACGAGTGTCAGGACGGATTTCTGGAACTTTCCTCACAACACATCAACACAGGCATTTTCATAGTTCCTGATAATACTGTACAGGAAAATGGTATCAAACGGGATTATCTGGTTGGCAATTATCCCGGCGCAAGCCAAGCTGAAAAGGCAAGCGCTGAAAAAGCTATGCTTAAAATGCAGGAAAATCTATTGGATTCATTTGACAAATCAGGTGACGAGGACACGTTTATGATAAGCACCAATACTAAAATCGATATTTACGAATCAACTATCAGTCTTGGCGCAATCATTACTTTTATCGGGCTTTATATCGGGCTTGTATTTCTTATTACCTGCGGAGCGGTTCTTGCTCTTAAGGAATTATCTGAAAGCGTAGACAGTATCGGACGTTACGAGATCCTCAGAAAAATCGGTGTTGAAGAAAAACAGATATCAAAGTCGCTTTTAATCCAGACCGGCGTATTTTTCTTGCTTCCGCTCCTTGTCGCCAGTGTCCATTCTATTTTCGGCATGAAATTTGCAGTGCATACTCTTGAATCTATCGGAACAGACAAATATTTCGGTTCCGTCATATTAACAGGAGCCATTATTATTCTTATCTACGGCGGATACTTCCTCGTAACCTATTTTTCATCTAAAGGAATCATTAATAAAAAGCGGTAGAATCTATGCTTTTTTAGTTATCCGTGTAAAAAAACAGCACCGGGCAATCTATATTTGCTTGGTGCTGTTTAAATTTATCTGAATATATAAACAAATTTTAATTAATGCAAAAAGCTCTCTTGCGGTATCCTCGTATTATTCTCCCCGTTGGTGTTGTCAACAATGTTTGCTGCCTTTTCATAGGCACTCTCATTATCGGATAGATAATTCTTGTTTTTCTCGTACTGAAGCCTCTGCATCTCCTCAACGGCATTTGCATAGCTTGCCGCAAGGTCGTCAACATCACCCGTAAGTGTGCTTATTTCTTCGGCTTCTACTCCGTATGTCTCGGCAAGCTTTTCCTGAATTTTAAGAAGTTCTTCCTTATTTGACGCAAGGTCGCCTGTAGAGGTGGCAAGCTCTGTGTATGAAGAGATAGAGTCGTTAAGAGTTGACTGCTGTTCAGTTATTGTATCGGTAGCCGTACTGAAATCTTCAAGCTCGGCTTCAAGTTTTTCTCTTTCTCTCTCGGCTTTGGTTGCGATGTACTCAATGCCTTTGCTTACAAGCATTACTGCGGCGGTAATGCCAAGGTTTTTGAGCAAACTTACACCGACATTCTTCAGGGTATTAAGCCCCTTTTGAAGAACGGTTTGGGTTTGCATAAGAGCAGTAATCTCTTGTTCGGCAGCCTTTTGGTTTTGGCTTGACAAGATTATCTTCTGTGTGTTTTTGTTGATACCGCTTTTGAGTAATTCCTGCTTTGCAAGCTCGCTCGTTGAATTTTCGAGGGTTTCAAAATATTTTTGTGCAGCATTTTTCGCAGATTTCAAATCCGACTCAGAATACGCCGGAGAATTAAAATAGTTTTTGATAGAGCCGAAAATCCCGGTTTTTTCTCCTGATGATGAATGATTGCCAGAAATGAGAGACCTAATTGTTTTGACATCAGAGATAGTCTTTTTAAGCCCATTCTCTTTATAATAATCCTTTATATCTCTATAATCACTCTTTAAAGCGTATAAACCATTCTTTAACGCACCAAATACACCGCTAAATAACGACTTCATCAGATTTACAATTACTTTATTTTGATGATAATTTAAATCAACAATTATGGTGTATTATAGCTATATCAGGAAGAATTTGGTGATTGATGGCTGGCTTTTGGGAAAAAATCAAATTAAACAGCGAGGATAAAAAGAAAGAACGTGCTATTAAAAGAGAAGAACGAATAAAGGCAAAAGAAAAATCCCGACAAGAATGCATAGAATGGTTTGAAAAACGTAAGAAAGCCGAAGAAGAAAAGCGTCGTAAAGAGCAGGAACAATATGATTACGAGCATACTAAATTTTACTGCCAAGAGTGTGGACGTTCTATTGAACGCTGCGAGATACAAGATTTGTATGAGCGACGTACCGCACTTACCGAAGGCAGAGAACTTGAAACTCATTGCTATTATTGCGATGGATTGTTAGGCGATGCACCGCCTCCGCCAGACCATAAAAGAAGTTATGAATCCGTAATCAGAGAGAATGAGCTTAAAGAAATGCAGGACACATATTATTATGGAGTTCTCCATATGAAACCGCCGTCTGCAAATGACGACACGCGTTATCAATGCCCTGTATGTCACAGCAAAAATATCGAGAGAATTACTACAACTCAACGCCTTGTTGGAACGGCTACTTTAGGTCTTGCAAGTAATACGGTTGGTAAGACTTACAGATGCAAAGTGTGTAAACATACTTGGTAATTTAGGCTGATAATTCCACCTTGTCAGCCACAAGGCAAAATAATACGCAAGGGCAGGGAAATCTCTGTCCTTTTTTATTCGAGACTGTATGCGCGTACTGCATACGCTATGGGAGTTACCCATAGATCAGAGTTCATCTTAATCGTACTGCGGCGATTACCCCTGTAAACTCGTTGAACCTTCACGAGAGCTATGCCCTCATGCTTGGCTGCTGATTAAACATTGTTACCGACACTTAGCACACGGTTTTATTGTTCGTGCTTTTATCTCAGCCATATTAACTATCCATTCTATAAAATCGCGTACCGCACCATTTCCTCCGTTTTTAGCGCTTATAAAATCCGCAATTTCTTTAACTTTATCTACAGCATCTGATGGACATCCAATTAATCCTCCTGCCTGCTTAATAGGAGTCATACATTGAAGGTCAAGGATATCATCCCCAATATATGCACAGTTTGAGTAATTGTAGTTTTTATTATCTTTTAATGAATTGGCATTTATTATTTCCTGAAGCTTTTTTATTTTATTTCGAACACCTTGATGAAAATCTGTAATTTCCAATTCTTTACATCTATGCGCAAGAATTTTACTTGATCTGGCAGTAATTATGATCGGATGGATGTCATATAGTGGAAGAATATCTTTAATACCGCATCCATCCTTGATATCAAACGCCTTAAAAAGTTCTCCGTTCTCTCCCATGTATATTTTACCATCAGTAAGTGTTCCATCAACATCCATTATAAGAAATTTTATTTTTGACATTATTGCGACCTCTTTAAATATGAAATCTAGATGGAGTCAACATTGTAATTGCACAGCCAGAACCCCTGGTCTTCATGAAGTCATCCAGCATTTCTTGTATTTCACGATTCAGTTCGGCAGGATCTTCATCAATATTTGCATAAGCCATCTCCTTTGAGACATAATTATTTCCATAAGAATAGCCGTCAAATCCAGCCAGATCAATGGAATTGACATTCATCAAATCCAGTAGTCTCAGTAGCATGAGCACAGAGTTATCCACATGAGTCCATCCGCATTTCAATAGACGCACAAAGGAAACAATATGTCTATAGTTATTACTTTCTTGCTCAATATTGGATGTCACAATCAGCTTTTGATAATTGTTTGTTTTACTGTTTTTCCAAACTGCGTACCTTTTTGCATTATTCATATAAACATAGTCGGCAGCTATTCCGGAAAAAAGCCCATTCACAGAAATAACTATTGGATTCTTCTTATCAATCTCCTGATTGATTATATCTGTATTCATTGCAATAGATGACCCAGGTGCAATAATCAAAACATTACGATTTTGAAAATTATTTCTTAATGTTTCTATCGTTTGAGTATCGTCAATATCCGCACTTAAATACTCCATATATGTTCTTTCAAGAAGATCATAATCATATCTTTTTCTGGGAAGCGACCCAATTTTATTCAATATATATCTAATGTCCTTAGATCTAATGCTATTTTTCTTTGTCAAATACATAACATTATTTACGTGTGCACTAAAGCATCCGGCAACAAAATACGGTGTTGAATATCCCCACGTACATTTTGTCCTGATATTATCAATATAGTCATCAATAATATCCAATAATGCGTCTATATCATAACTGTAATTCAGTTGACTTACCATATACTGAGCAATCAATTCCGTTGGGGTGTTTCCTGCGCCACGTCCCATTCCGGCAACTGTTCCATCTATAACAACTTCTCGCTTTCCAAAAGTCATCCTGAGAAATTCCTGAGACAATGCATTTGACATTTGCATGTTGTTATGAGAATGGAATCCAATCCTGCAAGAAGGAATTAGATTGTGATGAATTAGTTCAAACACCCTGTGTAAATCTTCCTGGTACATGCTCCCGAAAGTGTCTACAATCGACAGACAATAAGGCTCCACTTCATTTACAATTTTTAAAAACTCTATCAGTTCCATGTCGGAATAACCCAGGATATCAACAGGTTGGACAAAAAGTTTATATCCCTTTTCTTTAATAACCTTACATGCCTCTAATGCTTCATATCGTTCATTTTTAAAGAAACACTCCCTGACCGCATCAATAGATTCCGAATCATACGAATCTAAGTTTTCTACAGAATACCTACTATAATCTGCTAATACCGTAAACTCACAACCATGTTTATCGGATGGAACAAATCTTTTAGCATCCGCAGAATTTTTAAAGACCGTTTTTCCATCTCCAAAACCGTCATTCTGAAAAAAACCAATCTCAACAAAATCAACATTGGCTTTTACCAACCCGTCAATTATTCCCCGTATAGTTTCATCCCCAAATTTTTTATCTAAAAGATATGCTCCATCTCTAAGCGTGCAATCCAGTAACTTTGCATGATTCATTTCACTTTCCCTCCGCTTCTTTTTTTGATGATGTCCTCAACCAATTTAACATGTTCTGGATAATCTACACCAATGCTGGAGTATTTTGTTTCTTTTACTCTAATCTTATAGCCATTTTCCATAGCCCGTAAAGGTTCAATACCCTCACCCAATTCCAGTTCTGTCTGTGGCATACTAACAAATTTAAGCAAGAAGTCCTTTTTATATGCATAAATCCCAACATGTCGGAAAACCCTTGCCATGGGCCCATCCTTTTTGTTTGAAGGAATTATATTTCTCGAAAAATATAATGCGTCACTGTGCTTATCAACTACAACTTTTACTGTACTATATGCAGATATTTCTTCAGGGTCAGTTATTTCAATTCTTAATGAACCAAACTCTACCGATTCATCCTCAAAAATATCGATAACTTCTTCTATCTCTCTAGGATCAATTAGAGGTTCATCCCCTTGAATATTAATAAACAAATCACCTTCTACCTTTGTGGCAACTTCACCAACACGGTCTGAACCAGTTTGATGCTCACTTGATGTCATTATAACATTTATGCTAAGTTCTTCACAAGTTTCTTTAATACGTTCATCATCTGTAGCAACATAAATTTCATTCAACTTGTCAACCTTCAGACACTGTTGGTAAACCCACCATATCATTGGTTTTCCGCAGATATTTACTAAAGGTTTTCCCGGAAATCTCGATGATTTGTAACGTGCCGGTATAACTCCAATGACTTTCATTCTATTATTACCCTTTCTTTCTTATTTTTAAAAATATTGCTTTTATAAAATTAATTAACAAGCTCCTATTAAATACAATATTATAGCCAATAGCTATAACAATGCATAATATGATTGAATAAAAATTTCGAATATGGCAACATACTGCAGAAATTAAAAACATCAATATCCCAAATATCATTTCTGAAAAATAATATTTAATCTCAATCATTTTTTTCAGATCAAAAAATCTGTAAATACAGATACATAAATATGAAACTGCGGTGGAAATTGAAGCGGCATATAATCCAATCCATTTAATCAGCAAGAGATTTACAACTACATTTATAATGGCTCCTGCAATGGAAGAGGAAGCCACATGTTTTGTCTGTTGTACAGCTATATATATACTCCCGTAAAATGAAACAATGCTGGAGAAAAACACTCCAAAATATAGAATAGGTATTTGATAATATGCATCATCATATTTAACATCAAATAAAATAACAAACATCAAGGGTGTCACTGCAATTAACAGGAGAATTACGCCAAGCATGAAGTGAAAGAGATAGCGAAACATTTTGCTATAATAATCCGACGCATCATCACTTTCATAACTTCTTACAGCAGATTCTGTCCATGCCATATTAAAAATACTATAGGCTGTTGAATATAATGATGGAATTTTATTTGCAGCAGAATATATACCATTAGCACTAAGACCTAATATACCCGTAACAATCAATCTATCTGACATATTCACTACCCATAAGGAAATTGACGAAGGTACAATCGGAGCTGAAAATGCTAAAATTTTCTTTAAATTGTTTTTCGAAAAATGTTTTGGGCGGAAATAACATCTTATTTCCTTTTGGCAGATCATGTAGATTACCGAAAGCAAGTAGCCAATTGCAACAGCTAACAGTACGCCTATAAGTGATAATTTTAACCATGCAACCAAAACAATCATAAAAAGCATATAGGATACGCTATATATAATAATCGCAAGTGTGTATTTTCCGTTTTTCCCCATTCCACGAAGCGTTTGCCCCAAGACAATATATAAAGCTTCGGCAGAAATCATTAAACATATGCAAAGAGCAACTAATGGCATGATATCAGCAATAAGCATACCTATAACACCAACAATTGTACCCAGTACAACAGTAAAGATAAGATAGACAAGTGTGCTTGTTATATAAACTTTACGCTCATCATTGTCTTTGGAAGTTAACAGAAATCTAAAAGTTCCTTGTTGAATTTGAAGCGTCAGTAACGGAATTAATATCGCCGCTACCGTTAAGACTAAATCATATGTGCCATACTCTCCGGTCGTTAAATTCCTTGTTGCAATTGGCAGTGTGACTAGACCAATAAACTTTGGAGTTAATCCACCAATAGATAATAAAAAAGTATTTTTTATAAGACGCTTATTTTCATCCATTCTTTTGACATCTACTTTCTATTATTTATCATAAATTCTGTATTTCTTTTTGCTGCTTGTCCTAACTGCTCAGCGAGCAAAAAGCTATTTTCATGGTCAGCATTAATTATTTTTTCCGCTTCTAATGCAATATCATCTGTATGTAGTCTTAGTGTCCGAAAATCAAAAAAACGATACGGATAATTTATCATCTTATACAATGCCTCTGTTTTATGTGAATCCGAGCCAAATAGCAAAATTGGCGTTTTTGCTTTAAGAGCAAGAATCGAGGTATGCCATCTACCTGAAATAAATATTTCAGCACCTTTGAGTACATGAAACAGATCTACATAAGACGAATTGTGTATACATAAAAATGGAATATTGTTATTTCGTATAGCTTTCATCACAGGTGAATAATATTTTCCAAATCCAACTATAAAAATTACTTGTGGGCATATCTTCTTAAGTTTTGGTATCAATTCATCATACATCTTCTCGACATCAAACAAATTATTTGTATCCGTATAAAATCCCGAACTGTCTCCAATACATATGTACGGCTTGGAAAAGTCAATTATTGAATCGATATAACTGGTAGGATGCCATGCATCATCCGCCTCAAATGAAAACAATGCATCCGGAACATAAACTGCTTTATCATAATCGCAATACTCTTTCAGCGTTCTTAACGACAAAGGCTCACGTACATAAACACCATCTAACAAAGGATACACCTTGCTAATCATGTAAAAAATGTCTCTGTTTTGTGGGTCAACTGTGTGATTTATCATATATGTTTCTTTCTTAAAAACTTTTTTTGACAGATAAGCAAGAAATAGCACATACAAGCCACCCAAGTGATAATATCCATTTTTATCGGTTCCCTTAACGATACTTCCTTCACCGTTAATGACAACTATGTCTGCCCATTCAAGCATTTGTTTCTCATACTGCAAGCACAGACCAGCAATAACCTTTTGTGAAAAGTCTTCATAATCTTCATATCGATATGGAACATGATATTTATGAATATCAAATCCATTATTACGTCCTCTTACTTTTTTAATTCTTTTCTTAACAAGATGATACTCATCCATAAGAAAAGTATCAGCAAATCTTTCCTGCAGTCTTTCCTTGATTGTCTCGGGATGTAGTCCATACTTGAAGTTTGCAATGCTTTCAGAAGCTGTTTGCTTCCATCCATCAACTGGGGTTGCACTATTCAAACTTCGCCAAGATATAGTTTTTATTTCATAATTTAATTCCCGCATCTCCTTTAATAACATTTCTGTTGTTCCAATTGCACCGTAATTCGGACAATCTCGAGAATCGCCTATCAGCAGTATTTTATTCATCAGATCCTCCATTTAATAGAATATAATTTTGTAATTTTAACCAAATAGCATACTCTGCCAAATATGTGATTTCGCTAAAAGAATTCATCTTTACTTTATTTTCTCCAAGTTCCTTGCAAAGCTTATATAACTTTCTCCTATAGTTTCTGTCTTTTGCACTTTTATCATGTGGGTAGACTTCATGAATATGCTCAGCAATATTGCCCGCAATGCTACCAATTAATTTATTACCTTTAATTTTATCTTTAAATGACTTTCGTGTAGATTCCACTACAAACCGCAACGTTGTAAAATCCACAGTCTGTTCTTTTCGATGAGAATAGAAAGGAATTTTTAAAAGTTCAGGATAAAATTTATCGACTATATATAGTGACATATGTCCTGCGTCCTTTTCCTTATAGGGCAAACAACTCAAGTTATCGAATACCTCTTTCTGTGAGAACATCGATGTTGAAAATCTATAGAGATTTGTCACATTTATATGATCCACATTTTCATTTAACACATAGAAATTAAAAATATCCGTGCAATCATCATTGCTTAAATGATTTGGGGATATTCCTAATATATCCATCCTCTTATTCCATGATGCTGACCATAATTTTCTATAACTTTCCTCTCCAACATGTTTATATACAATAGAGCTGGTGTATTTTAAATAGAATTCCACTAAATCCTCATACGATTCTGAATATGCTTCTTCTCTTAGAGTCTGATTCGCAACCTCACCGCCACATCCATATTCAATAAAATCGGGTAGTAAATCATCAGCTAACATTTGATGATATTTTTGATTTCCTGCATGGAATCCTATCATTTCTCCATACTTATCAAATTCAGAAGAATTTATTGACACAATGTTTTCATAGATTTTGGGATCTGTACAGTCGATTACTCTGAGCGGAATACCGAAATTTTCACTTATATCCTGACAAATCAAAGTATCCGCAATTGCTGCCGGAATAGATTCGTCGTCACTTTTCCAATTAAACAATTCAACTTGATGCTTAAAATTACTCTTCGACCACATATTCACAGCCACTACACTCCGTGAGTCAAGTCCACCAGTACAAAAAATGCCGGTTGTTTCAAATACTGAACTTTTATTTTGTGCATAGTGTTTTAAGGCCTGTAGCATTTTTTCATTTGAAGATAATTGTCGAGTACAGTAATTATTCACACCTATATTAACAACGTTTACCTCCCTCGTGTTACAGTGAATTTGTAATTTTTCATTGCTCAATAGTCTATGAACCCCTCTAAATGGAGTTCTGTCATCAGGAATTGTTCTACAGGCAACCTTTTGGGCCACAGAGATTTCATCAAGTTCTATAGGAGTTATTCTTGCAATATGATAAGCCTGTGGTGTAACGAAAAAATAATCGTCCTTAATATAGTAATGCACATAATAGCTCTGTAATTCATCAACACAAATATCAATTATATTACCCACCTTAATAATAAGGCAAAAGGATCCCATACAATTAAATCGCACTCTATTTATATCGCATTCAAAAGCAATATAATCATTCATAATACTTTCTAATGCATCCTTACCAATTTTCCCTTTATAGATTAATGTTCCTGTGGTTGCTACATAATTATCATTATTTTTGTATAAATTATAATTATCTACTGATAATTTTTTGTAGACAGAAAGAAATGTGCCATTCACGAAGTCAGTACCTGATAATTTAAACCCAACATTTGACAAGATAGCACTGATTTTATCTGACCACAATGGATTATTCGTCAAATAAAATTTTCCCATTTAAAATCCTCCTTGTTTTTATGAAGATACATTTCTTTATGATGTAAGTATATTATCGATCTCCTCTAAAGAGGACGGAATATATACTACACTGGAAAAATTCTTATTATATTTATCAATTAGATGTTTACAATAATCAGTTCTCGAGTAATTATAAAGTATTTTTCCTATCGTAATAGCTTGTATATCAAAAAACAACTTAGCAGTCACCAAGCTTGTTGAATGTGCACCAATAACATAGGCTGGCTTTTTTTCAAGTCTGTTAAGTAAATCCTCGGAACTACTTGCCTGCGAAGTGATAATCTTGAAATCCTTATACTTATCCAACAAAGTTTCTCTTGGATGCAACCGAAACAAAACGCTATACCCTCTTGCCTCACATATAGAAACAATTTCATTATATATATTTATGAGATCATCTCCGATAACATTTCCCTCTTCCTCCAGTGGGTTTGTAAAGAATAAGATATAACGATTTTCTTCGACTTCAATTGCCCCTCCAGCAGACTGATTCATTAATTTTGTATAATATCTTACGACATCTTCGTCCACACTTAACTCACCTGAATTATCCTTAAACAGCATAAAATTTTCTACTTTAATTCTCTTATATGCTTTCAGAAACCTCTGGTAAAAATATCTTCCGACAAAGTGTAATGAGTCACGAAGACTTTTTGTATCAATCATAACTGATTTTGCCCATCTCAATAGGCTTGTATCATATGAACCAACACCTTCGTCCAGTACGATAGCTTTGGCTTTAACCGAAAAGTGCCGCATAATTTTGTTGCACAGTATTATTTCTGGAAAGCAGGGGGTGATGACATGAAAATCTGATTCAAACGAGTGATAGTTTGCAAGTTCTCTAAGCACACTATCCGTGCCGCTACCGTATACACAATGGCAAATTACTCCCCACCCAAAATCCAACATATCATCTTTAATCAAATATCCGTTCACAGGATGCTTTTCAATAAATACAATTCCCTCAACAGTGTTGTTGTTTTCTTCCTTTAATTTGAGCAAGTATGATTTCAAGCCTATCAGATGCCATGCAGTAATAATTGAGCATACAAACTTTATTTTACCTTCATTTTGTATCATATATTTCATCATCCTTCAATTAATGGGTAAGTCATTAATTACATCTTTTCTATACAATCCACTTCGCATCAATTTTACATATCTACAAATTCTAAAACCCCAATAAACCAATTGAGAACAACTTTTGATATTGTAATCTTTTTGAATTAAATTTTGCGCCTCTTTACTTTTTGTGTCATGGGCAAATCTCACTAGAATATCATTATTAAAACGATTTGATCCAAAGTTTTTCATAGTTTCTATAAGAAACATCTCACTGCGAAAAAAATCATATTGAACCTGTGGCCTATTTGACGCACTGTCGGACATTCTATATACTGCTAAAAAATTATTATATAAAATAACTTTATTACTCGCAGAGTATTTAATAAAGAATACATAGTCAAATGAATATGGGTAATCAGGATTGAATCCTTCTGATTCCAATAATTTTTCTTTATTAAACAACATTCCACAAGTAGGTCCACCTGTAAAACAGTTGTAAAACAATCTATAACAATCTTCAGGCAACACTTGCTGCAACATATGCTCTTTACAGCCTAATCTAATAATCTTATTAATATAGCTCTTTACTTTTTCCTTTCTCTTTGTCTTCATTCCGAAAACTGATACCTTGTCATTCTCATCAAAGTAAAAATATCTATTTGGGATTAAGCAGCCCACACCACTCATTATTCCATTATCAATGAGCTGTTCGACTGTACACAAATAGTCGTCAAGAAGTAAATCGTCATCCTGCAAGTATGCGATATATTTTCCTGTTGCTAATGACGCACATTTATTCATGTTTCCACACATACCAATGTTGTTTTTGTTACCATATATAGTTAACTGAAGATTTCCAAAACACAACTTCAAATCAGTTACTTGGAAATCAATATCGTTTGAAACCACAATTACCTCATACTTTAAATGTTTCGGTGATTTTTGTTTAATAATACTTAAAAGCGTCTCTCTTAAAAGGTCTATTCTCTTATATGTAGGTATGACAATACTCAAATCATATGTATCATCTATTCTGTTGTTTTCATATAAAACAACGCTCTCATATTTACTGTATTCATTAAAATAGTTTGTATCTGCCAAATCAACCTCTCCCAATCGACTTAAATACCATATTGCACCTTTTAATCAAAAATAAAATTGTATGGAACAACCTTATATGCACCTTGAATAAAGAAAGTGTAATAAAATGTAAATATTACATATGCATATATGAATGCTTTATATAATACGTAAGTAATCTTATCAAATTTAATTCTTAACCCAAAAAAGCTATTTGAAACACTCATATTTTTGATAGCAAATGGTACAACTATAACCATCAAATATAAATATGTAAAGATAACACGCTCAATTTCAGAATTGGAAATAATACTTAACACATTAACAATGAGTCCAACCAAAAACAGATTGTATAGATTCATCATTCGTTCGTTACGGCTTATCATTTTATAAGACAACCCACAGGCTATGACATATGGTGCATATCGAATGAAATATAACAAGTATGAGCCTTCTTCTCCAAACAGACTAAAATACCACCTAAATTGATCACTTCCAGTAATGTATATGGCAAGCGGCATGAAGCTTCTAAAATTGATTACTGCTACAAAAACAGCTACTAAGATTATCCACTTAATCTTTTTCTTCTTCATTAGATAGCATAATGGCAAAGCAAGAAAGCATACAAGCCCAGAATTATGTACCATTGACGCAACAATAGAAAATATAAGAAAATTAGAATTATCTCTTATAATGTACTTTAAGCGTTGCATCTTCTTTACGTTGTCTATCATAGTGCTATTATAATCAAGAAATGAAATGGCATACATTCCGATTGTAATCGCTAACGCTTGACGAACAATATTATATGAAACTAAATAATATAGAGCAGTGTACATGAAAATACTAATATGTACATTTATTTGATTCTTATACCGATCTAATGTTAAAAACAAAAACAGATACGTCAAAAATGCCATAACAAACAAAAAGAAACTTCCATTTCCGCCGATCCAATATACTATTTTACAAAGTGCGATGTATAATGGACCATAATTGTTTTTTCCATCTCCCCATTCCGTATTTCCTTGCTCCCCTACATAATCTACAGCAATATAATATTGATACCAATCTGAACCTGTTTGATATCTTAATCCTGCAAATACTGCGAGCAAAAATATAACAAAAAGAATTAATATTCTTTTCTGGCTTTTGGAAACACTTTTCTGATACGCAATTTTTGTAATTAGTACAGATAAAAATATTATAAACAGATAAAATGCTAACGTTCCAAAATAACTCATTTCATACCAGTTCCTTGTGTATCTATTAATGTCTATACATAGGCTATAGACACGTTACTTCTTGCAATATCCAATATAGTCTTGAAGTGACATTAAATTTAAGTCCTTCTCGCTGATAATCAAATTCTCTTTACCTCCGATAAGTTCAAACGGCCATTCAATTCCGATATCTGGATCATTGAACATGATGCCGGAATCGCCATCACCATAGAAAACCTCTGCACATTTATAACTTACAACAGAGTCTTCAATTACCAGATAGCCATGGCCAAAAAACTTGGGTACTAATAGCATATTGGTGTTTTCTCCGGTAAGATGGAATCCTCTCCATTGTCCAAATGTAGGCGAATCCGGACGCAAATCAACTATAACGTCATAGACATGACCAGAAATGCAACGAACAAGTTTGGGTTGCTGCTTTACAAGTTGAAAATGTGTTGCCCTAATAACACCGCGCTTAGAAATGGTATAAAATACTTCTTTCAGTTCATAATCAATACCATTCGCCTTAAATACATCAACATTGTAATCTTTGATCAACCCTCCGCGATTATCTGTTGCATAGAAAGGCTTGATTAGGTATGCACCTTTTAAATCCAGTTCCTGAAAATCAAATTTTTGTACCATCACACTTCTCCTCTTATATAATCTGCTGTCATTCGGATGCCCTCTGTAAAAGTAATCTCATTTTTATACCCTGTGTCTCTCTCAACTTTCTTAAGATCAAACTGGTCGTAGGAAATATCTACCCCTTTAAAAGGAATATCACCCAAGCCAATCTCTGCATCAGGATCAACAATGTCTCGCATCTCCAACAGAAATTCTCTTAAAGGCTTAGGATCTCCACTTCCGATGTAATAACGATTAAATGCGTTTCCCTTCTCCGCCACTGCAATGATGGAGTTGATAGCATCGGTGATATAAATAAAATCATAGGTCTGGTAGCCAGCAGTAAAAGAACAGTGTTCCTTATGTATAAGCTTATTAATAGCGGTATAAATCATACGAGCAGATTTTTCGCCAACCCCATAGATATTAGTAATAATTACGGGGATAAATTCGATTCCATTCAGTTTGGCAACTGTCTCACCCATTAGATGAGCTGCCAGTTTACCGGTGCCATAGATATATCCGCCGGAGGGCTCGATATTATCAGACTGGAGATATTCATAAGTTTCCATCTCATTAATACTGGAAGCGTACACAACACGTTTGCATCCAATCTCACTGCACAGTTTAATATAATCGCAGGTCAACTTTACGTTATTCAGCTGCATCTCATAATCCGCCCGTGCCGGACCTGAGGTGCCTGCCCACGCAAGATGAAAAAAAGATTTATAATCATTAACGGGAATTTCCTTCTTTAGTTCGAAAACATTCTTGTTTAGTACATTCACACAAGTTACACGAGAATCATTAGTTAAAATATCATCAAATCTAATATCCAATGCTACCACATGATATCCTTTTCCCAATAAAGCTTTTACAAGTGTCTTTCCAATAAAACCATTTGCACCTGTTACAATTACTCTGTCCATTCTAATTCTCCCTTTTCAAAAAAGCTTCGATTTCTTTGTCCATACAAGCTCGAATATCTCCGCCTTCTACCCAACACTTGCTCCATTCAACGACCATCTCTATAGCCGTATCAAGATTCCAGTGTGGTTTCCAGCCAAAGGTCATTTTCAGCTTAGAGCAATCCAACTTCAGGAAGTTAGCCTCATGAGGACCGCCATCATAACGATTGACCCATTTCAGTCCTTCGCCCCACTTGGTAACAAACAAATCAACTAAGGCACCTGTCTTAAAGCAGTCCACATCATCAGGACCTACATTGTAATAGCCGGCATATTTTATATTTTGATACTGCATTGCTGCAATCATAAGATATGCATACAGAGGTTCCAATACGTGCTGGTATGGTCGGGTTGAAAACGGATTGCGAACTACAATATCTTCATGTTTAATGGCTGCTCGAATACAGTCAGGTATAATACGGTCATTTGCAAAATCGCCACCGCCGATTACGTTGCCTGCTCGTGCAGTAGAGATTGCCACATTACCATCCGAAAAAAAACTGTTTTTATAGCTGTGAGTTACCAATTCAGAGCATGACTTGGAATTGGAATAGGGATCATACCCATCCAGTTCCTCATTCTCACGATAGCCCCATGCCCACTCTTTATTCAGATATACTTTATCTGTTGTAACATTCAGGAAAGATTTCACGCAAGCACTGTTACGCACACATTCCAGAATGTTGACTGTCCCCATAACGTTAGTTTCGTATGTATAAGTAGGATCTTTGTAACTATCTCGCACAATTGGTTGCGCTGCAAGATGAAAAATGATTTCAGGCTGAGCGGCATCAAAAGCAGATTTTAATGCTTTATAATCCCGGATATCGCCAATCACAGAATGAACATCCTGCTCAATTCCTGCAATTTCAAACAGGGAAGGTTCTGTAGGCGGATTTAGAGAGTACCCTGTCACGTCTGCTTCAGCATTAGCAAGCATCTTACACAACCATGAACCTTTAAATCCAGTATGACCTGTGACAAATACTCTTTTCCCTTTATAGAAATTCATATCAAAATTCATGTCATCACTCCTTAATTTTCCCACAATTTCCACGGAGCAGTACCAGACTCCCAGAGTTTTTCAAGCTGTTGTTTTTCTCTTAATGTATCCATACACTGCCAATAGCCTTTATGTATATAGCCCACTAATTCTTTTTTATCAACAAGCTTTGTTAATGGACCCTTTTCAAAGACTGTCGTATCTCCTTCAATATAGTCAAAAAGTTCCGGTTCAAAAACCATAAAACCAATATTAATTAAATCACCATCTGTGTCAGACTTTTCACGAAATGCATCGATTATTCCATTCTTTCCAACCTCAACAACACCTTTGTTTTGACCGAAGTTATACATGGACATGGTACCGATTTTCCCGTGAGCCTTGTGGAAAGCAACCAGTTCAGCAATATTTATATCACCCACAGCATCGCCATAAGTAAGCATAAAAGGCTCGTCACCGATATACTCTCGTATTCGCTTTACACGTCCTCCAGTCTGAGTATTCAGACCAGTATCCACCACAGTGACCTTCCAAGGCTCAGCGTGCTTATTATGGACAATCATTTCATTCCCGCTAGTAAAATCAAATGTAATATCAGATGTATGAAGGAAGTAATCCGCAAACCACTCCTTAATCACATGCTGTTTATATCCGGCACATATAACAAACTCATTAAACCCATAATGTAAATAAGTTTTCATGATATGCCAAAGGATAGGCATACCACCTATTTCAATCATAGGCTTCGGTTTAAAAGCAGATTCCTCTGAAATTCTTGTGCCAAAACCACCAGCTAAGATTACTACTTTCATTTTTATTCTCCTCGTATGTACTATATAATTATCAAATTTTTTACTAATCCAATCTTTCATCTGTTATTTGCAACAGTTCCTGCAGTTTTCTTTCCTTTATAAATGAGCATCAGTTTTTTCGTATATGCCTCAATATCATCAAACTGAATATCCCTGCAATTTTTGCTATACCATTCAGTCAGTGCTTTATCATTCCACAATTTCAGAATTTTTTCTTTCAGCTCAGCAGCATTGCCACTTTCAAATAGCTCACCAGTCTTACCAACCTGAATCAGTTCAGGAATACCACCGATATCTGCACCTAACACCGGTGTACCATACATCTGGCTTTCCATAACTGAAAACGGACAGTTTTCATACCACTCGGATGGATAGATGCTGAACCTTGCTTCACGAATGAGCGTTTCCAATGCCTCGCCCCTCTGAAATCCAGCATTCCGGATATTGAAAATACCATTGATTTCATTCTCCAGAGGTCCTGTACCGGCAAAAACAAACTGCACATCGGGAAGTTCTTTGCAGACCTTTAATAAAGTGTCAATTCCTTTTTCCTTAGAAAAGCGGCCAAAATAGATAACATAATCCTTCTTTTCTGTCTCTTTCCATTCCATTCGGTCCACGAAATTATGCATCGCAACAGTTTTCTTTGCAAATAACGGTTTGCTGTCCATCTTTGTCTTTAAGAATTCAGAGCAGCAAATCATGGCATCAATATACTTATAAGCGCCATTCAGTTTCCAGAACGTTGCTTCCATAGCACCGATAGCGGACTTTGCTGTACTACCATGAATGCATTTTCCCTTTATGCAGTTTATAAAATGACCACCCAAACACTTCTCACAGTTCTCGCCAGTGTTTGGATTGTTACACATATGATTTGGACATATCAGCTGATAGTCATGAGCAGTAAAGATAATCCGGCATTTATTACCTTCATTGCGCCATTTCCGGATCTCAAGGATGATACTTGGCGTCAGTTGGTAATTGAAATTGTTAATATGGCATACATCAGGTTTGAAATCATCCAGAACTAATCTGATCTTTTTCCTTGCCTCCGTTGAATAGATGGTCTTTAGAGGATAGGTGAGCTTTGAAAGTTTAGACCCGCCATGGAAATCCATATTGGAGGTGTATGCATTGACAGCATTACCGACACACCTGCCCTCATGCTCCATTCCAAAGTACTGGACTTCATGTCCCTGACTTTTTAAATAATCTCCCAATTTAAATATGTAGGTTTCTGATCCTCCTACAAAATGAAGAAATTTATTAATTATTAATATCCTCATAGTAGACCTCGTTTACTTAATCTTGATATACTCATCGACAACATATTTCGGATTTCTAAACGTCCATCAAAATGTATTTTGTTAATCTGCTGGACTTTTTCTAATTCTTATTTCAGCGAATTTCTTCTCAGCTAATCCAATCAGTTTCTGCATTACAGTTGAAAAAAGAATTGCTCCAAAAAGTACAATTACAACTGTAGCAATGTATTGTATCCAGCCGTTTCCAATCAGTCGGTTCAAACCTATCTTTTCAACTACACGGAAGATAACCATGTGGGAGAGATAAATTTCCATGCTGATACCACTAATAAATTTTGCGGCTCTGTTTTCCAGAATATAACTTCTCTGTGCAGTGCCCACCCCCGCACAAATTATGGCATAGGACAGCCAGCATATAGAAATCAGCAGACATCCTGCTGTGTTTCCATCTAAAATATAGTAGAGGACAACAGATACTACAGCTGCTCCTAATCCGATCCATCTGTTCAGCTTCAAAAGCTCGTTGCGGTACAGGTAGATCAATCCACCAGTCAGGAAATAACATCCGCTATATAGGATATTGCTTCTGCCTGCATCAAAATACACTGTGCATACGAAGTTGTAGATAAGACTTACTGCAAAAGCAATCCAGGCTCTGCGTTTACTTTGGAGCAATACGCAGAAAAAAGGAAAACAGATATAAAATACAAATATCAATCCTAAGAACCATCCAACACCGATAACAGTGATATTTCCTGCACCCGGCAGAAACCCGAATAAAAGTGTCAGATCGGCAAACGCCTCATAAAGTGCATCTACTGACGGGGACATTGCAACGTCCAACAGAACAAGTAACCCAAAAAACGGGAGAATCTTCTTAAATCGTTTTCCATAAAATTCACTTAAAGAAACTTTGTTATTTATAATCCTCTCGTAGTATCCACAGCACATTCCAAAAGCAGATACCGTCATAAATAGAAATACAAAATTAGTAAATGAAGGTATCATGGAATCATAAATGAATCCGGTAATGTTATATGAATTGTTGGCTGCTATATGCATCAATACAATCCCGATACATGCTATTGTCCGGAGACCATCTATGGCACCGTAATGTTTCGTTTTCATATCGTTCCCCCACCTACCTCTTTCGGTACAAAGCTACCGTTCTATTTACAACATCATCACAGTTATATTTCTGACAGATAAAATCCGATGCAGAGTCTTTATACAGCTTCACTTTTTCTGGATGATTGCATAAAACCTTCAGTTTGACTCTCAAGTCCTCAATATTACTCTTTTGGAATATTACAGCTTTATCCTCAATCACTTCAGCACATTCAGCAATGTCACTTACTACACAGTAGTTTCCCTGGAAAACATACACATAGCCATTGCTCTACAATTCCTCAAGCAGCTGCCCCGGACAAAGACTGTGAAAAATTCCAACATTTATTACCTTCTCTGCGCATTTTCAGATTTTAAGGATGATGCTGGGCGTCAGCCGGTAATTGAAATTGTTAATGTAACGGAAGTCTGGTTTGAAATTCTCCAAAACTAATCTCAATTTCTTCCTTGCATCAGAGAAATATATGGTCTTCTGAAGACCTGTAAGATTTTCTGGTTTAGTTCCATCGTAGAAATCCATATCAGACATATATACATTGACAGCATTACCCATACAACGGCCCTCATGCTCCATGCCAAAGTGCTAAAGTTTATATCCTTGACTTTTCAGATAATCTCCTAATGGGAATATGTTTGTTTTTGATCCACAACAAAATCAAGAACTTTATTTACTATGAGTATTCTCATGTTTTAGCCCGACTTTTATTTTTAATATTTCTAACAACTGGATATATCCACGAGTGAAATAAATGTATAATCGTATACGTTATTGATCTTGGCAGTACGTTGCATATCAAAGTCATTAACTTTTTTAGTGGCTTTGTATTGTCTTCCCAAAGAGGACTATCCTTCCATCTGGTCATATCTCTATATCGCAAAAACTCTTTCCGATACGGATGTTTATCATTTTTAAACCATGGTCGTGTTCCAGACATAAAACATGTTGTAAAGTGAACTATAACCGGATCCTTAATCCCACGATTAAATTCTTCCCTCGTATAAGCCCACACAGGTCTTCTGCAAGCCAAAAGTCCGTCATAACCCAAGTCATAACACGCAGTCTGTGCATTATACGAAATCGGAAGAAGTTTAACCTTATGGATCGGCTGGAATACGCCATTTAAGACACCTTGATCCATATAAGTTATATCTCCTTTAAATTTTCTGATAAAATCTATAAATAACTCCTCAACATTATTTTTCCTCCACGCATCAAGATCAATAACCATAAGACCGTTATTCGTATAGATTGAGTCCTTTGGAATTCCTATATTTTCTCTATACTTATAACCACGACAATCATCCACCCCCATTACCCATGTTCCTTTCATATCCATTTCCCAGAGACTCTTTAACGAGTGACGTATGATCATATCACAATCAATATATATAATCTTTTTCATATTTTCAGGAAGAACATGAAGTATGAACAAACGGGAAAATGTACTTATGTGCCAACGTCCAACATTAATATGTGTGCCTGCAAGTTTTTCTATATCCAATTTTTGAAGCCAAAATATATTTCGATTATAGGTACGAACAATTTCTTCTATCCAACATTTATGTTGCTTTGATATTCCCATATCAATGACATAAATATTAATTTCATCAATGTCACCACAATTTTCCAGTAACGAAACTATAGAAGTTGCTGCGATTTCTGAGTATTCATCACTTGTAGACCATATAACATTCATCTTTTTACCTCTTTAAGGAATTATTTTAATATATAAAAACACAAATATTCACTTTAATAGTGATACAAATATCATTTTCCCACATATATGTAATTTCATATTGCACTCAACCGTTTCCATCCCAAGGATTCAGATCTAACTTTTCAGTAGCATGGAAGAGAACCATATGTGAAAGAAAAAACACGCTGTTAGTACTAATAAATTTTGTAATCACATTTCCCAACAGTTTACTTTTCTATACCCATGTACAAATCAAGGCGTGAGAAAGAGTTCCTGCTACAGCGATCGTATACATCTTATCCATAACGTACTTCCTCTTTCCATCCGGCAGAGCCGAAATATTTTCTATAATCAAAATCACCGTGGTAATCATTCCAAATATTTATCTCCCCAATACCTCCACAGTGACCGTTATACCAAGCAATCATTTATAAGGGCATCGCTGTCCATAAACAAAACAGATAACCCTTATGAAATTATCGTCTAAATTGTTAATTTAGGATATTGTCTTATTGATTTTTTCCATTTGGACGGACAACCTTTAAACACAGCAATCGGAAAATAACGATTGCAATGCAGCTAATATCATTTAGGCAGAATTGCCATCATGTAACAAAACTACACAAAAGACGCTGATCGAATCAGACTTTCATCGGTTTTTCGGCGGTGTGGAAAAATAAGTTCCTTGGCATCTTTTCGCCTTATATGAGATAATCACTGTCGATAACCATCTATCCAAAACGAATAATTTCATGATTTTTTCACCAAGCCAGAACCTTATTTACGCTTTTAAATCGGAGCAAAGCTCCTCAGTTTTTCAGTGGGGGATTAAAACCCCCACTGAAAAACTGAATGGAACCCTGCCTCCCATAGGAGGCAGATCATCCCATAGGAGGCGGACCCGCCTAATATGAGGCAGACCTGCCGAATACTCGGCAGGGGGACATCGGCGACTTGGTTATAATAGATAAACATCAAGCCTGTCCATCAGTTTTTTATCACGATCCGCTGCCTCTAAATACGGCAAGAACCGTCTTTAATATTATCTTCCAGTCAACTAAGAAGCTACGTTCCTTTATGTATTTTATATCCATATCCATCCACTGGTCAAAGGTTATGTTGTCACGATGATGCTGTATCTGCCAGTAACAGGTAAGCCCCGGTCTGACAAGTATCCTCTGTTTTTGATATTCATCGTACTGCTCCACTTCGTTTGGCAGTGCAGGTCTTGGACCGACTATACTCATGTCGCCCATCAATACATTCAAAAGCTGAGGTAATTCGTCAATACTCGTTTTTCTTATAAACTTTCCCACTCTTGTGATTCTCGGATCGTTTTTTATCTTAAAAACAGGTCCGTCCTTTTCGTTTTTTTCCTTCAGTTCTTTTAGTTTGCTTTCTGCGTCAACACACATAGATCTGAATTTGAAAAACTTGAATTTCTTTCCGTTAAGTCCTATTCTATCCTGAGTAAATATAGGACTACCCTTAGGATCGTCAAAAAATATTATCAACGCCACAAATATACAGGGGATAATCAGCAGAATGATAGCAAGCGCAGAAAAAAGGATATCCTGACTTCTTCGCATAAACCTGTACCCTTGTTTATTGGTGATATACTTTTCAACATCCAGCATTTCCTTATTACCGGATATAGAATGTTCATCAAAAACTGCGTCTGAGAAACTTTTATCGGCAGCATCACCAAGCAACAAAGCAGGTTGTTCCATATCATTCGGAATATCCTCTATATCTATTATCTCTTCTGATTTAATTGCTTCCACATTATCAACTCCAAACATTCCGAGCAAGTTGTTGACTCATATCCGAATCTTTAAATATTTTTCACGCCTGAGAAATAACTAAAATAAGCATAATGGCAGTTACAAAATACGACAAAACATTCTCTGCATTAAGCTTTTAATATTATAACACATAGGAAATGATATGTCAACAAATTAGAACAGCCAAATATTACAATTCTACTGCATTTTGTTACAACATAAATGTTATTTATGCATAACATACAAAGCTTTTCCGGAAAAAAAGAGGTGAGCCCTCATGAATTCCTCTACAATTATACCAACATAAGACAATATAAGCCAAATAAACATAAATGGGACACATATTTGTCCCATAATGTTCATAGGGATTTGAGAATAATCCCATATATTGAGATGCAAATTAACATTAAGTATTATCCCGGCTATAAATTCACATACTGTTATAAAGATTGTAATTATGATAAGTTCAGTAATCAAAGGCAGACCTTTTCTTCTCATATCGTTAAGAATGCTTATTACTATCATGCTTATTCCGCCAAGAAATCCCATTGTGATATGAGTAAAACCTCTTGCTGCAATTTCAATAAGTCCGTACGCCATTGCGCCTACTGCAAATACAGTAAAATATTTAAGAAAGCACTTGCACATTTTCATCATCCTTTCACAAATCAGCTTTAATAATAATCTGTGCATTTTACGTCTTTTTAAAACAAGCAACCTTTGTGAATTAAATGAGAAAAAAATCCCGTTTTTCTCAAATCAGCAAAACGAGAAGACAAAAAAGCCTGCTAATTTAAATTACTGAAATTTTTAATCTCAATACATACTGAATAGGTTTTGTTTCAGGGAAATATATGATGAGCACAGCACATACAGCTCATTCAATAAAATTCAAAATCTTAATTTTTTGTGCGAGTGTAACATATCATTGACAACTGAACAACTTTTTTAATTCAAAAATGCCGGCAGGCTTGACAAAGACTTTAACCTCTGTTATAATTAATGGTCAAATTACAATTGTTAAAATATCTATACAGCTTTGGAGGCAATATGTTTGAAACTGAAATAAAGCCGCCGAAAATAATGCTTGCGGCGGTAGACATCGGAGAATATGATGCAGAAAGCTCTCTTGACGAGCTTGAGGAGCTTACTCTGACCGCAGGAGGAGAAGTTGTCGCAAGAGTTATACAAAAACGTCCTGCTTTTGACCCGGGTACTTGTATCGGTCGGGGACGTCTTGAAGAGATAGCGGAAATATGTGAAAACAATAAAATAGATCAGATAATTTTTGATTGCGAACTTACCGCAACACAGATAAGGAACATTGAAGATGCAACAGGAGTTCATACAATTGACAGAACAATGCTAATTCTTGATATTTTTGCCGGAAGAGCCACCACTCACGAAGGACGACTTCAGGTTGAGCTTGCCCAGAACAAATATCGGCTTCCTCGGCTTGCAGGAATAGGAATAAGGCTTTCAAGGCTTGGAGGAGGAATAGGCACGAGAGGTCCGGGAGAAACCAAGCTTGAGACCGACAAGCGCCACATCAGAGCGAGGATATCCGCTTTAAGTTCAGAACTGAAAGAAATCGAAAAGCGCAGAACATATTCAAGAGAGAGAAGAAAAAAGGACGGGGTGCTTGTCTGTGCCATTGTAGGCTATACAAACGTAGGAAAATCCACCCTTTTAAACACTCTTACAAAAGCCGGGGTTTTAGCCGAAAACAAGCTTTTTGCCACTCTTGAGACTACTTCACGTGCAATTGAGCTCCCCGACGGAAGAAGCGTCATGCTTGTTGACACAGTTGGTCTTATAAGACGGCTTCCTCATCATCTTGTAGAAGCGTTCAAGTCAACTCTTGAGGAGGCTGCAAACGCAGACGTTATACTTCACATATGTGATGCTTCAAGCGAAAACTGCAAGGAGCAGGCGGAGGTTACACTTGAATTGTTAAAAGAACTCGGATGCGAGGATATTCCCATTGTCACAGTATTCAACAAATGCGACCTTGTTCCTTACATTACCGATAAAGACCTCAGCGGACTCAATGAGAGTGTTGTAAGAATTTCCGCAAAAAGCGGCGAAGGTCTTGACAGACTTCTCGAGGCGATTTCAAAAGTTCTTCCAAAATCATCTGCAAGAATGAGGCTTCTTATTCCCTTTGACAAGGCAGGATTTATAAGCAGAATAAGAGTTGAGGGAAAGGTTTTCAGCGAGGAATACACTCCTGACGGCATTTTATGCGACGCCATGGTGGATATAAAGCTTTTTTCTCAGGCTGAAAAATATATAGCTATGTAAGGATTACAAACTAAATACCACAAATAATAAAGCTCTGTCCCGTGTTGCGCCAAATGCACAATCCGGGGCGGAGCTTTTTATATAGAGTATCTTATTATTTCTCGCTGATATATTTATCAATTGCGGCAGCAGCCTTTTTGCCTGCGCCCATTGCAAGGATAACAGTTGCAGCGCCTGTTACAGCGTCACCGCCTGCATAAACACCCTGCTTTGTTGTCGCTTCGTTTTCATCAACGATAAGGCAGCCTCTCTTATTCGTTTCAAGTCCGGGAGTAGTTGAACGGATAAGGGGATTGGGGCTTGTACCGATTGACATTATAACTGTATCAACGTCAAGAACATAGTTTGATCCTTCGACCGGAACCGGTGAACGTCTGCCGCTTTCGTCAGGCTCTCCAAGCTCCATTTTTATACACTCAATTCCTGTAACATTTCCGTTTTCATCGCCTATTACCTTTACAGGGTTGTTGAGAAGGAGGAATTCTATTCCCTCTTCCATTGCATGATGAACCTCTTCCTTTCTTGCAGGAAGCTCGTCAAGCGAACGTCTGTAAACGATGTAAACCTTTTCTGCTCCAAGTCTCATTGCACTTCTTGCAGCGTCCATTGCAACATTTCCACCGCCGACAACTGCAACCACCTTTGACTTCTTGATAGGCGTGTCGTAATCTTCAAGATACGCCTTCATAAGGTTGATTCTTGTAAGGTATTCGTTTGCGGAATAAACCCCGACAAGAGTTTCTCCCTCGATACCCATAAATCTCGGAAGTCCTGCACCGGAGCCTACGAAAATAGCTTCATAGCCATCCTCAAGAAGCTCGTCAATTGAAAGAACCTTTCCTATAACCATGTTTGTCATAATGTTAACGCCCATAGCTTTAAGGTTGTCTATTTCCTTCTGAACGATTGCCTTTGGAAGTCTAAACTCAGGTATACCATACATCAGAACTCCACCCGCTGTGTGAAAAGCCTCAAATATAGTAACCTCATATCCAAGCTTAGCAAGGTCGCCTGCACAGGTAAGTCCGGCAGGTCCCGAACCGACAACAGCAACCTTATGTCCGTTTGACTCATACTTCTTAACGGTTTCTCCGCCCTTTGCCATCATATAATCAGCACAGAATCTTTCAAGTCTGCCAATACCTACAGGTTCGTTTTTGATTCCTCTTACGCACTTTCCTTCGCACTGATTTTCCTGAGGACATACACGTCCGCAAATAGCAGGAAGTCCGTTTGTCGAGGTAATTATTTTGTAAGCCTCTTCAAATTCTCCCTCTGCTACCTTTGCAACAAATTCAGGAATTCTGACTCCCACAGGGCAGCCGCTTACGCATGGCTTTGTCTTACAGTTAAGACATCTCTTTGCTTCGTTCATAGCTTCTTCGGCAGTATATCCAAGGCATACTTCCTTAAAGTTTCTTGCTCTCACCTTTGGGTCCTGTTCTGCAACAGGGGTTTTTTCGGGACACATATTAGCCATTATCTTACACCTCCCGTAAGTCTGCAAACGTGTTCTCTTTCCTGTTCCTTATAAGAAGCGTTTCTTCTCATAAGTTCGTCAAAATCAACCTCAAATCCGTCAAAATCCGGTCCGTCAACGCAGGCATACTTTACCTTTCCGCCGACAGACACACGGCATCCGCCGCACATTCCGGTTCCGTCAACCATAATTGGGTTAAGAGAAACGATTGTCTTTATTCCGTAAGGCTTTGTAACATCGCACACGAACTTCATCATTGGTACAGGACCGATAGCAACAACAGCGTCATACTTGTTTCCCTTTTCGATAAGCTCTTTAAGTACATTTGTAACAAATCCCTTTGTTCCGTATGTACCATCATCAGTGGTGATATAAAGATTTGTGGAAACCTTTTTCATTTCATCCTCAAGAATAACGATATCCTTGCTTCTGAATCCTGCAATAAGGTCAACCTCAACGCCCTTGTTAAAAAGAGCCTTAGCCTGAGGATAAGCAATTGCGCAGCCAACGCCGCCGCCTACAACAGCTACCTTTTTGATACCATCTTCAAAATGAGTTGCCACTCCGAGAGGTCCTACAAAGTCAAGGATACTATCCCCTTCATTAAGCATTGCAAGCTTCATTGTCGATTCGCCGACAGTCTGGAAAATAATAGTGACAGTACCCTTTTCCCTGTCATAATCTGCAATTGTAAGAGGAATTCTTTCCCCCTTTTCATCTACTCTGAATATAATGAACTGTCCTGCCTGAGCCTTTTTAGCTACAAACGGAGCTTCAACTTCCATAAGCACGACCTGTTCATTAAGCTGTCTTTTAGTAACTATTTTATACATAGAACATCAAGCCCCCTTCTTAAATTAAAATTATACAGCATACAAGGATTAATTTCAAGTAGTTTTATTTAAGGACAAATGTAAAATTAATATATCTGTTATTACTATTTTTCATGTCATCACACAAATCAAGCCCCCGTCGAAAAACAGAGGCTTGACATTTTCATGAAATTTAAAATCTGTTTGATATTAATAGGAAATTCCCTGCCACATCATAGCGTCGGCAACTTTAAGGAAACCGGCAATGTTTGCGCCTGCAACAAGGTTTCCTTCCATTCCGTATTCCTTAGAAGCATTGTAGGAATTATGGAAGATGTTTGTCATGATATTCTGAAGCTTAGCGTCAACTTCTTCAAATGTCCATGAAAGTCTTTCGCTGTTCTGCGACATTTCAAGTGCAGAAGTAGCAACGCCGCCTGCGTTTGCAGCCTTTGCAGGTCCAAAGAGAACTCCTGCTGCCTGGAACTTTTCAATAGCCTCAGGTGTTGAAGGCATATTAGCACCTTCTGCTACAGCAATAACGCCGTTCTTGATAAGGATATCAGCCGAAGCACCGTCAAGCTCGTTCTGAGTTGCACATGGAAGAGCGATATCACAAGGAATAGTCCAGATACCGTTGCAGCCTTCTGTGTATGTAGCTCCCTCGACTCTGTTAACATACTCCTTGATACGACCTCTTTCAACTTCCTTGATCTGCTTAACAACGTCAAGATTAATTCCGTTAGGATCATGGATATATCCGTTTGAGTCAGAAAGTGCAACTACCTTACCGCCGAGCTGTGTAGCCTTCTGAGTAGCGTAGATAGCAACGTTTCCCGAACCTGAAATTACAACAGTCTTGCCTTCGAAGCTGTCATTCTTCATGCACTTAAGCATTTCTGCAGTATAGTAGCAAAGTCCGTAGCCTGTAGCTTCAGTTCTTACAAGTGAACCGCCGTAGGAAAGTCCCTTACCGGTAAGTACGCCTGTAAATTCATTTCTGAGTCTCTTATACTGTCCGTACATATAACCGATTTCTCTTGCGCCTGTTCCGATATCGCCGGCAGGAACGTCAGTATCAGCGCCGATGTGCTTAGAAAGCTCAGTCATAAAGCTCTGGCAGAATCTCATAACCTCTCCGTCGCTCTTTCCCTTAGGATCGAAGTCTGAACCTCCCTTACCTCCGCCGATAGGAAGTCCGGTAAGGCTGTTCTTGAAGATCTGTTCAAAGCCAAGGAACTTAATAACAGATGCGCATACTGATGGGTGAAGTCTGAGTCCTCCCTTGTATGGACCAATAGCAGAGTTGAACTGTACTCTGAAACCTCTGTTTACCTGAACCTTGCCGTTATCGTCAACCCAAGGAACTCTGAAAATAATCTGTCTTTCAGGTTCAACGATTCTGTCGATAACGCCTGCTTCAACGATGTCGGGTCTTTTTTCTACTACAGGCTCAAGGCTCTCGAGAACTTCCTTTACTGCCTGTAAAAATTCCTTTTCTCCTGCGTTTCTCTGACACACCTTGTCGTAAACGCCTTGGAGATATGCGTTTTTAAACTCCATTGTTTAAACCCCTCACTTATAAAAAATTACTATTTAATTATAACTCAAAGGTTTTGAATTGTCAACATAATATTTCACGAAATTGATATTTTTTCACTTTAAAATTCTTTTTGGCTAAAATATTTTCTCCCTCTCCGGTTCTGCACGGTTTTTTTTCTCTTTTTCTGTTGGAAAAACGTCGCTGTACTTATATAATGCAATGCCTATGTTTTGGTTAATTTCCTTGACAGTTTCTATCTGTCTTGAAATAATTTTTTTCTCATTTTCAAATTCCTGACCTTCGTAAATTTTATAAAAAGCAAGTCCTATAACAAGCTTCACATCATTGCAGGTCATATCTTCCCAGGTTTTACAGACTTCTTCAAAAGGCTGAGTCTTGTTGTCAAAGCCGTAATAGACCTGTGGCAATATATAATCGCAGTAGCCTTTTTCACTTGCCCAGAGTTTTACGTCTGCATAAAGCTGAGAATAATTATTGTCAATATTTCCTTGCGGAGATATTCCGAAAAGCAGGCGGCTGTTCACTTGTTTGACAGTATCGTACATACCTTTTACAAGTTTATTTGTGTTTTCAAGACGAAAATCCGAAAGAGAAACGTTCTGCACTTCTGCAAAGGCGGCTTTATCAAAGCTTTCCTCCGTTGTGGGATAAAAATAATCGTCAATGTGGATACCGTCCACATCATAGTTCAGGCATATTTCTTTTACTCCGTTGCAGACAAGCGTTCGCACTTCCTCATAGGCAGGGTTGAGCCAGTATCTGCTGTCGGATTCATTTTTAACAAGATATTTTCCGTTTAAGCTTTCATCATCATACCATTGTCTGATTATATATCCCTCTGAAATTTTTTTAATGTTTTCTTCCGTCTCGCATCTTAACGGATTTACCCATGCGTGAACGGAAAGTCCCAGCTTATGCCCTTCGCCGACCATTATTTCAAGAGCGTCAAACTCGGTATATGCTCCTATTGCTCCGGTGTAATATTTTGACGCAGGAAAATATTCCGAGCTGTAAAGTGCGTCCCCGAAGGGTCTTACATGAACGTAAACCGTATTTGCTCCAAGCTCCTTGACGTTACTGAATGCAGCAGAGATTTCCGAGGTGAATTCGTCTTTGGTTTTGCCCGTAAGAAGCTCTGCTATATCAATATATGAAAACCAAACAGCCTTCTGAATATCGTAATTTATAGGGATATAATCTCTTCTTTCGGGGCTGTTATCAGCGGTTTCATCAGAGTTTTCTGTAGAGTCAGGCTCAGAAGCTTCGTTTTCTGAACTTTCTGTTACAATTTTAAACGGAGTTGGAGAAAACGCCTGCAAAGTCAGTGGCAGGACTTCTTTTTTGACTTCTCCCGATGAATTGCAACCGCAAAAAGTGAGTATTGCAATCAAAACACACAATAATCTCTTCATTTTCTGTACACTTCCTTGCTTTTAATATCATTAAATTATATTAGTAAATTATCAATTTAAGAACCCAAACGCACAGGATTTTTCTTTTGGTAAATAATTTATTCAAATAAAGAAATTATGTTGAATAAGGCGAAAAAATGTTGTAAAATGAAATAGAAATTTGAGAAAGGATTGGTGTTATGAAAACAAAGTTGATTGCACTTGATCTTGACGGAACTTTACTTAAAAACGGAAATGAAGTCTCTGAGGCTAACAGACAGGCCATTGTCAATGCTCATAACAACGGAATTAAAGTGGTTATCAGCACAGGACGTGTTTACGGCGAGGTACCCGAATCCGTCCGAAACATTAAGGAAATCTCAAATTACATAACCTCAAACGGTGCCACTGTTCTTGATGAAAAAGGCAATGTCATTATTTCAAATTCAATGCCGAGAGATTTTTCCGACAAGGTTATTAAAGTTATAAAAAAATATAATTGTTTGCTTGACATTTATACAGCGGGAAAAGCTTACATCAGAAAATTTGACGTAAGCGAGCTTCCCTCTTACGGTCTTACAGAAGACGCTTTTGAAGTTTTCAAAATTTACCGCAACTTTGTCGATGACATTTATGAATTTTACGATAAAGAATGTGGACTTGTTGAAAAATTCGGAATGTATTTTGGAAAAGATGATGAACGCGCCGACGCTATAATGGAACTTGGAAAGATAATTCCTCCCCCTCAGCTCACATATTCCATGGAGCTTAATCTTGAAATAACATCTGCAGGCTGTACAAAAGGCAAAGCCCTTTCTGAGCTTGCAAAAAAATATGGATTTTTTCCTTACCACGTTATGGCTATCGGAGACAGTGACAACGACATCTCTATGCTTGATTATGCGGAAAAATCCGTTGCAATGGGAAACGCTCCTCAGTTTGTTAAAGAATATGCAAAGTATGAAACCGAAACCTGTGAAAATGACGGAGTTGCTGCCGCAATCGAAAAATACGCCTATATCTGAATATAATCGTGTGAGAAGTTTCCCACCGACAGAGAAACGCAGATTGATATCACAGTATAAACAAAACTGACTCCGCCGGAAAAACGAAGTCAGTATATTGCTTGAAATTTAAATCGGAGCAAAGCGTTGATAAGGATGTCTGCTTTTCAGCAGACAGGCTTAATCACGTTGCGACGATTGCAATCTGTCGCTTACTGCAGCAAGCTGCAGATGGGAGCTTTGCTCCTCAGGGTTTCAGTGGGGGATTAAAACCCCCACTGAAAAACTGAATGGAACCCTGCCTCCAATAGGAGGCGGACCCGCCTAATATGAGGCAGACCTGCCGAATACTCGGCAGGGGGACATCGGCGACTTGGTTATATAATTAAATTAATTGCATGGGAAATAAGAGCGCAGACCGAAGCTCCCACGGCAAGAGGATAAAGCACAGAAAATATCGTCCATTTAAGGCTTTTGGTTTCCTTGTAAATCGTAATACATGTTGTTGCGCAAGGAAAATGACAAAGTGAAAACAACACTGCGCAAAGGGCGGTCACCCACGTCCAGCCGTTTAGGACAAGTATCTGACTCAAAGCGGAGATTTCCGTTACCTCAACAAGTGTGCCTTCAGATAAATACCCCATTAAAATTATAGGCAGCACAATCTCATTTGCGGGAAATCCAAGAATAAACCCGATGAGTATTACGCCGTCAAGACCCATAAATCTTCCTACCGGGTCAAGAAAATCCGACACATGACTCAACAGACTTGAGCCATGAAGCTGGATATTTGCCAGAAGCCATATTACAGCTCCTGCCGGGGCTGCCGCCGCAACCGCTCTTCCAAGAACGAAAATAGTTCTTTCAAAAACCGACCTTACTATAATTTCCCGAAATTTTGGCAGACGATACGGAGGAAGCTCCAGAACAAAGCCGGAAGGCTTGCCTTTAAGAAATGTTACTGACAGAAGCTTTGAAGACAAAAGGGTAACAACTACGCCGAATATTATCACTCCAAGAAGTATCACAGCACAAAGAAGATTTTTATATCTTCCTGCGGCAGCGGTAAAAAAAATTGTTATAATACTTATCATTGCAGGAAATCTTCCGTTGCATGGGACAAAAGTGTTAGTTATGATAGCAATTAGCCTTTCCCTTTCCGAGTCGATTATACGACAGCCGGAAACTCCGCAAGCGTTACAGCCAAATCCCATGCACATGGTCGGGGAAAAAATAAAGGATGTCAAGCTAAAGCCGGACATCCTTATATTTATAACCAAGTCGCAGATGCCCCCTGCCGAGTATTCGGCAGGGGGCATTGTTCAGCGGATCTGCCTCCTATAGGAGGCAGGGTCCATTCAGTCTTTCATTGGGGGATTATTAGGAATCCATACTGAAACCTCTGAGTAGCAAACTTCAAAAAGTTGTTTTTCGTTGCAGCGTGATTAAGCACAGCTCTGAAAGAGATGTTTAGCTCTGAAAGAGATGTTTAGCTCTGAAAGAGATGTTTAGCTCTGAAAGAGATGTTTAGCTCTGAAAGAGATGAAATTATCAACGCTTTGCTCCGATTAAAACTATTCAACAAGTCTTTTTATAACTGTTATATGGTTGTATTTTGCAACCGTATCGGAATTTGAAATAACTATTCCCGTTCTCGTGCTTTCAGCGTGTATTATCATTCCGTTTCCAACATAGATTGCAACATGATAAATTGATGAATAACTTGTTCCGCCATAGAAGATAAGGTCGCCCGGTTTCATTTCGGAATAGTTTACCGCTCTTCCGTAGCTTGCCTGCATGGAAGCTTTATGAGGAAGTGAAATTCCTATCTTTGCATAACACTGCATAGTAAGTCCCGAACAATCGGAAGCCGTAGGGGTTGCCGCTCCCCATACATAACTTCCTCCCACCATGCTTCTTGCCATATCAAGCACAGGGTCAAGACTTCCGCTGTATGTTTCGCCTGCAGAGGTATTGACATTTCCAGAACTGTTATCCTCATCATTATTTTCCTGTGAACCGCCAGTCTGAGAATCGTCATCAACATCGTTTACACCCTCATTAGCCAGATCACTATTGCTATTGTTCTGCTCCTGCTCAAGTCTCTCCTGTTCCATCTGTTCAAGAAGAAGCTGCTGCTGTCTTTCAAATTCAGCCTGCCTTTCCTCTTCAAGCTTTTGCTGCTCAAGATCGCTCAAGGTATCGGATACATCATTCTTATCAGCGTTCAACTGCTGCTGTTGAGCAAGATACTCGTTCTGCCACTGTTCAAGCTCTTCAAGACTCTTTGTACTTTCTTCATAAAGCGTCTGAAGGTTATCCTTTTCCTCCTGAAGATCAGAAAGTTCGGAAGAATATTCATGCATAGTGTCGGTAATCTCAGACTGTTTTATTTCAAGAGCCTCTTTTTCAGCTTCCTGCTGTTTTTTAAGGTCAATAAGATTTTCAATTATTTCGTTATCATAACCCGCAACTCTCTTGACCAGTTCGACTCTCATAAGAGTATCGTAAAAATCACGGGAGTCAAGTATAACCCCTGCATATCCCTCTTCACCAGAAATATACATTGCCCTTAAACGCTTACCGAAATCCTCAATACCTTTATCTATCTCAACCTGCCTTTTTTCAATTGAATCCTCGGCATTTCTGATCTGTGTATCAAGGTCTGCTATCTCTACTTCAAGGTCGCTTATATACGCCTGCATAGCGGCGATCTTATCATATGTATTCTGTATCTGCTCGTCAAGTATCTTCTGTCTTTCCTGCTCGTTTTCAATACTGTCCGCAGTATTTGCAAGCTGATTATTCAGCTCATTTTCCTTTTGCTCAATCTCCTGAAGCTTTTGCTCATACTCGCTTATCTGTTCTTCTATCTCAGTTGCCGCAGCATTTTTATATCTGTCCGTATTATCAACAATAGTCATACAGCAAATTATAACTGCAAGCGCTGCTGCAATAGCGGCTTTAATTTTATACATAAGCATCTGTCTCCTGTATTTTAAACTCTACAATAAACTAAACTCTTTTTATTATAGCAGAAACGGTTACAAATTGCAACCTTTAAGCCTTATTTGTTACAATTTATTTTTATTTGCTTTTAAAACGTCGGAATTGCGCAGTTTTACTGTTACAGAATTTTTACCCACTGTAATATTTTCAACTATCTCTCCCCGCTTTCCAAGTGACAGCTTTGAAAAATCCGTTCTTATAATCTCATTGACCTTGCGGATAAGAACTTGCTTTGTTATCCTTGTTCCTTCAAGACAATTGTTTTCGCAAACTGCAAACGGCGTTATTCTCTTTATTTCAGCCCCGCATTTTGCACAAAAAAGAAAACCCGCAAGTGGATTGTTTTCAAGGGAATTTCTGTTTATTGAAACAAGTCTGTTTGCCATTTCAAAAACTTCATCGGAAATTATTTTTTCATGAGCGTTCAAAGTTACAAATCTCATTTCATCGGGAACGTTTTTTGAGCCTTCGGATTTAAACGTAGGCTTTCTTGTTTTTCCCTGAACAAGAACTCCTTTATAAACAGGATTTTTAATTATTTTTCTGACAGTAGACGCAGACCAACCGTAATTCCTAACCTCTCTTCCCGTTTTATAGCTTCTGTAGTCGAGAGGAGAAAGTTCTCCTGTAAGGTTTAATATCTCGGCGGTTTTTTGCGCCGAGTTTCCCTCGGTCACCTTCTTAAAAATAAATTCCACCACCTGAGCCTTTTCTCCTTTTACAAGCACGCCGTTTTTACATTCATAGCCGTAAGGAGAAGCGCTTCCCACAAATATACCGCTTTTCATTCTTGAGTAAAGCGCCGAACGTATTTTACGGCTTGTGTCCCTTGCATACATTTCATTAATAACGTTTCGGAATGGGGCAAGGTCGTTCATAGGGCAGTCAGTATCGATTCCGTCGTTTACCGCAATGAATCTCACTCCATTTTCAGGAAAGAATTTTTCTGTGAATTTTCCTGTTTCAATATAATCCCTGCCAAGTCTTGAAAGATCCTTTACGATCACTACATTTATTCTTTCCTTCTTAATATCTTCAACAAGCGCTTTAAAACCGGGTCTGTCAAAATTCGTCCCGGAAAAACCGTCGTCGCAGTATTCCTTTATTATTTCTAAACCGTTTTCCTTTGCAAAATCCATGATGATTCTCCGCTGATTTTTAATGCTTGCGCTTTCTCCCTCTCCATCGTCCTTTGAAAGTCTTAAGTAACCTGCACAATTAAGTTGTTTCAAGATCATCGCCCCTTTTTGAAATTCTATGACAGTACAGGCTTTTAATATAACTGTTGAAATTCGGGTGGATTTGTGTTATCATTAAATTATAATCAACCGAAAGGAAAAATGTTATGGAAGAAAAAAAGTGCAGACTTTTTAAAAGGTGCGGCGGCTGTCAGTTTGATTTTTCCTATTCAGAACAGCTTGAGTATAAGCAGCAGAAGGTTCGGAGAATGCTCGGAAAGTTTTGCAATGTATCAGAAATAGTCGGTATGAAGCACCCTTATAACTACAGAAACAAGGTGTCTCACGGTTTTTACACAAACACAAACGGTAGGATTATTTCAGGAATTTATCAGTCGGGAAGCGGTAGGATAGTTCCTTGTGAAAGTTGTAACCTTGAGGATAAAAAAGCGACAGAAATAATTTTACAGATAAAAAAGCTTATGGCTTCTTTTAAACTTCATCCATACAATTTTTCAACTCAAAAAGGCTTTATACGTCATGTTCTTGTCAAACGCAGTTTTTCCACAAATGAAATTCTTGTCTGCATTGTAACGTCAAAGGAGGGTTTCCCCTCAAAGAAAAATTTTATTACTGCTCTTATTTCAGCTTGTCCAGAAATAACAACTGCAGTTCAAAATATTTGTACAAACCCCATGCCATTAACACTTGGAACAAAGGAAAATGTTCTTTTCGGAAAAGGTTACATTGAGGACAATCTCTGTGGTAAAAAGTTTCGTGTTTCTGCAAGATCCTTTTATCAGGTAAATCCTGTCCAGACGGAAATCTTATACAGAACAGCGATTAGCTTTGCAGGTCTTGACAAAAACTCAAAGGTTCTTGACTGCTACTGCGGCACCGGTACGATCGGAATAATCGCCTCAGATGTTTGCAGGTCGGTAACAGGCGTTGAGGTAAACAGTCAGGCGATTGCCGACGCAAAAGCAAACGCAAAGGCAAATGTCTGCAATAACGTAAATTTTCTTTGCGGCGACGCAGGAGAATTTATGGAGAATATGAATTTGCAAGGCAAAAAGATTGACGCAGCATTTTTGGATCCCCCAAGAAGCGGCTGCAACAAGAGGTTTTTAAGCTCGCTTATTTCCTGCTCTCCTGAAAGAATAGTTTATATTTCCTGTGGCATAGATTCACTTGAGCGCGACCTGAAGATACTTACAAAGGGCGGATACGCCGTGAAAGCTATCCAGCCTGTAGATATGTTTCCTCATACAAGGCATATTGAAAACATTTGTCTTTTAGTACGGAGTAAATAAATCCTCATCACATGGTCAGGGATTGTTTGCCGTGAGCGCCCGATTTATGAAAATATTTATCAAGGTCAAATGCAACTCTCGGCAGGTATCCGAAATCCTCTAAAATTGTAAAAAGCGGAAAGAATATTGCCATAGGAGGTAACATTACCGCCACCACCCAGCTTAACGTCCTATACATTCCATCAATCAGAATCCCATGCACCCATGCAGGCAGTCCGCTGTCTGAAATCATACCCGACAGAGGCTTTTCAATTGCTGAAAACAGTTCCGAAAGCAGTCTTGATGGATAGTTTGCAAGGGAGATTGTTATAAGAAATATCATCCCCAACATAAGTATCATTATTGGAATACCGGTTATTCGTGATGTAAAAATTTTATCTAATAATCTATCTTTTTTATCATAGTCTTTTTTTGTGTATCTTACGCAAAGGGAGGCTGTTTTTTCAGCCCTTTCGTAATATGCGGCGGAAATTTCTTCGTAAAAGGCGTCCTTGTCGTAAGCTTTATTTTTCAGTCCTTCAAACGTTCTTATAAGCTCATCTTTCTCTGCAATCATAGACAGAATTTTATTACTGAAATCCTCATCGCCCTCGATTATTTTTATTGCGGTAAAACGAGAACTAACCGAAAAATCGTATTTTTCAACAATAGCTTCCAAAGCAGATATCTCATTTTCTATCTCCTTGGAAAATGAAGTTTTTCTTCTCGGAGTACAGGTATTCCTTTTGCAGACATCATTAATAACTCTGCATAGTTTATTGATATCCCGCCTGTTTTTAGCACAAATTCCTATTGTCTCTGCCCCCGTTTGTATGGACAGCTCGTCAAGGTCAACAATTATCCCTTTTTTATCAGCTTCATCAAGAAGATTAACGCATATCACAACATTCTGCACTGCCTCGCAAACCTGAAAAACAAGGCTTAGATTACGTTCAAGGCAGCAGCAATCCACAACAACTACTGCTGCGTCAACATCTGAAAACAATAGATAATCGCTTGCCGCAGCTTCCTCGGCTGAGTTTGATAAGATAGAATATGTTCCCGGAAGGTCGGTTATTTTAAAGGATGTATTTTCAAACTCAAATTCTCCCACAGCGTTAGTTACAGTTTTTCCGGTCCAGTTGCCCGTATGCTGGTTCATACCTGTCAAAGCATTGAAAACAGTTGATTTGCCTACGTTTGGATTTCCTGCAAGGACGATGTTATAACACTTCATTTCATTGCGGAGCCTTGATTTATTATACCTCTGCATTATCATCTTCGGCTCCTTTCAGTTTTTTTACAAGTATTTTTTTTGCGTCCTCTCTTCTAAGAGCAATAATCGCTCCGCGTATTTTATAAGCAACTGCGCCTCCAGATGGCGAAAAAAGCACAGGGCTTATTTTTGTTCCCTTGACAAATCCCAGACAGACAAGTCGTCTGCGTTTCTCTCCGCTTGATAAGATTGCAGTTACCTTACATTTTTCACCTATGTTCAATGCAGAAAGCCTTACGATCTCGTACATTTTGTTTCACCCTTCCGGCATATAATTGTAAAAAGGCTTTACCCTCTTATATATAATATATGTTTTTTCGACAATACTGTTACATTAAAAAACGGCAGACCATTTAAGGCTGCCGTTTTAATTCTATCTGAAATACATATAAAGGTTACATTTAATCATGCCGTTATAGAGTTTTCTTTTTTTGTCAGCTTTCTTTCCGAAAAAGCTTTCAAAGTCCTCATGAGGAGAAATTATGTAAGCCGGATTATCCTTATCAGGATGAAGCTTGTCTCCCAATATCTTATATAGCTTTTCTGCTTCCCTGACTTCCAACATTCTTTCGCCATAAGGAGGATTACAGAAATTAATCGCTCCTTCAATGCGCTTGAAATTTTTTATGTCTTTCATATCAACTGATATTTTGGATCTGACTCCGGCTTTTGCCGAATTTGATTCAGTAAGCGCACAGGCTGCACCGTCTGCGTCAAAGCCGTACGCCTTGAATTTACCCTCTTTATCAATTATATCAAGAGCGTGATCTCTTGCTGAAAGCCAGATTCTCTTGTCAAACTGTTCCCAGCCTTCCGCCGCAAATTTTCTTCTGAGTCCGGGCGCAATACCAAGCGCTTTATATGCGGACTCAATAAGAAAAGTTCCCGAACCGCACATAGGATCGACCACAACCGAATCTCTTCTTACTCTTGCAAGATCTACAATCCCTGCCGCAAGAGTTTCTTTGATGGGAGCATCGTTTGAATTTTTTCTGTAACCTCTTTTATGAAGTCCCTCCCCTGTTGTATCAAGGTAGATGACTGCGTTATCCTTGATGATGGAAAACTGAAGTCGGTGAGCACTTCCCCTTTCTTCAAACCAAATTGTGTTATACTTTTGCGAAAGTCTTTGAACAGCCGCCTTTTTAATAATTTTCTGGCAGTCAGGAACGCTGTGAAGCTTTGAATCAAGGCAGTGTCCCTTTACCGGAAAAGCGTCGTTTTTACCTATAAATTCTTCAAGGGGAATATTTATTACGCCCTGAAAAAGGTCCTCAAATGTATACGCCTTAAAGTTTGCAAGCTCAATAAGCACACGCTCGGCGGTGGCAAAAAATATATTGGCAAGAGCCACCGTCTCTTCTGTACCGTCAAAGCTTACTCTTCCATCGGTAACAGTTATATTTTCACAGCCAAGCTTTTTTGCTTCATAATTTAAAACGCTTTCAAGTCCAAAATGACATGGACAGGCAATTCTTAGTTTCATATAATTTCCTTTCGTCAAAAACTGCCTTCGCATTTTACACGAAGGCAGTGTAATTTTTAATGTCCCGAACAAGTTTCAGGCATAGCGGATTCCTTATAATATCCCGTCGCAGTCGAGCCGCAGCTCCTTGACGCAAGTTTTCCTGTTCTTGTACAGAATTTTGCGGTTACAACGGAATCAGGCGCTTCAAACTCCTTATTCTCCTCGTCCTGAGCGATATCAACAAAGATATTTCTCCATATCTTTGCGATATTCTGATACTTTTCGGTAGGTATCTGGGTTACATCCTCAAAACCTATCCAGACTCCGCTTACATAGTCGGGGGTACAGCCTACAAAAGTAAGGTTCTGCCACTCCTGAGAGGTACCGGTCTTTCCGCACACCTCAACCCCGTCGATATGAGCCTGACTTCCGGTTGCATTATTTCCGTCGATAACCTCTTTGAGAAGTCGGTTCATTACATATGAAGTAGATTCATCGATAGCGTTATCATAAATGTCGTTTGCTTCATATATCACGGTGCCTTCCCTGTCAACAATCCTTGAAACGTACTTAGGCTCATAATATCTTCCGCCGTTTCCGAATATCTGATATGCAGCAACAAGTTCAGAAAGCTTCATACCCTTTCTCATTCCGCCTACCGTCATTGGAGAGTAATCCTTATCGTAGTCGCTGTCAAGGGTAGAAACATGAAGCTTATTTACAAGAAAGTTATAGCAGTATGCCGGCGTCATTGTCTGGACAAGCTGAGCCGGAGCGGTGTTAAGTGAACGCTGGAGCATCTGGTATGTGGGGTAATAATTATACGACCAGTTTGTAACGTTTCCTGTTTCGGAATAGTTTCTGGGCCATTCCGTTTCAACCCCATCGACCGTAATCGTAATAGGCTCATCCTTAAACATTGTAGACCAGTTTATAAGATCCTGGTCAAGAGCAGGAGCATAGGAAGCGATAGGTTTGATTGTAGAACCCGGAGAACGTGTGGACTGTGTAGCGTTATTCCAGCACATATAGCTTGCTTTTTCTCCCCTGTTTCCTACAACAGCTCTTACATGTCCTTCATAATCCATACAAATAAAAGCGGCCCATAGTTCGTCATTTTCAAAGGCATAGCTTTGGAAATTAGAGTCGTCCATAAACTTGTCCTCAATAAGCTTTTGCATTTCAAGGTCAACGTTTGTGGTTATTGTATAGCCGCCTCCCGCAATACGTTCAGAAGCGGAATTATATGTTATACCGTAAATCTCCTGTAAAATAGAGATCGTTTCTCTGATGGACTCATCAATATAGTAAGAGGATACTCCCTGATTTGCAATCTCCTCAGCAACGGAATCTACATCAGATGAGAAATTTATATCGCCTGTAATAACAAGCTCTTCATTCATTGCTTCATCATATTCTTTTGTTGAAATAGCGCCATTATTGAGCATCACCTTTAAAACGTTTGCACGTCTTTCGTAGTTATTGTCAAGGTGGTCATAAGGGTTACGCCATGAGGGGTTTTTTGTAATTGCCGCAAGACTTGCTGCTTCGCCCAAAGTAAGTTCGGACACATCCTTGCTGAAATAGAAATTGGCGGCAGCCTGAACTCCTCTTATATTAACCTGATTTGTTCCAAGGAAGATGATATTCAGATATGTTTCAAGTATCTCGTCTTTTGTATACTTCTTTTCAATACTGATTGAACGAGTTATTTCCCGTATCTTTCTTGTTATGCCTGCACCGCCCTGGGTATCATCGTCGCCGGTGATGTTTTTAACCGTCTGCTGGGTAATAGTCGATCCGCCGAATTCCTCGTCATAAAAGTGAAGGATAAGGTTTGCGAACGCTGCGATAGTACGTTTAAAATCAACGCCGTCATGAGAGTAAAACCTTTCGTCCTCAGAGTAAACAAACGCGTCGCGGACGTATTTAGGGATATTTTCAAGATCTGCCCACACCCTTCTTTCACCATTCTGGGCAAGAGTGTAATAAGTAACATACTGTTCAGACTCTTCGTTTGTTTCGTCGTAATCGGGATTTTCGGCAAGAAATCTCGATGTGAAGTTTAGTTCAACGTTATCAAGAGAAATCGGTGTTGTTGAATCAACATAATTCAGAACATATATAGTAAGCGCTGTTGCAAAAATAGAACCTGTTATGATAATTATGAATATCATAGACAGAATAACTGTTCCCGTGACTTTAAGAACCTTTACAGGGGTGCTTACTTTATTCTTTTTCTTTTTTAAGTCAACACTTCTTTTGTTTGCCATAAGCTTCACCTTTCTGTTATGTCTACACTTTAAGTATCAAATGAATACATATATGTTTATTATAACACAGAATTTACGATTTTACAAGTCTTTTATCTGATTTATCCAAAAAAAGCGAAAAAGCGCACACTTAAAAGCTAAGTATGCGCCTAAATATTGGTTATAAAAATTATTCAGCAGCCTCTTCAGTTGTTTCCTCTGAAGCTTCAGCTTCTTCAACTGGTTCTTCCGTGTTTTCCTCTTCGGGAAGAAGCGCTCTCATAGAAAGGCTGATTCTCTTCTGGTCTTCGTCGATATCAATAATCTTAACGTCTACCATATCTCCAACAGAAAGAATATCAGAAACATTGTTTACTCTCTGGTTTGCAATCTGAGAAATGTGGATAAGTCCGTCTATTCCATCGATGATCTGGGCAAATGCACCGAAAGATGTAATGGAAACAATCTTTACGTTTACAACATCGCCCTTATGGTATGTTGAGATGAAGATATTCCACGGATTTTCAGAATCCTTCTTACATGTAAGTGAAACCTTCTGGTTTTCCTTGTCAACGTCTTTAAGAATAACATTTATCTTATCGCCAACGCTGAAAATATCGGAAGGATGCTTAACTCTCTTCCAGCAGATATCAGGCTTACGGATAAGTCCGTCAACTCCACCGAGATCAACAAACACGCCATAGTCAAGGATAGACTTAACAGTTCCCTCAACCTCCATGCCTGCCTCGGCTGTTTCAAAGAACTTAGCCTTAGCAGCTGCTCTCTTCTCGTTTGCAACAGCTCTTACAGAACCTACTGCTCTTTGTCCGTTTTCATTTACTTCAATGACCTTGAATTCAACATTCTTTTTAAGAAGGTCATCAAGCTTATCATCGCGTCTTGCGGTTGCGAGTGACGCAGGAATAAATACCTTTACACCGTTAGTTGAAACAAGAATTCCGCCCTTAACGACATTTGTAACAACGCCTGAAAGAACAGTTCCTTCCTCTTTTGCCTTAACGATCTCCTCAAATCCCTTCATAGCGTCAACTTTTTTCTTTGAAAGGGTAACTATTCCGTCTTGATCGCTTATTTTGAGGACGATAGCTTCAATCTCGTCTCCAACCTTGACTATGTCTTCTGCCTTTGCGTTCGGATCATTGGAAAGCTCAGAAGCGGGAATTATACCTGTATGCTTGGTTCCGATATCAACAGTAACTTCGCTGTTATTAACAGTGGTTATGTAACCGGTAACCTTTGCTCCTGTATATATTTTCTTGAAAGACTGCTCCAACGCCTCCTCAAAATTAAATTCTTCTTCATTGTTGAGTATTTCGCTCATGGTCTCTTGTACCTCCTTGATTATATATGCAGGCGTCGATGCGCCGGCAGAAATCCCTATGAAATGAGAACCGGAAAAATCTATGGAACTTAGTTCTTCCTTGCCCTCTACATGATAACACCTGCAAAATTTTTCGCAGACATTTTTAAGCTTTATGGTGTTTGAGCTGTTTCTTCCCCCGACTATTATCATTACATCGGCTTTTCTTGCAAGTTCCTCCGCTTCACGCTGTCTTTCGGCAGTTGCGTTACAGATCGTATTATAAATCCTTGCTTTTACGCCTTTTTCTGATACAGCCTTTTCACACTCATTCCAGATACTCACATTAAACGTAGTCTGGGACACTATCGTTACTTCCTTACCCTCAATCTTTTCAAGCAATCCATCAAGTTGTTCTCTGTCAGAAAAAACATAACATTCGCCTTTGCAATGTCCTTTTATACCCACTACCTCAGGATGGACAGGGTCGCCGGCAATAAGCACAACCTTATTTTCACCGGAATTTTCATAAGCGATCTTATGTATCCTTTCAACAAAAGGGCAGGTAGCGTCGATAATATCAGCGCCCTTCTCTTCAAGCGCCTTTATTGTTGATATATCCACTCCGTGGCTTCTTATCACAACATGTTGACCTTTATTAATACAGGTCACGTCATCGACAGCCCTGACTCCCTTGGCTTCAAGATCGGAAACTACATTCTTATTATGAATGATAGGTCCAAGCGTTACCAGATCATCATAGTCATTTAATTTATTATACACTATTTTTACGGCTCTGTCTACACCAAAACAAAAACCCGCAGATTTTGCAACGATAATTTTACAATTTCTTAACATTTTCATTTACCAGATTATTAAGCTCCTGTGAAATTTTATTCTTGATAAGTTTCAGGCAGCGTGGAGAAGTAGAATCTGCGCCAAGCTCTGCGGGAGTAAAGGATTTTCCGAAAGCAACGATTATCCTGCTTCTGAATTTAAGCTTTCTGCCCTCAAAGCAAATCGCCACCGGAACGATATTTGTCTGGCTTACAGCGCCTATAAGAGCCGCACCGGACCGTATCTTTCCTACCTTTCCGTCACGTGATCTTGTTCCTTCCGGAAAAATAAGAAAATTTCTTCCTTTTTTCATTGTTCTAATGGATTTTTCGATTGCTTCGGTATCTCCGTTTCCGCGTTTTATAGGAAATGCGCCCAGCGCAATTATAAGCCACTTGAAAAAAATATTACCTTTAAAAAGTTCTTCCTTTGCCATAAATCTGAAAGGACCTCTTACAGGAATTGAAACAAGCACAGGGTCTGCGTAGCTTCTATGAGTGCAGACATACATATTTCCGCCGCCTTTAGGGCAGTTTTCCGTACCTACATACTCAACCTTATACCATATCTTATATGCAATCCAGACAAGAAATCGGAAAAGCTGATGAACTATCCAGAGAAAACAGTTTACGTTTTTTCCCGGTTCAACCGGATCTATGGGCATCAGTTCATGTTCCTTTTTTTTTTGAAGCTTTTCCTCCGCTGTCTTTTCCTTTATTACTGAAATTATTTTTTCCACCGACCGGTCAAAGTCCATATCGGACGTATCAACCAAAACAGCATCTTCCGCTTGTTTCAGCGGTGCGGTTTCACGGTGAGCATCGTTATAGTCACGCTGGATAATATCCTTTAAAACCTCTTCATAGGTTGACTTATCGCCTTTTTCCTGAAGCTCCTTGAATCTTCTTTTTGCTCTTTCTTCAGCAGAGGCTGTAAGAAAGATTTTTACCTGAGCGTTTGGAAGCACAACAGTTCCGATATCTCTTCCGTCCATGATTATATTATTTTCTCTGGCAATATTTCTTTGAAGGTCCAAAAGAAAAGTCCTTACCTCAGGAATTGCTGAAACAGCGGAAGCAGCCATTGATATTTCAGGAGTTCTTATAAGTTCCGACACGTCCTCACCGTTTAAGACAACGACCTGCGTCTTATCCTTATATTCAAGTTTTACGTCGATTTCAGAAAGCTTAGCCGAAACCTCCTCCTTATTTTTTATATCAACATTATTTCTCAGCATAAAAAGAGCCACAGATCTGTAAATCGCCCCGGTATCTACATAGATATATCCAAGGCTTGCTGCTGCCTTTTTAGCTATAGAGGATTTTCCCGCTCCCGACGGTCCGTCAAGCGCAACATTTATACCCATTCAAAATCTTCCTTTCGGATATATTAAACACGTTGTTATTTTACCACACAAAAAAGCATCTGTCCACATTTTCCATGTAAAAATCAAAAAAAATTTAAATACAAACTGTTACTTTAATATTATAGCACATTTTCTCCCTTATGTAAAGAAAAATTTTTTAACAAAACAAACGGACAGCGTTTTATGTCGTAATGGAAAAGCTGTCCGTTATATTTTTATATTTTGGAAAAAACTTCGCCCAGTCCGCAGTTTATCAGAATATCCGCACAACTGTCATAGGAAGTTGGCGACTTATTTATCAGCACAAGATGCTCGCCTTTAAATCTTCCCACAAATCCGGCCGCCGGATAAACGACAAGAGATGTTCCCCCTACTATCAGCATATCAGCATTATATATTGCTTCAACTGCCTTTTCGGTAACACTGTTATCAAGGGGTTCTTCATAAAGAACAACATCGGGCTTTACTATTCCTCCGCAGTCGCAAAGCGGAATATGTTCCTCCGACTTTTTGTATAAACCTATCATTTCCTCCATTGAGTAAAATTCACCGCATTTTGTACAATGATTTCTATGAACAGAACCGTGAAGCTCATAAACATTTTCGCTTCCAGCCATCTGGTGAAGTCCATCAATATTCTGGGTTATAACGGCTTTTACCTTTCCTTTTTTCTCAAGTTCAGCAAGCTTTAAATGAGTTAGATTTGGCTTTGCGTTTTTCACAATCATTTTATCGAAATAGAACCTGAAAAACTCCTTTGGATTTTCCTCAAAGAAGGTATGACTCAGTATGGTTTCCGGGGGATAATCATACTTTGTGTTGTAAAGTCCGTCTGTACCGCGAAAATCAGGAATACCGCTCTCCGTGGAAACGCCCGCTCCTCCGAAAAACACTACGTTTTCACTTTCTTTAAGAGCATCAAGAAATGCCTTGATATTTTTTTCGTTGTCAATTACATTATTCATACTATCAATCCTTTAAAAATTTCAGCCAAGCTTATAAATTCGAGGCAAAAGCATATGCTGTAGAAAATGCAATCTGAAGATTAAATCCTCCTGTGTAAGCGTCAACGTCAATAACTTCCCCTGCAAAATAGAGATTTGAAACAAGCTTTGACTCCATGGTCTTTGGGTCTATCTCCTTAACGCTTACTCCTCCGCCGGTAATTATTCCTTCTTCAACAGGTCTGAAACCTTTGACCGTAAATGTAAGATTTTTTATAAGTTCAACAAGTCTGCGCCGTTCTTCCCTTGTAATCTCATTTACCTTTTTTGTTCCGTCGATTCCGCTTAAGCTAACGACAACAGGTATCATTTTTGCGGGAAGGAGTCTGCCGAGAGAATTCTGAAAATCACGGTTTTTAGCTTCTGTAAAGTCACGAAGTATACGCTTGTCAAGCTGATTTATATCAAGGGCGGGTTTCATATCGATGACAATTTTATACTGCTCCTTTGAAATTTTCCTCATTCGTGAGCTTGCGGAAAGAACCAGCGGTCCCGACACGCCGAAGTGAGTAAAGAGCATTTCTCCCTGCTCCTTGAACACAGGCTTTTTAGCGTTTCCGTAGACCGAAAGGGTAACGTTTTTAAGTGAAAGCCCCATCATCTGAGAAGCTTCCTTTTCTTCTATTTCAAGAGGTACAAGCGAGGGTCTGATTGGCATTATGGTATGCCCTGCGCTTTTTGCAAAAATATATCCGTCCCCTGTTGATCCGGTCTTTGGATAAGACATTCCCCCTGTTGCAATAAGAACCTTTTGGGCGCTGTAAGTATCCTTTTCACCTTTGGCTCCCACAGCCGAATGGTTTTCAATTATTAGGGAGGTGATATTATCATGAATTATTTTTACTCCCGCTTTTTTGCATGCTTCAACAAGTGTGTCAACAATATCCGACGACTTATCGCTTTGAGGAAAAACCCGGTTTCCCCTTTCGGTTTTGAGTTTTACTCCCTGCTCCTCAAAAAATTCAATTGTATCGGCAGGTGAAAAGCCGTCAAGAGCAGAAAACATAAATCTCGGATTTGTAGGAATGTTTTTCATAACGGTTTCGCTGTCGCAGTTATTTGTTACGTTACATCTTCCCTTTCCGGTTATAAGAAGTTTTTTCCCAAGGATATTATTTTTTTCAACTATCACGGTATTAAATCCTTTTCTTGCGGCAAATATTGCCGCAAAAAGTCCGGACGCTCCGCCGCCGATCACAAGAAGGTCATACATCGTTTTCATCACCGCCGTTATCGCTGTCGAGTTTTGAGTAGACCTCGTACTCGTCCCAAATCTTTTCAAGGTTTTCAAAGGTCTTTTTTACTTTTTCCCTTGATCTAATAGAAACTGCAACGATAAGTGCATTTATCAGTGACATAGGTGCTACAAGGGAGTCCACAAACGAAGCCATATCACTTTTTGCAATAAGAACATTATCCGAATAAGGCACAAGAGGAGACGAACCGCTGTCGGTAATGGCTATAACATTTGCGCCCTTTGCTTTTGCGTATTTTAAAGCATTCACAGTCTGGTTTGAATATCTTGGAAAAGAAATACCGATCATAAGGTCGTTTTCTCCGATCCTCATTATCTGCTCAAAAACCTCGCTTGGAGTTGAAGCGGAAACAAGTCTTACATCAGGAAGGATAAGATTGAAGTAATACTTTATGAATTGTGCAAGAGAAGCAGCGCTTCTTGCTCCGAAAATATATATAGTCCTGCTGTTCATAATCTTTTCAACACACTGATTGAAATCATCTTTTGAGCATTTTTCAAGGGTCTTTCTTATACGCTCAATATCAAGGTTCAGAACCTTTTCCATGACATCGCTTTCCCCTATCCTGTCTGATGTAACATCAATTCTCTGAACAGCGGTAAGCTTATTTTGTATAACGTCCTGAAGTGCGCTCTGAAGCGCCGGATATCCGTCAAAACCAAGCTCTGACGCAAATCTTACAATAGTTGATTCGCTTACTCCCACCGCATTTCCAAGCTTTGCGGCCGTCATATAAGCCGCCTTGTCGTAATGCTCAAGTATATACCCTGCTATAAGTTTATGTCCCTTTGACATTGAGGGTATATTTTTTCTTATTTCGGAAAACAGATCCATTGCCATAATCCCATTTCCTTTCGGTTTAAGGTTTAATCCCAAAGACTGTTCTGAAGTCTTGTTATCTTTTCACGGCGAAGCCTTGTTTCTTCTTCATCGACAACATATTTTTCTCCCTCTCTCGCAAGAACATCTCCTGCCTTTGCCCCTTGCGGAAGCTTTTTAATATCGAGAATTATCTGAGTCTCTTCGTTCTTTGATACTACAAGCTCGCACACAGCGAAATCTTCTTCTATCCTGTCGATTATAAGCATATTGATTCTCCTTTATTCAAGCAGGTTTTTCCCTGTCTGGTCAACAACGTTAAGTCCTTCTCCGTCCGATTCAAAAATAATCGTTCCCTGAATATCTGTGCGGAAGATATAGTCTGCATACTTTTCAACACGTTCCAATGTTTCCTCGTTGGGATGTCCGTATTTATTTCCCGAACCGCAGGAAATAACCGCATATCTTGGATTTACAGCGTCAAGAAGGGTCACGGACGAAGCGGTCTTGCTTCCATGGTGTCCAAGCTTCAAGACTTTTGCTTCAAGACTGTTTCTTGCCCTTTTTACAAGATTCTCCTCAGCCTCTTCCTCAGTATCTCCGGTAATAAGAAAACTATTTTCGCCGTGAATCACTTTTATACATACCGAATAATCATTAAGATCTGAATAATCGCCAACAGGCTCAAAAAACTCAATACTGCTTGTACCAAGTTCCATTACCTCGTCTCTTGCGGCGTGCAGCTTAAGTCCCTTTGCACTTACAGCTTCAAGAAGGTCTTCATATGTCTGGGTGGTAGGGGTCATATCATCAGGAACTTTTGGAAGTATGACAGTTTCAACATCGTAATTTTCAACTATATAGGAAAGTCCTCCTATATGGTCGCTGTGAGGGTGAGTTCCCACAACAAATTTAAGCTTTGTTATTCCAAGAGAGTCAAGATAATCCGCTACGATAAGTCCACAGTCCTTTTCGCCTGCGTCAATAAGCATAGCTTCCCCGTCCGAATAAACAAGGGTGCAGTCTCCCTGACCGACATCAATAAAATGCACGGTTGTTTCAACCGCTACCGCAGCCTTGTCGCTTCCCTTGAAAATATCCTTGAAAAAGTCTGAACTTATATTTCCTTTTCCAACAAAGTAAGCCACAACTGCAATTATCACTACGGTGATAAAATACAGCAAATTTTTAGGGCTTACTTTCTGCCCCTTGGTTTTTTGTCTTGCCATTTTGTCTTTCCTTTATTTAAACTTTTTGAAGGAGTATTTTTGTTCTTAGCGTTGATTATTGTTTTGTCTTTTGGGTCAGGAGTTACAAGACAGCCCTTCGTGTTTCCGATAAGGTCTGTTCTTCCCGCCTTTTTAAGTGCGTCAATTATCTTCCGCCTGTTCTGGGGCTTGTAATATTGAAGCAACGCCCTCTGAAGAGCTTTTTCCTCCTTATCCTTAGCAACATACACAGGCTCTAAGGTATAGGGGTCAAGTCCTGTATAGAACATTGCGGTTGATATCGTTCCCGGAGTTGGGTAAAAGTCCTGTACCTGCTCAGGATGGATATTATTTTCCTTTAAAAATACGGCAAGTTCCACCGCGTCTTTCATTGTGCTTCCCGGATGTGAAGACATAAGGTAAGGGACAAGATACTGTTCCTTGCCTTTTTTCTTTGTTATCTCATAGAATTTCTTCTGGAATTTCTTATAGGCTTCTATATGAGGTTTTCCCATTTTATCAAGAACTACCGCCGAGCAGTGTTCCGGAGCGACCTTCAATTGTCCGCTGACATGATACTCAATAAGCTCGTTCATAAAGCTTTCGTCCTTATCCTCAATAAGATAGTCGTATCTTATACCGGAGCGGATAAACACCTTTTTGACGCCGGGAACATTTCTCAGCTTTCTCAGCATATGAAGATATTCAGTATGGTCAACATGAAGATTTTTACACGGGGTAGGAGCCAGACATTTTTTGCCCTTGCAAAGACCGCTTTCAAGCTGCTTTTCACAGGAAGGGTAACGAAAATTAGCCGTAGCACCTCCCACGTCGTGGATATAGCCTTTAAAATCAGGCAATTTTGTAAGCTTTTCAGCCTCAGCTAAAACAGACTCCTCGCTTCTTGTCTGAATTCTTCTGCCCTGATGCAGTGCAATGGAGCAAAAGTTACAAAATCCGAAGCACCCTCTGTTATGGGTTATTGAAAATCTTACTTCTTCAATACCGGGTACCCCGCCGTCCTTTTCATACATAGGGTGATATGTGCGCTCATAAGGCAGGCTGTAAACAAGGTCAAGCTCCTCGGTAGTTAGAGAAGTCGGCGGCGGATTCTGCACAAGCATAAGCTCACCCTGACGCTGAATAACAGTCTTTCCGTAAATTTCATCCTGCTGATCGTACTGTATTCTTGTAGCCTTGGCATAAAGCTTTTTATTTTCTCTTACCTGTGCAAGAGAGGGACATTCCGCAGAGCCGAAAGGAGTATTTTCAGGCTTTGTCAGGTAACAGGTCCCTCGTACGTCGGTTATATCCTTTACGTTTTCCCCTCTATTCAATCTGTCTGCAAGCTCAATAATTGAATGTTCTCCCATTCCGTACATTAAAATGTCAGCCTTGCTGTCAACTAAAATTGACGGCATAACAGAATCGCTCCAATAATCGTAGTGAGCAAATCTTCTGAGGGACGCCTCAAGTCCTCCCGTTAAAACAGGTATTTCAGGGTGAAGTTCTTTAAGCCTTCTGCAATATACAGTTACAGCTCTGTCAGGGCGTTTTCCTGCTTTCCCTCCGGGAGTGTATGCGTCGTCTGTTCTCAGCCTTTTTGCAACTGTATAATGCGCAACCATTGAATCTATATTCCCGGCAGTTACGAGATAAGCAAGTCTTGGAGTTCCGAGTTTTTCAAAATCCTTATTGCTTCTCCAGTCAGGCTGAGCGATTATTCCTACAGTATAGCCGTGATATTCAAGCCATCTTGAAATTATAGAAACTCCGAAGCTTGGGTGGTCAACATAAGCGTCTCCCGATATATATACAAAGTCGAGCTTATCAATTCCACGCTCTTTCATATCCTCTTTTGATACGGGCAAAAATGCCATAAGACTCCTCCTTGCTGCTGAGTGGAGCATGAATCGGCTATTCAGTTCATAGCCTGTCTTTCAAGCCACTGATCCTTTGTAATAAGCACCTTTCTTGGCTTTGAGCCATCGGGAGGACCTATTACTCCCATTCGTTCCATTTCGTCCATTACTCTTGCGGCTCTTCCGTAACCGAGTTTTAATCTTCTCTGCAGATACGAAGTTGAAGCCTGTCCATTTTCGATAACAGCTTCAACCGCCTCTTCAAACATGGGATCAAATTCCTCTTGTGCGTCGTTATCAGACAACTGCGCCGCAGACTTTTCACCCTTAATGGCAGGAAGATTATTTTCGATCTCCTCAATAACGCTTTCATCATATTCGGCTGTAATCTGATTTTTAAGGAAGTTCACAACATCTCTTACCTCGTTTGTCGCAACAAAGCTTCCCTGAATACGAAGCGGCTTGTCCATTCCAACAGGCATATAAAGCATATCTCCGTAACCTAAAAGCTTTTCGGCTCCGCCCGAATCAAGTATAACTCGCGAGTCTGTAAAGTTTGAAACCTTAAGAGCAACACGGCTTGGGATATTTGATTTTATAAGACCTGTGATAACATCGACTCTCGGCGACTGAGTAGCGATAATAAGGTGCATACCTGCGGCTCTTGCCTTTTGAGCTATACGAAGAACAGACTGTTCTACTTCTTTCGAGGCAACCATCATAAGGTCTGCAAACTCGTCGATTATAACAACTATCTGGGGCATCTTCGCAAAGCCCTCTTTTTCCTCACAAAGCTTATTGTATTCTTTAAGATCCCTTACCCCCGTCTCCGCAAAGGTCGTATATCGCTTTTCCATTTCAATCACGGCCCAGTTTAAAGCTCCCGCGGCTTTTCTCGGGTCTGTTACAACAGGGATAAGAAGATGAGGTATTCCGTTATATATCGGAAATTCAACTTGTTTTGGGTCGATAAGTATAAGCTTTACATCATCAGGTGAAGCGTGGTAAAGAATATTTATGATAATCGAGTTTGTAAACACTGATTTACCTGAGCCTGTGGTACCTGCAACAAGAAGGTGAGGCATTGTCGCAATATTTCCCACAACTATCTTTCCCTCGATATCACGGCCAACAGCAAAAGTAAGCTTACCGTCAGAGCTTTTGTATTCATCGCTTTCGATAAGTTCTCTTATAGAAACGGTATCTCTTGTTTTATTTGGGATTTCAACTCCGACTGCGGCTTTTCCGGGGATAGGAGCTTCCATTCTTACTCCCTTAGCGGCAAGATTCAGAGCAATATCATCGGAAAGCCCGGTGATACGGCTTACTTTAACTCCTGCGGCAGGCTGAAGCTCATATCTTGTAACGGAAGGACCTCTTGATATACCGACTATCCTGCACTGTATGCCAAAGCTTTGAAGAGTTGAAACAAGTGTGTCGGATTTACTTTGTATCTCGTGCTGAATTTCTTTAGGATCTGAATTATTTTTGGCATAGTTTAAAAGTGTGACCGGCGGAGCTTTATAAACCGCCGTTGAGGAATCCTTGTCAAAAAATGTTGTCTGACCGTCGCTTTCAACATATATCGGATTTATAGAAGGTTCATGTTTCTTTTCGGCAACGGCAGTCTTTATTATTTCGGCAAGCGCCTTATCTTCCTTTTTCTTTTCAAGAGGAACGGTTTCTCTGTTTTTGGCGGAAGCGTCATTATTGTTTTCCTTCTTACCGGGAGTGTTCAGTGTAGTTTTTCCCGAAAGAACTATATCCAGTTCCGGATCGTGTTTAACTCTGTCAACAGTATGAGTGTCAGCAATATTGTCATCATCATGTTCCTCACCGGCGTCATCGTCGTTCTGAATATATTTTGCGACGTCGATACGTTTATTTTTTCTTTCCTCTCTGGAAATCGTTTCGGGAGGTATTCTGGATCCTTTCGGCTTTGATCTTTCAGTCTTAGCCGCCTTGGCTTCTTCCTTTTCCTGCTCCTCACGCAAAAGCTCTCTCTGATGAGCCTTTTCGGCAGCGGCGGCAGAACGTTCTTCTCCGTCCTGTCTCATAGCCTTATATCCCTTTCTGAACGGCGAGGATAAAAACCTGAAAAAGTCGATAAGGGTTAAGTTTGTAAGGAGCATTATAAATGTAAAAGCAAGAAGAACAATAATTATTGTAGCTCCCGTGCGTTTAAACAAAGCAAGCAGCGGCCAGCCTATAACAGCTGAAAAAAATCCGCCTCCTCTAAGCTTTGTGCCGTCGGAATACAGTCCGGCAAGCTTTTTAAAAAAGCTTCCTCCGACAACTTCACCTACGCCGAGTATCTGGAAAAATCCGCAGAGCAAAAACAACAGAACTATCCCCTGAATCACCTTTGAAATAACAGCGTTTGAAGACTTATCAAGGGCAATCATAATTGAAACATATATAATAAGCGGACCCACGAAAAAGGACGACATTCCGAAAAGTCCTCTGAATGCAAGATAAAGATCATTCCAGAGTCCTCCGCCCTCGATAAAAGTTATAAACAACACAAGAATGCCCACAGAAAAAAGTATGTACGACCAGAATCTCCTGCTTTCATTGCTGCGACATTGCTGAGCTTTTGCTGCCGGTTTTCTTGTAGTTGTTCTTTTGTCAGCTGTTTTTTTCTTTGCAGCAGGCATTGCCTTTCCTCCCAGTTTTAAGTCAGATTAAAAAGTTATCGGATGTCCTATTATTTTTTCTATAATTGAAATGATTATTACAACAACTCCGAGAATTGCGGTATAGTATGCAAAAATCTTGAATTTATCGGACTTTACAAGCCAGTTTACCATTTTTATAGCGCAGACGCCGACTATTGCGGCAACAACAAATCCTATTATGTACGGTGCAGGTTCAAAGGTAAGTCCCGTAGCGGCTGCGTCCTTTACTTCAAGTATACAGCCTGCAAAAATTGCAGGGATACCAAGAATGAATGAATATCTTACTGCGGTCTCTCTTGAAAATCCGGTAAAAAGTCCGCTTGAGATAGTTGATCCGGATCTCGAAACGCCCGGAAGGAGAGCGACTGCCTGGAAAAATCCAACTGTAAGAGCGTCGTTTACAGTAATATCTCCAGCCTTTTTATTTCCCTTTTTGCACATATCCGAAAGCATAAGGATAATTGCCGTATAGATAAAACAAACACCCTCAGCCATGATAGATGAGTCTTCTGCAAAGCCCTCAAAGAAATCTTTGAAAAAGTAAAACGGAATAAGCACTGCGCAGGAAATTATAAGCATAAATATCATGTTTCTTTCGCTGTTTCTTTCCTTCCACTTGAACTTCCCTGTGAAAATATCTTTAACAAGCGCAAAAAACTCCTTGATAAGCGCCCAGATGGTGTCATGAAATGCTATAAACACTGCAACTAAAGTTCCAAGGTGTAAAATCGCTGAAAATGTCAGCGCACCGTCTCCGTAATTTTCCGTGAAATGCTGATAAAGTGAAAGATGACCCGAACTTGAAACCGGCAGAAATTCTGTCAGTCCTTGAATGATTGCCTGAAATACTGCGTCAATGATCTTCATATCAGTTTTCCTCCCTTATGTTTATTTAGCTTTTTAAGATTCTTTAATACGGGTATGGACAACCCTCTTAAACGGTGCAGAGCTTCAATTATGCAGAGTTTTGCTTCCCTCCGGTTTTTCCTTAAGGCTATGGTTTTCTATCATGTCGTAAAGGCATTCCATTGCGTCGCTCAGTCCTCCAAGCCGATCGATTATTCCCTCTTTGACAGCCGTTTCACCGTCAATTACCGTTCCAACGTCCATAATAAGCTCTCCCGTGCGCATCATAAGTTCTTTGAACCGTTTTGCTGTTATATCAGAATTTTGGGTAACAAACCTTATGATCCTTTCCTGCATTTTTTCAAAGTAGGAAAGAGTCTGAGGAACTCCAAGTACAAGCCCGTTCATTCTCACCGGGTGTATCGTCATGGTTGCAGAAGGAACAATAAATGACTTTTTTGCGCACACTGCCAAAGGGACGCCGATAGAATGACCGCCTCCGACAACAAGTGAGACAGTAGGGGTTTTCATTCCGGCAATGACTTCCGCAATGGCAAGTCCGGCTTCAACATCTCCTCCAACAGTATTCAGTATTATCACAAGGCCCTCGATGGAGCGATCCTGTTCGATTGCAACAAGAGCAGGTATAATATGTTCATACTTTGTAGTTTTGTTTTGTGGCGGAAGAATATAATGACCTTCAACCTGACCGATTATATTTAAGCAGTGAATGACGTGTCTTGCGTCAGGAACGGTTATCTGTCCGAAACTTTCAATAAGTCGGGCGTTGTTTTCATTTAACAAAGAATAATCTTGCCGAGTTTCGTTTTCATTTTCATTTTCAGGTCGTGTGTGAGTATCAGGGTTCATAGGCGCCTCCGGTTTTATTGTTATTATACCGAAAAGATTCTCTCAATATACCTTTCAAATGTCAAATGAAAAACACAATTATCCATACTAAAAATTTTATACCATAGCGCCAAAGCGATATGGTATAATTGCCCATCAAAAGGCGTTTGCCTCTTTAAAGACGAGCCGTCGGGCATAAAAATTAATAAACGCACACGATTATTATACCACATCAAGACAATGCAAGTCAATAGATTTTACCGCTAAACAACACGTCACTTTATCCACGAAGCACTCAGAAAAGCACAAAAAAGTGCGGATTTAAGCCGCACCTTTGCACATTATGTGTTTTTATCAACTTGATGAAATTTTTTAAGGTTTCCTATTTTTTCGTTTCTTTGTTCAAGAACCTCCTCCACCTCGCTCCATTCAAGGCCCTGATTAGCACAAAGGACCATAACATGATAAAGCAGGTCGTTTATTTCATTTTTAAGTTCTTCGTTATCGCCGTTTTTTGCAGCGATGACCGTTTCTGTTGCTTCCTCGCCTATTTTTTTGCATATCTTGTCAACGCCCTTGTCGAACAAATAACAAGTATAGGAATTCTCTTCTGCTGTACCATTTTCATACTGTGATTTTCTGTGTTTTATAACTTCAAATATTTCTTCATAAACTGTCATAATCAGTTCTCCTCGTCATTATAGATTTCATTGAAAAAGCAGCTGTAAGACCCTGTATGGCAGGCGGCCCCCGTTTGCTTGACATTTATAAGCAATGTATCATCGTCGCAGTCGGAATAAATTGAAACTACCTTCTGAAGGTGCCCGCTTGTCGCCCCCTTGTTCCAAAGCTCCTGTCGTGAACGGCTGTAGTACCATGTAAAGCCTGTCTCAAGGGTTTTCTTAAGGCTTTCCTTGTTCATGTAAGCAAGCATCAGCACTGTTTTTGTATCGGCTTCAAAAGCTATAGCCGGTATAAGTTCCGACTTTTTAAAATATTTGTCCAGATTATTCACATCAATCTTTATTTTACTCATAAAAATCTCCTTCTTTAATAAAAAAGCTACTCATCAATTACTGCAACCTGATACTCGTCCTCATAAATAATTTTCCCGATATAATCGGAAAAACAACATCGTAAGGATTTTATACTTATCAAGCAAAGAAGAAAGAACTTCCCTTTTTATCTCAATGCCTCAAAGCTTTCAGCTTTAAAATAAGTAATTGCACCGTGAGGATTTTCACTATTTTCTCTGTAAAATAGTGGTTAGGACAAATTTTCTTTAAACCGTTTTTCGGTTTTTCGTAAAGTTCAGCGTAATCTTTACTGCAAATGCCATCTTGTATCCTACGTCAGTTTAGAATAAACAATCCCATCGGTTTTGCGGTTCTGTAGAAATTTTCTCTCCCTTGTATCCTCATATATTTATCATTACCAAACTCCTATCATATGCTGCATAATAAGACTTACGGCGGCAATTGCTACCCAGCAGCAAAATCCCATGAATATTGGTTTTCCGCCTGTTTTTACAAGTTTGACAATATTTGTGTTTATGCCTATTGCAGCCATTGCCATTATGATAAAGAATTTACTCAGATCCTTTAAAAATCCGAATACACTGTTTGCACCGTCAAGCACAGTTAAATTTCCGGCAAAAACAGTCGTCACTACGGTAGTTATTATTGAAGCGACAATAAAATAAATTATAAACATTGGAAAAATCTTTTTGAAATCTATTTTTTTCTCTGATCCTGTGCTATCAGAGCTTTTCTTTTCTCTTCTCATTCTTACAAAAGCAAGAACAAGGGTAATGGGGATTATTGCAAGAGTTCTTGTGAGCTTGACAATGGTGGCTGTGTCAAGGGTATTGCTATTATGTATACCGTCCCACGCAGAGGCTGCCGCTGTTACTGAAGAAGTATCGTTTACGGCTGTTCCCGCAAAAAGTCCAAAGCCTTCGTTTGAAAGTCCCAGAGCGCCTCCAAGAGTTGGAAAAATCAGAGCCGCAACAACATTAAACAGGAAAATTACTGAAATGGACTGAGCAATTTCTTCGTCGTCCGCTTCAATAACAGGTGCAGTTGCAGCAATTGCAGAACCTCCGCAGATACTTGAACCCACTCCGATAAGAGTTGATATTTTAGAAGGTATCTTCATCAGCTTGCAAAGTGCAAAAGCAACTATAAGGGATGTTGCTATGGTTGAAACAATTACGGGAAGAGATTGTTTTCCGGTTTTTAAAATAGTTGCAAGATTCAATCCGAAACCAAGAAGTATTACCGCATACTGAAGGACTTTTTTTGATGTAAAGGTTATTCCCGATGAAAACCTGCTTTTGTCTTTTATTAAAAGAGTAATTATCATTCCCGCAATAATGGCAAAAACCGGTCCTCCAACTACAGGAACAAGCTTACCCAGAAACCAAGCAGGAACGGCAATGCAAAGGCAAAGGGCGATTCCTGCGTAATTCTTTTTTACAAATTCCATTTATTCACATCCTGACTTATATTTTTTAAATTGGCGCAAACTCCGGCGATTGCAACTCGTCGCAGTTTGCTCCTCAGTGGGCAAGTTGGGATTCCTGCCTAATGCCTCAACTGAAAAACTGAATGGAACCCTGCCTCCCATAGGAGGCGGACCCGCCTAATATGAGGCAGACCTGCCGAACATTCGGCAGGGGGACATCGGCGACTTGGTTATCTCATGGCAATTCCCTTTTTACGACAGTCGGCTTTTACTTCGTCAACTGTAAGTTCCTTAAAGTGGAAAAGACTTGCGGCAAGAGCAGCAGAACAATCAGTTCTCAAAAATGCGTCGGCAAAGTCCGAAAGTTTTCCCGCACCGCCGCTTGCGATAACAGGAATTTTAACGGCGTTTACCACCTCTTTAAGCATAGGGATATCAAAGCCACCTCTTACTCCGTCAGTGTCTATAGAGTTTAAGCATATTTCCCCTGCTCCGAGCTGTTCGACCTTTTTAACCCATTCGATAAGGTCAAGACCCATGTCTACTCTTCCGCCGTTAATATAAACTGTCCATTTATTTTCAGCAGTTTTTTTGGCGTCAATACCAACGCATATGCACTGGCAGCCGAAAATATCCGCCCCCTCTTTTATAAGCTGAGGATTAAGCACTGCCTGTGAGTTTACCGATACCTTATCGGCGCCTGCTCTTAAAGTTTCTCTTATGTCGTCAACGGTTTTGATACCTCCACCCACAGTCAGTGGAACAAAGACCTTTTTTGCAGTTTCTCTTACCACATCCAGCATAACTCCCCTTCCTTCGTAGGAAGCGGTTATATCGTAAAACACGATTTCGTCTGCGCCCTGTCTGTTGTATTCCTCGGCGCAAAGCACAGGATCGCCGACTTCTTTTATTCCTTCAAAATTGACCCCTTTTACTACCTTACCGTCACGGACGTCAAGGCAGGGTATGATTCTCTTAGCAAGCATCAGTATACCTCCCCGGATAGTCTGACAAAGTTCTTAAGAATTTTAAGCCCCGTATTTCCGCTTTTTTCCGGGTGAAACTGTGCGCCAAAAACGAACTTTCCATCTGTAACCAGTGCGGGAATCTTATTTCCGTATGTGCAGTATGCAACGACATTTTCATCATTGCAAAAAGCTTTATACGAGTGAACAAAATATACATATTCCTCTTCACCAAGTCCCTCAAGGAGCGGGCAATCCTTGATATTGTATTCAAGTCTGTTCCATCCCATATGCGGAATAACAAGATCCGGTTCGATTATTTTATCAACCTTTCCTTTGACAAGTCCCAATCCATCGCACTCTTCAAACTCATAGCCCTTTTCAAAAATAAGCTGCATACCAAGGCAAATGCCGAGAAAATATTTTTTCTTTGCCTGCTCTTTTATCGTTTCAACAAGACCGCTTTCCCGAAGCATTTTCATAGCCCACGAAAAAGCTCCTACGCCGGGAAGGATTATCCCTTTTGCATTTTCAATATCATCTTTTGATTTTGTAAGTTTATTTTCAATTCCAAGATAATCAAGAGCGTTTTTTACTGAAAATATATTGCCTGCGCCGTAGTCGATTATTGCTATCATTTACAACACTCCCTTTGTTGAAAGTACTTCTCCTGTTTCATTCTTTTTCACAGCCGCCTTGACTGCATGAGCGCAAGCCTTGAAAAGCGCCTCTGCAATATGGTGGTCGTTTTTGCCGTAGCATGATTTAAGGTGCAAAGTTATGCCTGCGTTAAATGCAAAAGCCCTGAAAAATTCCTCTGCAAGGCAAGTATCAAACTGACCTATCCTCTCATCACAAAATTCAGCGTCAAATACCAGAAAGGGTCTGCCGCTTACATCAACCGAACAAAAGCCAAGAGCTTCGTCCATGGGTATAAAAGCCGTACCATATCGGCATATCCCCGACTTATCCCCCAAAGCCTTGTTAAAAGCCTGCCCGAGAACTATTCCGGTATCTTCAACTGTGTGATGTCCATCAACATACAGGTCGCCTGTTACATTTACTTCAAGGTCAATGCCGCTGTGGACTGCAAAGGCAGTCAGCATATGGTCGAAAAATCCTATGCCTGTATTGATTTTAACGCTTCCGCTACAGTTATCAAGAGAAAGTTTTACCAGAATATTTGTTTCTTTTGTTGTTCGTTTTATTTCGGCGTTTCTCATAAATGTTATTCCTTTCAGAGTATTTCTTTGAGAGCATTGATTATCCGTGCATTTTCTTCCTCTGTTCCCGTTGAAATTCTTATAAAGCCGTTGAATTTTCTTATAGCAATACTCTTTTCAAGCATTTTTTCATAAATTTCCGTGGCATAGTCGGTTTTCACAAAAACGAAGTTAGTCACAGTTTTATACACCTCTGAGATCTTGTCGCTTGACTGTGCAAGGAAAGAAATTGCAACATAAAGGTCATTTCTTCCTGCAATTATTTTAGCAAGTCTTTCAGAAAGCATTTCCTTTTCCTTTAAAACAATCTCCCCTATCGTCTGGGAAACGGTATCGGTGTTATATGGTGATTTTACAGCACGGAGAGCCGTTGTTATTTTCTTTCCGGCAACGGCAAACCCAAGTCTTATCCCTGCAAGTCCCAATGCTTTTGAGCAGGTCTTTAAAATAATAAGATTATCATATTCCTCAACGTCCTCAAGCATGGATTCGCTCCAAAAATCCATATATGCCTCGTCAAGAACAACAAGGCAGCTGCTGTCAATACATCTTAAAAGCTTTTCAACATCGTCTCTGTCAAGACCAAGGGAAGTCGGGTTGCATGGATTTGAGAAGATAAGCATTTTCGCCTTACTTTCATTGCAGAATCGTATAAGCTTGTTTACATCTATTGTAAGGTCCTCTTCCTTCTCAAATACAAGCGCCTCGGTCTCATAGATGCTTCCGTAAAAAGCGTACATTGAAAAGTCGTGAGAAAGAGTAACTACCCTATCGCCTGTCTCCAGAAATGTACTTGAAATTATGCTTATAAGCTCGTCCGAGCCGTTTGAAGCAGTTACAAAATCGGGATTTACCGCATAAAGGTCTGCAAATGCCTTTATTGCCCCCTTTGCCATAGGGTCCGGGTAGCGGTTGAACAATATGTTATCAAGAGCGGACTTTATTTTATCTTTTGTACCTTCATCAAGATCATAAGGCGACTCGTTTGCGTCAACTCTGACATCATAATTTCCCGTAATCGGATCATATGGAATCAGGTCTTTGAGTTTTTTGTTAAGTTCGTACATACAAAAGCCTTCCTCTCTCAGAATCTCACTTTAATGGAATTTGCATGAGCGGTAAGTCCTTCTCTCTTCGCAATAAGCATAATATCGTCCTTAGCTTCTCTTAAAGCGTCCTCGGTATAGTAAATAAAGCTTGAACGCTTTTCAAAGCTGTTTACAGAAAGAGGAGAGAAAAATCTTGCGGTACCGCTTGTAGGAAGGACGTGGTTAGGTCCTGCGTAATAATCTCCCAAAGGCTCAGGTGCATAATTTCCAAGGAAAACACTTCCTGCGTTATCAAGTCTGCCGATGTATTCCATTGGATTTTCAAAAAGCACTTCAAGGTGTTCGGGAGCAATCCTGTTTGCAATCTCACAGGCATTATCCTTGTTGTCGCAGATTATTATTGCTCCGTAATTTGAAAGAGATTTTAAAATTATGCTTGCTCTTGAAAGAGTGGGAAGCTGTTTTTCGAGTTCTGAAACAGTTTCTTCTGCAATTCTTTCGCTTGTTGTAATCAGAACGGCAGACGCAAGAGGATCATGTTCAGCCTGCGACATAAGGTCCGCCGCAATATATCTTGGATTTGCCTTATGGTCTGCAAGTATAAGGATCTCGCTGGGACCTGCTATCATATCGATGTCGACAGTTCCGTAAAGAAGCTTTTTAGCAGTTGCAACATAAATATTTCCCGGACCTACTATCTTATCCACTTTTGGTATCTGTTCTGTTCCGTAAGCCAGAGCGGCAACAGCCTGTGCCCCGCCTGCAAGAAAGACTCTGTCCACTCCGCAGATAGCGGCGGCAACAAGAATATCCTTGTTGGGAAGTCCGTTCTTAAGCGGAGGAGTCACCATAATAATCTCCTTTACCCCTGCAATTTTTGCAGGAACGGCATTCATTATCACAGAGGAAGGGTAAGCGGCTGTCCCTCCCGGAACATAAAGACCAACCTTGTCAAGTCCTCTTACACGCTGACCTAAAATAACCCCGTTTTCCTTCGGATCTATAAAGCTTCTTGACTTCTGTTTTGAATGAAATTCAGTTATGTTTTCCATTGCGCTTAAAAGTGCGTCAACAAACTTCTGATCCGCTTCTGTGAGAGCGTCGTTTATTATCTCTCTCGGCACTTCGTAATACTTTGATTTAACGCCGTCAAATTGTTTTGTATAGTCGATTACAGCCTTATCGCCGCCGTTTTTAACATTTTCCAGAATCTCAGAAACAACGGCTGTCACTTTTTTATCAGTCTCGCCGCTTCGTTTCTGCATCTGGCTGAAAAATTCCTCTTCCGCAGTTCCGTCTGCATAAATGGTTTTGATGATTGACATATATTAACCTCCCTGAGTCTCATTGCTTAATTCGCTTCTGATTTTTTTGTAACTTAAAACCCTTTGTACTGTTTTTCCGAGAGAAAAAGCCGCAGCAAGGATTATTCCCAAAATAAAATTTTCTCCATCGCATAAAATGAGAATTATCACAACAAGCGCAATTGTAATAATCACATCAAGCGCATATTCAAACAAATTCTCTTTTATATGCTTTTTCAGAAGGAAATTTTTCCTTTCAGCCTGTGTAAAAGCTTTCCTCTAAATAATTTACTCCCCTATATTTTCCTCGACAAGTCTTACAAGATTCTCGATTTCCTTTTGTCTCAGTTTCATGCTTACGACGTTGACTATAAGTCGGGCGGAAATATCTGCAATATATTCTATAACTTCAAGTCCGTTTTCTTTAAGGGTAGTTCCCGTTTCAACGATATCCACGATCCCATCTGAAAGTTCAAGAAGAGGAGCAAGTTCGACCGAGCCTTCTATCTTTACGATTTCAACGTCCATTCCCTTACTTTCAAAATAGTTTCTTGCCACATTGGGGTACTTTGTGGCAATTGTCTTAACGTCATAGCCGCCGTAAAATTTTGAGCCTTTCTTTGCCGCAAGTGCAAATCTGCACCTTCCGAATCCCAGATCGCACAGCTCATAGAATTTTCCTTCCATCTCCATTATGGTGTCCTTACCTACAACGCCGATATCGCACACTCCATGTTCAACATAGGTTATAACATCGTTTGCCTTTGCAAGAACAACTTCCAGATTTCCGTCGGAAACAGGAAGAATGAGCTTTCTTCCCTTTTCTCTTACAGCGGTACAATCATAACCAATCTTTTCAAAAAGTCCTATTGTATCCTTTTCAAGCCTGCCTTTAGTAAGTGCGATTCTCAAAGGTTTATTCATCACAGCGGACCTCCTTTACCTCGGTATCTATAACTATCACCTTTGGGATTTTACATTCCCTTGCGTACTGGATAGTTTCTTCAGCAGTGTCGAAAAGTCCGTTTTCAACTACAAGTCCTTCCTTTGCAAGCTTTTCGGCGTAGCTTATTGCTTCCACAACAAAGCCTTTCTTTCCGAAAACAATAGCGTCCGGAGTTTTCACCTTTGGAGACATACCCCTTTTTCTCAGGTAGTTTGCCACCGCGTCAACCGTAATCCCAAAGCCTACTGCGTTTGCTTCTCTGCCGAATTCTCCTAAAAGTCCGTCATATCTTCCGCCCTTTAAAACAGAATGTCCAACTCCGGAAATATATCCCTTGAATACCACTCCTGTATAATAGTCGGTATGACTTACAATGCCAAGGTCCACCGACAGCTTATCCTCAAATCCTAAGCTTGAAAGGCGGTTATAGACTTCTCTTAAATGAACAAGTATGCCGTCTATCTTTTCATCGGTATAAAGTTCAGATGCCTTGTCAAATACCTCAACTCCGCCGAAAAGCCGAGGAAGCTGCTTTAAAGTTCTTATTATCTTGTTATCCCCGAAGCTGTCAAGAAGGTCGTTTAACGCAGGATAGTTCTTTGCGGAAATCAACATTCTTATTTCTTCTCTTACGTCTTGGTCAACGTTAAGTCTTGCAACGAGTTCCTTGAAATAACCTATATGACCTATCTCAAGACGGAAATTGTCCCTGTCAAATTCTTTAAGCGCTGATACGGCAAGGCACAGAACCTCATAATCCGAACGCTTTATGGACGAACCTCCGATAAGCTCTACACCCGCCTGAACAACTTCGTCTGATCTTCCCTTTAAAAGAGAATTATTTTTATATACGCTCTGATTATAAAATAATCTCAGAGGCAGTCTCGAATCCTTGAGTCTTGTTGCAACAAGTCTTGCAATTGGAATTGTAGAGTCGGGTCTTATTACAATAAGTCTGCCCTTTGAATCCGTAAGCTTATAAAGGCTTTCCTGAGAAAACCCCCTAGAGCTTCCGCTGAAAACATCATAAAACTCTATTCCCGGAGTTACGACTTCGCTGTAGCCGAATCCGGTAAACAGCTTTTCAAGCTTTCTTTCAACTTCCCTTCTGGCAAGGCTTTCTTCAAATAGAAGGTCTCTTGTGCCTTCGGGAGTTATAAGGTCGTATCTTTTCATATTATCCCCCATATGTATAAATTGTTTTAGTGTAGTAAAGTAGTAGCATATTACTATAATATCATAACAAACAATCTCTGTCAATTATATATTTGCTACAAATCAGAAAAATCCAAGCTGGCTTGTTTCGGGCAAATCGCCGAACACTCCAAGATCTGAAAGGACTTCAATAACTGATTTTGTAGCGCCGCTTTCCTTCTGAAATTCCTCTATAGAAAGGAAATCTCCCTTTTGCGCGGCTTTATAAAGGTCCTTTGCAGCGTTTTCCCCGACTCCGCTTATTGATACAAAAGGCAGTCTCAGCTTTCCGTCCTCAACCTTATAAACAAAAGCATGAGACTTATAAATATCGATTGGCAGGAATTCAAATCCTCTGCAAAGCATTTCATAGATAAGCTGAAGCGTTTCAAGCACCCCGCTTTCCTTTGCGGTACGGTCGTTGCCCTTTAATTTAAGTTCATCAATTTTACTTTTAGTGTAAGCCTTGCCCTTAATAGCCGACTCAGCGTCAAAGTCCTCGCCGCGGACGGTAAACAGTGCGGCGTAAAATTCGAGCGGTCTGTATACCTTGAACCAGCAGAGTTTAATTGCCGAAGTTACATAAGCCGCAGCATGAGCCTTAGGGAACATATACTTTATTTTAAGACAGCTGTCAATATACCATTGTGGAACGTTATGCTCAAGCATATCCTGTTTCATTTCATCGGTAAGAAGTTTTGGAGCGTTTCCTTTTCGGGTTATTTCCATTATCTTAAATGAAAGCTTGGGATCAAGCCCGTGATAAATAAGGTAAGTCATAATACTGTCACGGGTGCCTATTACTTGCGAAATGGTACAGGTGCCGTTTTTAATAAGCTCCTGAGCGTTTCCAAGCCACACGTCGGTTCCGTGGGACAGTCCTGATATCTGAAGCAGGTCGCTGAAGTTTTTAGGCTTGGAATCAATAAGCATCTGCCTTACAAATGGAGTTCCCATTTCCGGTATACCAAGAGTACCCGTGTTACAGTCGATCTCCTCCGCAGTAATACCCAGAGCTTCCGGAGAGGTAAACAGAGAATACACCTTTTCGTCTGACATAGGGATATTTAAAATATCAAGACCCGTCATGTCCTCAAGATACTTATAAAGCGTAGGAACATCGTGTCCGAGCTCGTCAAGCTTTAAAATCGTATCATGAAGCGAATTAAAGTCAAAGTGAGTTGTAACAATTCCCGAGCTTGCCTTTTCCGCAGGATGCTGAACCGGAGTAAAGTCATATACCACATAGTTATTTGGCACAACAACCATTCCGCCGGGGTGCTGACCCGTAGTCCTTTTAACGTCTATACATCCGTTTACAAGCCTTTGGGTTTCCGCCGGATTGAAATTAAGCTCGATTCCCTTTTCATGCTTTTCCTCAACATATTTTTTCACATATCCGTAAGCTGTTTTTTCAGCGACTCCGCCTATTGTTCCCGCTTTGAAAACGTGATCAGAACCAAAAAGTTCTTCAGTGTATCTGTGGGCTTTGTTCTGATAGTCTCCGGAGAAATTAAGGTCGATATCGGGAGCTTTATCTCCGTCAAATCCAAGGAAAGTTTCAAAAGGTATATCATGTCCGTCACGATGCATTTCCTCGCCGCATACAGGACAGTTTTTCGGCGGCAGGTCGTAGCCTGAACCAACTGAGCCGTCGGTAATAAATTCGCTGTGTTTGCACTTGCGGCAGACATAGTGGGGCATAAGCGGATTGACCTCGGAAATTCCGGACATTGAAGCAACAAATGATGATCCCACCGAACCTCTCGATCCTACCTGATATCCGTTTGCTACAGAGTTTGCCACAAGTTTCTGAGAAATCATGTACAGCACGGCGAATCCATGTTTTATAATTGATGAAAGCTCTCTGTCAAGCCTGTTATATACAATTTCGGGAATATGATTCTTAAAGGGCAGATTTATTCCATGGTCGCCATCTGGAATCTCAATATCATCCGGGTCGCAGTCGCCGTAAACAGAGCAGGCTTTTTTCCAGCATATCACCTGAAGCTCTCTTACAGCCCCATCAATAAACGGGGTATACGTTCCCTTGGGGAATGGTCTGATATCCTCGTCAATCATATCGGCAATTCTGTTTGGATTTGTAACGACGACTTCATATGCTTTTTCTTTTCCAAGGTAAGAAAATTCTTCAAGCATTTCATCTGTGGTCTTAAAATAAAGCGGTGCTTGGTAGTCAGCGTCGTCAAAGCCTTTTGACGCTTGCAGGATAGTTCTGTACATAGCGTCTGTGGGGTCCATAAAATGAACGTCGCCTGTTGCGCAAACGGGTATCCCAAGCTCATCTCCAAGTTCGACTATCTTTCTGTTAAAATCTCTCAGCTCCTCTTCGCTTTTCACATCGCCGTTTCTAAGCATATATGAGTTGTTACCGATAGGCTGTATCTCAAGATAGTCGTAAAAGCTTGCAATATTAACAAGTTCGCTATGAGGTCTGCCTGCAAAAACCGCTCTGAAAAGTTCTCCGGCTTCGCAAGCGCTTCCTACAATAAGTCCCTCACGGTGCTTAACAAGCTCCGATTTCGGTATTCTCGGATTTCTGTAGAAATATTTCAGGTTTGAGTATGAAACAAGCTTATAGAGATTTTTAAGACCTGTTTTATTTTTGGCCAGAATTATCTGGTGAAATGATTTTTTTATGGAGTTTACATTATCAACTCCAAACATTGAGTTTACATCTGCAAACGTAATTTTTTTATCAGGATACTTCATGCAAAGCTTTTTTGCAAGGTCAATAAAAATAAGTCCGCATATTTTAGCGTCGTCGCAGGCTCTGTGGTGTTCAAAATCGCCTAAATTAAGCGCCTTTGCAACAATATCAAGCTTATGCTTTTTAAGTTCCGGAAGCATTACCCTTGAAAATTCAACTGTATCGAAGGAGGTAAATTCAAATTTCTTTCCCACCCTTTCGGCGCAGGCTGAAATAAAAGCCGTGTCAAAATCGGCATTATGGGCAACCAGAACCGGCTTCTCGCCACAGAACTCCATAAACATTTCAAGAGCCTTTTTTTCTTTTGGAGCTCCTGCCACCATAGCGTCGGTTATTCCGGTAATCTCAATGCTTTTTGCAGAAATAGGCATTTCGGGATCAACAAAGGTATTGAATGTATCAACAACTTCAAAGTTTCTTATTTTCACTGCTCCTATCTCGATAATTCTTTCGGTAGATGCAGAAAGACCTGTTGTTTCAAGGTCAAAGGCGATTAATTCCTTTGATAGTACTCCACGGTCTCCGCCCTTTACGATTTTAGTTTCATCGTTTACCTGATAGGCTTCGACTCCGAAAATAACTTTGAAATCGCCTCCGTTTTTTCTTATTCCGTCTACAGCCTTCTGAGCGTCCGGGTAACCTTGGCAAACGCCGTGATCGGTTATTGCAATAGCTTTATGTCCCCAGCCGAAAGCCCTTTCAACAAGCTTCCCCGCAGGAGATAATGCGTCCATTGCCGACATATTTGTATGACAGTGTAGCTCTACGCGCTTGACATCGGCATTATCCTTTTTAATATTGCGCTTAACGGTCATAATATCTGTGGGGATTATGTATGAAGCATGGTCATACATATCCTCTTCAACGCGTCCTTTTAATACAACTGACGCACCCTTTTTAAGAAGACTTAAAGCGTTTTTGAGCTTGTCCGCAGAAAATTTATTGAATTTGCTTTTTTTGCCTGAAGCAAATATTTTAACGGCATATGAGCCTGTATAATCGGTAATGTAGAAAATACATATAACAGAACCGTTTTTTACTTCTCTTGTTTCTATCTGAAAAATATCACCCCAGCAAACTATTTCTTCTGTGTTTTCATTAATATCCTTAAGCTCTGTAAAAGTATAGTCGGGGCTTATCTGATATCCCATTATGACAGTTGAATTTTCACCGTTAAGGTGGAGTCTTGAAAAATCAAGGCTCACTGTCTTGAAATCTTCCTCGGGTGAAGAATTTACGCTTTCTTTGGGTGAAGGCTGAACAACACCGGAAATATCAGGTACGGGCATATTTGCAAGCCACTCTGTAACCTCTTGTTCGTGTTCGTAAATGTTTGTTTCTGTAACTCCTTCAAAACGTATTTTGCAGGTGACGGAAAACATATTGTAAACAAGCTCAGAAAATCTTACAGGGACATTTCCCTTTAAAAGCAGGGCAAGTCCGCCGTTTTTTAAGTTGACGACAAACTCATCGTTTTTGTATCCAACGTCAACGTCATCGAGAAATCCGTTAATAAGTGCTGTTTTTTCACGAAGATAATTTACCAACTCCGGAAAAAAGTCAACCGTTAAAAGATCGGGTGGATACTTGCACAAAACCTCAAAATGAGAAACCTTGAGAGTCTTTGTCATTTCTCGTTCAAAGTATCTTACCGTGTCATATTTTACCGTATGTCCGAAAGCAACGATTATACTGACTGTATTTTTTAATTTATCTATAGTCATTTTAAGCAGCTTTCCGTCCTCCATCTCTCTCGGTAGAATTTCAGAAAAGTTGCTGAAAACCTCGCTTAATCTGCTCTGCATTTTAATATCCTTTCATAAACGTCAAAAGACATCAAAGCTTATTTATCTCATCTATAAGGGCATTCAATGCGTTTTCTTCGGAAACCTTATAAAGCTTCTGTCCGTTTTTGAATATAACTGCACATCCGTCGCCCCCTGCAATTCCTATATCGGCTTCACCTGCTTCGCCTATGCCGTTTACAACACAGCCCATAACAGCAACAGTGATATTCTTGTCAAGGCAAGCTGTCATCTCTTCCACCTTTTTAGCAAGTGAAATAAGATCGATCTTAGTTCTTCCGCAGGTAGGGCAGGAAACGATCCTTACTCCGCCGTATTTTCCGACAGCCTTTAAAATATCCCTTGCTGCTGCAATTTCTTTTACCGGCGTATCGGTAAGTGAAACTCTTATAGTTTCACCGATCCCATCAACTAAAAGACTTCCTATACCCACAGCGGATTTTATTATTCCCATGCGTTCCGTTCCGGCTTCGGTAACTCCCAGATGAAGGGGATAATCACACTTTGAAGCAAGAAGTCTGTAGGCTTTTATCATCGTGTTTACATCTGAGGATTTGATAGAAATAACTATATCCTCAAAGTCGCATCTTTCTAATATTCCGACATGACCCATTGCGCTTTCAACAAGAGCCTCAGCAGTCGGAGAACCATACTTCTTCAAAATATCCTTCTCAAGGGATCCCGAATTAACTCCGATCCTTATAGGGATATTTCTGTTTTTACAAGCTTTTACCACAGCCTTTACCCTGTCGATCGAGCCGATGTTGCCGGGGTTTATCCTTATTTTATCTATTCCTGCTTCACAGGCTGCGATTGCAAGTCGGTAATCAAAATGGATATCCGCAACAAGAGGAATAGAAATCTTCTCCTTTATTGCAGGGATAAGCTTTACCGCATTCATATCGGGAATAGCAGCCCTTACTATTTCGCAGCCTGCCTTTTCAAGTTCAATTGCCTGTTTTACGCTGTTTTCCACATCCGCCGCAGGAACATTGAGCATTGACTGAATATATATTTTCTTTCCGTCAAGAGTAAGATCTCCCACCTTTACCGGTCTGACTTTTCTATCCATAAAATCACCGTCTTAAAGACGTCCTCCTTTTTATCTTTTAACGTTTTATAATTCTAATAATATCGTTTGAAGTTATAATAAGCATTAGGAACATCAACAATGCAAGTCCGATAAAATGAACCATTCCCTCGTGTTCGGGCTTGACAGGCTTTCTTCTTATTCCTTCAACGATAAGAAACATAAGCCTTCCTCCGTCAAGTGCAGGCAGCGGAAGCAGATTGAATATTCCAACGTTTATTGTCATGAAAGCGGAAAGATACAGCAACTTATCCATAAGTGCGCCCCAGTCTATTCCTCCGTCCTCTCCGGTTTCGCTTTCAACTACCTGACCCAGCGTATCAACTATTCCCACAGGCCCTGAAAGGTCGTTTATTTTATATTGTCCGGTGACTAAATCTCCTAATGAAATCCATATAAGTCTTGCATAAGAAGCAGTTGATCTGAATGACATTTTAAGAACTGACAGCGGAGTTACCTTCTCCGGTCTTACCTTAAAATCAATATGAAGGCTTCCGTCGGACATCTGGAATCTGACATCGGAAAGCTTGACTTTTTCACCGTTGCGCTTAACCACCATATCAAAAATTCCGTCCTTATCACTTGAAAATTGATAGGAGATATCCAGGTCGGTGAAAATTCTCATTCCGTTTATTTCGATTATCTCGTCGCCTTTTTCAAGTCCTGTAGAATGGGACATTGCGTTATCCTCAAACCATGAAATTTCAGTTGTAGTAAGAGCGTCGTCAACAGAGTGCATTATCACAATAAGAACAAATCCCAGTATCATATTCATTGCGGCGCCTGCAACAACGATAAATATTCTTTTCCAGACAGGTTTTTTACAAAACGCCCTTTCGTCAGTGCTCTGAGAGTCCTCACCCTCCATGGCGCAAAATCCGCCTATAGGAAAAAGGCGCAGGGAGTAGGTTGTCTCGCCTTTTTTGAAATGTATAAGCTGTGGTCCCATTCCAAGGGCAAATTCATTCACCCTTACTCCGCAAGCTTTTGCCACAAGAAAATGCCCAAGCTCATGAATAAAAATAATAAGTCCGAAGATCAGTATTGCAATAACTATGCTCATAAACTCTTTCCTTTGCTCTTTAATTTATTTTGGTCTTTGCAAACTCTCTTGCCACATTGTCAGCTTCAAAAACGTCCATAAGGCAGGTAATTTCTTTATTTTTCAATTCCTCGAGAACGCTCAGAGCAATCCTTCCTATTTGAGAAAATCCTATTTTCCCCGCTAAAAAAGCGCTGACAGCAACTTCGTTTGCGCCATTTACCATAGCCGGCATCGTTCCGCCCATTTTTACCGCTTCAATACAAGCCCTTAGGCAGTCAAATGTTTCAAGGTCCGGTCTTGCAAAGCTGAGAGTTCCGATATCTGTTAAACTCAAAGGCTTTGTTGGGCAGTCAACTCTGTCAGGATAAAGCACAGCGTACTGGATAGGAATTTTCATATCAGGCACACCCATCTGGGCAATTACCGAACAGTCATTATATTCCACTGCGGAATGAACGACGCTCTCTCTGTGAACAACTATTTCTATCTGTTCCGGCTCAAGATCAAAAAGTCTTATGGCTTCAATAAATTCAAGTCCCTTGTTCATAAGCGTTGCAGAGTCAACGGTGATTTTTTGGCCCATTGACCAGTTAGGGTGGTTAAGTGCCTGTTCAATTGTGACGTTTTCAAGCTCTGCTTTAGTTTTGCCGAAAAAAGGTCCGCCTGATGCAGTAAGAATTATTTTTTTTAGCTGCTCTCTTTTATTTCCCTGCAAGCATTGAAAAACAGCGGAATGTTCGCTGTCAACAGGATATATGGGAATATTTTTTCCCTTGGAAAGAGCCATAACTATTTCCCCGCCTGCAACAAGGGTCTCTTTGTTGGCAAGAGCAATCCTGAAATCCATTGTATGCTCAGCCTCAAGGGCGGCGACTGTAGGCTTGAGTCCAACCATTCCCACAACTGAATTCAAAAATATATTCACGTCCATTGAAGCAATCTCACAAAGTCCGTCCATTCCGGTGAGAATTTCTATATTTGTATTTTCAAGAAGCCTTTCAAGCTCCCTGATTTTTGCTTCGTTAAAAATGCAGACTTTTTTTACCCCGAACTTTACAGCTTGTTCTGCCAAGACCTTAGCATTTGAATTTGCCGCAAGCCCCGTTATACTAATATTATGCTTTTTTGCAACCTCTAATGCCTGCGTGCCTATTGACCCGGTAGAGCCGATAATTGTCATTGTTTTCATAATAATTTACCCTTTCGGTGGTTTTTTAAAGGTTTAAAAAGGGCGAACTTCTCCTTATTGCAGAAGATCCGCCCATTTTTGTATTCTATCCGAATATGGGGAAATATGAAAGGACTGCATACATAAAAGGAGCCACAAAAAGGACGCTGTCAAACCTGTCCATAATTCCTCCATGTCCGGGCATTATATTTCCATAGTCCTTAATTTCGTATTGTCTTTTCACAAGAGAAGCTGAAAGGTCGCCTAAGAGTCCTATTACCGAGCAAGCCATTCCGTAAATAAACAAAAGAAAGTAATCAAGTGTAACATCTGTTACAATAAGTTTTGAATATACAACTGCAATAATCAAAAAGATAAGTCCATTTGTAATAGTTCCGCCGATAAACCCTTCAACGGTCTTTTTAGGACTGATATTTGGACATAGCTTATGTTTGCCAAAGAATGTTCCGGCAAAATAAGCTCCCGAATCTGCAAGCCATGCACCGCAGAGAGTCAGAACTATAAGGAAAAGCCCATGATCCTCCGTAAGGTTATGGATAGAAATAAGACTGTTCATAGAAGCGGTTATAAAAACGGTAAAAAACATTATTACCGCAAACTTATCAAACTTTATGGTCTTGAACTGATAAAGCAGAGTTGCAAAGCACAACATTGCCCAGCAGAGTGTAACAAGTCCGGACCATTTTCCCATAAACTGAAAGAACGGAACCGTAAACCCGTATGCATAACAAATAATTGTTGTGGGAAGGTACCTAAGGCATTTTGTTGCTCTGAACAGTTCAAAAAGCATACTCACAATAAGAAGTGCAATTGCAATCTCAAGGACGATAGTCTTGTGCAGGAAAAGCACTATCAAGGCAATAACAATAGCTACTGAAGCTGAAATAATTCTGATTTTCATAAAAAACTCCAATCCGGAAATTTTAAACTCCGCCAAACCGGCGGTTTCTCTCACCATAAGCCTTTACAGCCTCACGAAGGTCTTTCGGCTTGAAATCAGGCCATAAAATATCTGTAAAATAATATTCAGCATAAGCCGACTGCCATATGAGGAAGTTTGAAAGTCTCTGTTCCCCGCTGGGTCTGATAATAAGATCAACAGGCGGAGCTTCGGCGGTGTACAGGTTTTTTTCAATGAGCTTTTCATCGATTTGCTCCGAATCGATTTCTCCGTTTTTCACCATCTCCGCAATACTTTTTACAGCATGGCATATCTCATCTCTTCCGCCGTAATTTATTGCAAGAAAGCAGTCCATCCCATCAAAACCGGCAGACTCTTTTTCCACCTCGTCCATTTTTTTCACAAGACTTTCATTAAGTCTTGATCTATCGCCGATAAATCGCAGCCTTATATTTTCATCTGCAAAATCCTTTACTTCATCAAGGTACTTTTCAAAAAGATCCATGATAGCGTCTACTTCGTCCTTAGGCCTCGACCAGTTTTCAGTTGAAAATGCGTAATAGGTAACATATTTAACGCCTATCTTTTTACATTCCCTTGTTATTGTACGAAAGGTCTTTGCTCCCTCCCTGTGACCAAGTTTTCTTGGAAGTCCACGTTTTTTTGCCCATCTTCCGTTTCCGTCCATAATTATTCCCACATGGCATGGAACAGAAAGCTCATTGTTTTTATCAGCCAAATCAGATGCTCCTTACTTTAAGTTTATCAGATAGACATAACCTCGGTTTCCTTAGCGGAAACGAGTTCGTCAACGCTCCTGACATACTTGTCGGTAATGTTCTGAACGTCCTTTTCACAGTCTTTAAGGTCGTCCTCTGTTATTTCATTATTTTTCTTCATGGCCTTATACTTATCCATTATATCTCTTCTTATTGAGCGAAGGGCTACCTTTGATTCCTCCCCCATTTTCTTTATTTCTTTGACAAGCTCCTTACGTCTTTCTTCTGTAAGCTGAGGGAAGGCAAGTCTTAAAACATTTCCGTCGTTTATAGGATTTATACCGATATCAGAAGCCTGAATAGCTTTTTCGATCGGTTTAAGAGTTGACTTATCCCAAGGAGCGATAACAAGGATTCTTGCGTCTGAAACAGATACCGAAGCCATCTGATTTACAGGCGTAGGAACGCCGTAATAATCAACAGTAACTCTGTCAAGAACAGCCGGATTGGCTCTTCCTGCCCTTACAGTGGCAAGATCAGACTCAAGAACATGTATAGTTTTCTCCATTTTTTTCTTTAAAGTTTCCATAAGTTCTTTCATAATAATAACCCCTTATCCATATATAAATTAGTCATTGACAACAATCGTTCCTATATTTTCTCCCATACAAGCCTTATAGATGTTATCCGGCTGAGCAAGGTCGAAAACAAGGATCGGAATATTATTATCGCCGCAAAGAGAAGCGGCAGAAGCGTCCATAACAGCAAGTCCTTTTGAAAGGATCTCGCCATAAGTAAGCTTATCATATTTAACAGCGTCGGAATATTTATGAGGATCTTTATCGTAAACGCCATCTACCATGGTAGCTTTAAGCATTACGTCAGCTTCGATTTCAGCAGCTCTCAAAGCAGCCGCAGTATCAGTTGAGAAAAATGGATTTCCTGTTCCGCATCCGAAAATAACTACTCGTCCCTTTTCAAGGTGTCTTATAGCTCTGTTTCTGATATACGGTTCAGCCACTTCTCTCATCGAGATAGCAGTCTGTACTCTTACCTCGCAGCCGCAGTCCTCAAGGACATCGGCAACAGCAAGGGCGTTCATGGCAGTTGCAAGCATACCGATATGATCGGCTCTTGTTCTGTCCATTGCGCCGCTTGATCTTCCTCTCCAGAAGTTTCCGCCTCCGACCACAATTCCTACCTGTACTCCTGCATCAACGCATTTTTTCACAGCCTCGCCGTAACCTTTCATTGTAGGAAAATCAAGTCCGATCTTATTTTCTCCTGCAAGAGCCTCACCGCTGAGTTTAAGCAAAATCCTTTTGTATTTAGGTTCCATAAATAATCCTCACAATCTGAATTTTTTTAATACTTACCCTTATATTTTACTATAATTTATTACTTTTGTAAAGCGGTTTTTTCTATTTTTAAATTTTTTATCACAAAAAAACACAATTGCCGCAAGCAAAAGGGTGGGTGAGCGGTGGCTTGCGCTGCGCAGATGCACAAAAAAGCAGCGAGGCGAAAATGCACCTCACTGCGGTATGTCTGCACTCCGTAAAGAAGAGCAATAATATTTATTAATTTCCAGACAGAAATGAATCCTCGTTTTCGTTTTTGCTCGGTCTGTTCATAAGCTCAAAAAGAGCCTCTTTCGGGTCTTTTCCGTTAAACAGCACCTGTCCCAGAGCCTGAGTTATAGGCATTTCTATCCCTGTTTTTTTACAAAGCTCACAAGCGGTCTTAGTGCAGAAATATCCCTCGACAGTTCCTACCTTGCGGACTGCATTTTCAGGAGTTTCTCCCTGACCGATAAGGATGCCCGCCCGTCTGTTTCTTGAATGCATACTTGTACAGGTAACTATAAGATCTCCGACTCCGGTAAGTCCTCCGAATGTTTCGCGTTTTCCTCCGAGAGCCGCCCCAAGATTTGCTATCTCGTGCATTCCTCTTGTCATAAGAGCCGCCTTTGTGTTATCGCCGCAGCCCATTCCGTCAATTATTCCGCAAGCCAGCGCAATAATATTTTTGAATGACCCGCCTATTTCACAGCCGATCACATCGTCGTTTACATATATCCTGAAATTGCTTCCTGATATAACCTTCTGAACATAAACTGCGCTTTCGTGAGAATATCCCGAAACTACTACTGTCGTTGGTATTCCTCTTCCGACTTCTTCGGCATGGGACGGTCCGGTAAGGACCACTACCTCATTATCCGGAAATACTTCAGTAACAACCTGACTCATTCTCTTAAGAGTTCCCTCTTCGAGTCCTTTCGAAGTGTTTACAATCGTAGTATTCTTTGTCATAAAGGGTTTTGCTTTAAGACAAACCTCGCGGACAAATTTTGACGGTATTCCGATAATTACAATATCAGCTCCGGTTACTGCCGAGATTTCTCCTGTGAGTCTAACGCTTTCAGGAATGAAAACTCCCGGAAGCTTTGCTTTAAGCTCACCTGTTCGCTTTATGGCTTCAAGCTCATCGTTAAACGCAGACCATACGGTTACCTCGTGACCGTTTGAATTGCAAAGCACGGCAAGAGCAAGCCCGAATCCGCCGGAACCAAGAATAGTTATTTTCGACATATCATCACTCCTTTTTTCCCTTATGCGAGCCGAAACTAAATTTGTTTTCAACTCCGTTATTGAGCCTTTCAATGTTAGGCTTATGTTTATAAACAATAAGCAGCGCAAGGCAGTAAAGCATCAGCGCATTTACAGCGTAGCTGTCTATCCCCCTTGCAGCCTGAGTTATAATGGTAAAAACAGGAGCTGAAAGGCAGCTGAACATCGAAGCAAGAGAAACATATTTTGTAAAGTACAAAATCACAGCAAAAACTATAAGAGCAAATACACAGCTTAAAGGATCAAGTGCAAGAAGGGTGGTAGCCGCTACCAGAACGCCTTTTCCGCCTTTGAATCCATAATATATAGGATAAATATGTCCGAGCATTGTAAAAAAGGCAGCAACATAGCAAACAAAAAGTTCATCGCCTAATACAGTTACTCCCATAAGAGCGCCCACCACAAGCCTTGCAAACAAAACTGCTACTATGCCCTTGGCAAGATCGCATATTAGGGTTACAAGCGCAAGTTTTTTTCCGTAAACACGAAGAACATTTGTAAGTCCGGCATTTTTGCTTCCGAACTCTCTTATATCCTCTCCTTTTGATAGTCTGCAAACCAAGATGGCCGAGTTAAGGCTTCCGAGAAAATATCCGAATGCCGCAGACATTAAAAGACCCAGAACAATTTTAACTATTTCCATAACAATCACCCTTTACTTTGTATCTTCGGTATCCCTTTCTCTTATAACAAATTTAACCGGAGTTCCGTCAAGTCCGAATGTCTCACGGATCTGATTTTCAATATAACGCTGATAAGAAAAATGAAAAAGGTCGGCCCTGTTTACGAACAGAACAAATGTAGGCGGCTTTGTTGAAGCCTGAGTCATGTAGTAAATTTTAAGCCGTCTGCCCTTATCAGAAGGAGGCTGCACCCTGGAGGTTGCATAAGAAAGCACATCGTTGAGACGTCCGGTAGGAATACGAATAGCGTTTTGCTCGGCAGCAAATTTGATAAGCTCAAATAGTTTGTTTATACGCTGTCCTGTGACCGCTGAAATAAACACAAAGGGAGCGTACGACATAAACGAAAAATCCTTTCTGAGCTTTTCGGTAAACTCATTCATTGTGTTTGTATCCTTTTCAACAGCGTCCCACTTGTTTACAGCAATAACGCAGCCTTTTCCCTTTTCATTAGCATATCCCGCCACCTTGCTGTCCTGTTCTGTAAAGCCTACTGTTGCGTCGATTACGATAACTGCAACGTCTGCTCTGTCAACAGCCATATAGCTTCGCATAACGCTATATCTTTCAATATTTTCAAAAACCTTTGATTTTTTTCTTATTCCCGCCGTATCGATAAGAACGAATTTCCCCGTTTCGTTTTCAAAAACAGTATCGGTAGCGTCACGGGTAGTTCCTGCAATATCTGAAACGATAACTCTCTCCTCGCCGCAGATCTTATTTATAATTGAAGATTTTCCAACGTTAGGCTTTCCGATAAGAGCTACCTTTATATAATCGTCGTCATAGTCATCTTCTGCATTTTCGGGAAGGTGTTTTAACACCTCGTCAAGAAGATCTCCTGTTCCGTGACCATGAACGGAGGAAACTGCAATAGGCTCGCCCAGTCCCAGGTTATAAAATTCGTAAAATTCAAGAGGGGGTTCGCCCAGACTATCGCACTTATTTACGCATAGAATAACAGGTTTTCCGGACTTCTGAAGCATTGAAGCTACTTCATAGTCATTTGCGGTAACTCCGCACCTCAGGTCGGTAACGAGTATGATAACGTCAGCCTTTTCAATGGCAAGCTCAGCCTGCCTTCTCATCTGAGAAAGTATGACATCGTCGCTGTCAGGTTCGATACCTCCCGTATCCACAAGCATGAATTCTCGTCCAAGCCACTCACATTTTGCATATATCCTATCTCTTGTAACTCCCGGAGTATCTTCAACAATTGAAAATTTCTGTCCCACAAGCTTATTAAACAGTGTGGATTTTCCAACATTAGGTCTGCCCACAACTGCAACAAGAGGCAACGCCATACAAATTCTCCTTTCCTTTATAGCCAAGTCGTCGATGTTCCCATGCCAAATAATCGGCAGGTCTGCCGACAATCAGACTTCATTATCACGCTTTGCTCCGATTTGAAAATCTTAGTCGCTTATCATCGCCATAAGCAGGTTCTGTCCTTCGTTTTCAGTTGAAATAAGCCTTACATCAAGAGCTTTTTCAACATCATCGACAGTGTAGTCGTCAAGAAAAACAGGCTCATCCGCTTTAAGCATTACTTTAGGGATTAAAAGTCTCTCGCCCAAAGTCTTTCCTTTAAGCTGGCTCATCATATCTCCTGCGGTGACAAGTCCAGCGACGGTAATAGTTTCACCAAAATAATAATTTATTATTTCATAAACATTTATCTTCACCTGTGGAAATTTTTCCATAGCTTTTCCGGCAAGGGTTTTCATAAGAGGGTATGCAAGCCTTCCTGTCGCCATGGAAATTTCCTTTGGTCTGACTTCAACATCACATTCCTCAAGAGCCTTTAAAAAGCCGTCGTGAAGATATCTCACAAGTCCTACTCCGTTTTCGTACTGAGGATAATCCTCATAGCTTTCAGCTTCGGGAAGCTCCCTTTTTGCATTGATATAAAATTCATCGGAAGCAAAGACCATTCTTGTTCCGTACTTTTCAAGGCAGCGTTTCTGAACTCTTTCTATCCGGTCGATTGTTTTTGCAGATTCTTCGGGAGTAAACGTCCTGAGAGGAAAAAGGCCCTCTCTGAATTTTGTAAGTCCAACAGGAACAACAGCTACCGACTGGATATTAGGCATAAGGCTTTCAAGGTCGTTAAGTGTCCTGTCAAGCTCTTCCCCATCGTTAAGTCCCGGGCACAGAACTATCTGACAGTTCATTGATAGTCCGTTTTCCGCCATTATTTTTAGATAATTAAGCTTTTCGCCTGCAAAACGGTTGTTCATCATTTTACAGCGAAGCTCAGGATTAGTCGTATGAACTGAAACGTTTATATTCAGACGCATTTTAATTATTCTGTCAATATCCTTATCAGACATATTGGTCAGAGTGACGTAATTACCCTGCAAAAATGAAAGTCTTGCGTCATCGTCCTTAAAATAAAGAGTTTCACGCATACCCGGAGGCATCTGGTCGATAAAGCAAAACACGCACTTATTATGGCAGGACATTTTGTCATCCATAAGAAAGCTTTTAAATTCAAGCCCCAGATCGTCATAATCAGATTTTACAATTATTTTTTTATGGATTTTTCCCTTATGTTCATGCTCAACTTCAAGCTTATCATAAGCTGAGTAATACATATAATCAAGCACGTCGTTAATTTTATTTCCATTTATAGAAATAAGAGTATCTCCGCTTTTTATCCTTGCCCTATGAGCAGGTGAATGTTTTAATACATTTGTTATTTCAACTGGCATAATTTCTCCATTAATTTAATTCCAAGAAAAAAAGCGAAGGAGTATAATGCTCCTCCGCTTCTTGCGTTTCAGGAAACGTCGTCAGCAAGCCATTATTCACCCTTGCTGATAACTTCAACACCCTTATAGTATCCGCAATTCTTGCATACTCTATGCGGAGAAGTAAGCTCACCGCAGTTTGAGCACTTGCTAAGTGCCGGCGCATCTAACTTCCATACAGCCGAACGTCTTTTATCACGTCTTGCTTTTGATACCTTTCTCTTTGGTACAGCCATTCTTGGCACCTCCTCGCAGTAATAACTTCTTTATGATATGATGCTGCTGTCAGATCTTGTATGCTCACAATCCCCTTCGTTAAGGTCGGCGCCGCATACACAGCACAATCCTCTGCAATCCTGTCTGCAAAGAGTTTTTGTAGGCAGATTCAGAAGTATATCAGAAACAGCAAGTTCATTTAAGTCAAGAGTATTGTTCAGGCAGACAACATACTCGTCGTTGTCGTTATTCAGTCTTCTTACAAGAATATGCTCAAAGCTGTAACCATACTCCCTCTTAAATTCTTTCAAACATCTGTCGCAGGTCTGGTCAAGAGTAAATTCGCAGTCATATTCAAGAGTCACTACCCCTGCACGGTTAAATACCCTGCCCCTTACCTTTACAGGTTCAGAAAAATCGTAGGAATTTACTTCTGCAAGATAGCTCAATGGTATCTCACAGGAAATATCCCTGCTCTCGCCGTCAATCTCAAAAAGCTCCTTTAATTGCAATATCATTTTCGCACCTCCGGACTTTTTGCATTTTAAAATATCCCGGATATCCGCAGCTTCTCCTTACATATTGCAGAAAAACAGACATCATCCGCCACATCGGATATTATATTACATGAGGCAGTCAGCGCTTATAAGCCGCCCCACAACATTCCGCACCCTGTTGACATCACAAATTTCATTATACCTGTTTTTAAAAAGATTGTCAAGTAGTTTTTGCGGATTTTTTTATGAGTGTAGTTTTTTACATGAATGCCTTTACTGTCTGAGGAAGAACCTCGTCGTCAGCAGATACGGTAAATGTGATCTTAACGTCCTTAGCGATCATTGCAAGCTTTTCAAGCATTGCGCCGAGAGCATTGTAATCTCTTCCGCCGATCTTTAAGATACCGTCTACAAAAACCTCCTGGATGTCGTAGTTTCCTGCGAGCATTCCAGCAACAAAGCCGTAGAATGAATCAAAGCTTGTGATTCCGTATTCTTCTGCGTCAACAAGTCTTACCTTGTGGGGAATGTCGTATGTGAGCTTCATTCCTCTTTCAATGCACACAACGTTTCCTGTTGCCTTTTCAGCAGACTCCTTGATCATATCAACAAGGACCTTGGTTTTTCCTGTTCCTCTTTTTCCTGTAATAAGATTGATCATAAATTTAACACTCCATTCTATTTTTAGCGTATCTACGCTTTGGGGTCTTTTGTTTTATCAAAGGATATCAGTGAAGCTTTGCTTCAAGTTCAGCCTTTCTGTTCTCATATCCCGGTTTGCCAAGAAGAGCAAACATATTCTTCTTATAGCTTTCAACTCCGGGCTGGTTAAACGGATTTACTCCAAGCATATAGCCTGAGATAGCGCAAGCCTTTTCAAAGAAATAAATAAGTTCTCCAAGATTTTCTTCATCAGGAGTATCCATTTCAAGAACGATATTAGGAACGCCGCCCTCTGTATGAGCAAGGACAGTTCCCTCAAAAGCCTTTCGGTTTACAACTGACATATTCTGATTTGTAAGGAAGTTGAGTCCGTCAAGATTTTCAGCATCGTTTTCAAGGAAAAGATCCTGCTTTGGATTTTTAATATCAACAACAGTTTCAAACATTACTCTTGAACCGTCCTGAATAAACTGACCAAGTGAATGAAGGTCGGTAGAGAAGGTTGCAGATGCCGGGAAAATACCCTTATTGTCCTTGCCTTCGCTTTCACCGTAAAGCTGCTTCCACCACTCAGCCATCATCGTAAAGCTCGGATCATAGCTTATTAGCATTTCAACAGACTTACCCTTTCTGTAAAGGATATTTCTTAACGCTGCGTATGTATAGCAGTCGTTACCGTCGTCATTCATATAATTTTCTCTTGCCTTTGCGGCGCCGGCCATGAGCTTGTCGATATCGCATCCCGCAACAGCAATAGGAAGAAGTCCTACCGCAGTAAGAACGGAAAATCTTCCGCCTACATCATCGGGAATAACAAATGTTTCATAGCCCTCTGCGTCTGAAAGCTCTTTAAGAGTTCCCTTAGCCTTGTCTGTCGTGGCAAAAATTCTGTCCTTTGCGCCGTCTTTGCCGTACTTGTCTTCAAGAAGCTTCTTGAAAATTCTGAAAGCAAGGGCAGGCTCTGTAGTTGTTCCCGATTTAGAAATAACATTTACGCAAACATCCTTTCCCTCGCATATGGAAAGTATCTCATTTAAATATGTGGGGCTGATATTGTTTCCCGCAAAATAAATGTCGGGAGTATCCTTTTTAAGGTTGTTGTAAAACGGAGATCTTAAAAGCTCGATAGCAGCCCTTGCACCAAGATAAGATCCTCCTATTCCGATAACAACAAGAATATCGCAGGTCTTTTTGATTTTCTCGGCAGCAGTCTTGATTCTTTCAAATTCTTCCTTGTCGTAATTTACAAGAAGATCTACCCAGCCTAAAAAGTCGTTTCCGAGACCCGTTCCGGACATAAGCTCATTATGAGCGGCAGTGATCTGGGCTTTAGTTCCCTCAAGCTCATGAGGTGCAACAAAATTTTCAAGATAGTTAGTGTTAAGTTTAAGTGACAATGCAATTCATTTCCTTTCCAATCGGCTGAATCCCGCCGGTCTATCTTAATTCATTTTACTATATTCCCCGATTTTTTTCAAGTCGTTTTATATGACTTGATAACTTTTGTTTATTTTATACAATTTCGTCACCCTAATTTCAGTAAATTTAACAACAATCTTTTTAGGGCAATACCCCACGACATTTTATCTACATCGTTTTTTGCATAAAGATCTGTTTCAAAAAGAACTCCGTCGGCGTTTACATATCTGACCAAACCGACTTTTTCTCCCTTTTTAACAGGTGCGGTAAGGTATTCTTTTCTTTCAAATGATTGTGAAACGTTTGAGGAAGAGCCTTTTGGTATAAGCATGAGAGGAATCTTTCCCGCTGCGACTCCGACATCCGAATATTCGCCGTTTTTCACTTGAACACTTTTCGTGATCTCTTTTGATATTTCAGGCTTATAAAGCTCAAACGAATTGAATCCGTAGTCTAAAAAGTCTCTTCCTTCGGAAAATCTTGTGTCCATGGTTTCGCTTTGAATAATTACGGCTATCATATCCATTCCGTTTCTGTTTGCAGCAGCCGCCAGGCAGTTTCCGTTTACATCAGAAGCGCAGGCTTTCATTCCTCTGATGCCGTTATAGCTTTTAATAAGGCGGTTTGTATTAACAAGCTGAGTTTTGCCGCCTCTTACTTCGTCTATCCATGTCACAAAGTATTCCTGAAGAAAATCATATTCCAAAAGCTTTCCGCAAAGCTTTGCGATATCTTTTGCGCAGGTAACGGAGTTTTTGTTCATTCCTGTAATATCCTCAAAATGAGTGGCTTTAAGATCAAGGCTGACCGCTGCACTATTTGCGGCTTCCACATAAGATTTCTCATCTCCGCATATTCCCTCTGCAAGAGCAACACAGCCATCATTTGCGTTGCCTATTATGACAGATTTCAAAAGTTCCGAAACAGGAATCTCCTCTCCTGCGTCAAGCCATATAACCGTTCCCGTCTGCGAGTTTGCCTTTTGGGAAGCTTTAATCGTATCTTCAAGTGTAAGTTCTCCCGAATTGATTTTTTCCGCAGTCAGATAAACAGTCATCAGCTTTGCAAAATGTCCCATGGAAACGCTCTTTTCACTTTCGCACTCCAGTATGAAGCTTTCAGTATTTGCCTCGTATAATACTGCCGCCTCAGCCGAGCACCGGGACGCAAGGGCGTCTGCCGTTACTGCTTGCCTCTCTGTTAAAACTCCTCCATCGGCACAAGCTGCGGAAGAGTAATTTAAAGATAAAATTCCTGCTGCAAGCAGGATCGCGGCTTTGCTGAGTAGTTTTTTTGAAAACAACATAAAAATCCTCCCTGAATAATCAATTTGTACTTTGTACATTGTATTTTTAAAATTCGCTGTTTATTCGGTCCGGATTCTTAAAAAGGCAAGAAAAAGAAAAAGGCCCGCACCGTCTAACGGAACAGACCCATCCCTTATTTTTCTCTGAAGCAAAGTATTTCTGATTATTCTTCAACTATAAACCTTGAAACCTCTTTCATAAAGTCTTCGCAATCTTCGCTGCGAACTACCATTTTGATCTTCTTTGAAAGATCGAGGCTGAAAATACCCATGATGGACTTTGCGTCTACTGCGTATCTTCCCGACTCAAGGTCTACGTCAAAGTCATACTTTGAAACGATAGTTACAAAATCCTTTACGTCTGCAATTGAATCAATTTTGATATAAGCTGTTTTCATTTGAATATCCTCCTTCTCACTACATTAAAGGACAGGCATATGCGCCTGATTGTCTGACAAGATACTTTATTTTATTATCTTATCTTAATTACAATATATCAAGATTTTTCCCAATTGTCAACTACTAATTGAAAAAAAAAATAAAATATAGTATAATCATTAAAGTGAGAAAATTTAAAATTTAGTTTTTGTGCAGTTTTACCATATTATATATGCTTTTATTGTGCATAGGTTACAGAAAATCTGTTTAAATCGGAGCAAAGTGTTGATAACTACATCTCACTCAGAGCTATACATCTCATTCGGAGCTAACATCTCTTTCAGAGCTGTGCTTAATCACGTTGCGACGAAAAGCAACCTGTCGCTGACTGTAGCAAACTGAATGGAACCCTTCCGTTTAGGCAGGGGGACATCGGCGATGCGGTTATATCATTTTTCATCAAAAATAACCTCCTTATGTTTTCGATAGTAATGCGGTCGCCAAACCTTTACTATTTTATCATACGGAGGTTATTTATTTCAATCGCTTGCTTAAGCTTTTTTATTCCCCCGGTACAACCGGGGGTTTATTTTCGCTAAAGCTACAATAAAAAACTGCACAGCATAAACCGTGCAGTTTAAAATTTTGCTTATTCTGTTCGCAATGCCACAACAGGGTCTTTCTTTGCCGCACTTCTTGACGGGATAAGTCCGGAAATAAGCGTAAGTCCGACACTTATAAGAATAAGAATAATTCCTGCCGCAAACGGGAGCCTTGCATTAAGTGTGTTAATGTCCGTAACGGCATGTATAATAATATTTATTGGTATACACAGGAGAACCGTTACCATAACGCCGATAAAGCCTGCCGCAAATCCGATTATCATGGTTTCCGCATTAAACATACTCGATACATCCTTTTTTGACGCTCCAATCGCACGGAGTATTCCTATCTCCTTTGTTCTTTCCTGAACTGAAATCAGCGTAATAACTCCAATCATTATTGAAGAAACAATAAGCGAAATTGCAACAAAGGCAATAAGGACATAGGTTATTGCATTAATTATTGTCGTAACCGATGAAAGCATAAGTCCGATATAGTCTGTGTACTTGATCTCCTTTGTTTCATCGTCAACACCCGCATTATACTTGTCTATTTCTTCTTTTATAACGTCCTTGTTCTCAAAGCTTGAGGCATAGATATTGATTGTTGCAGGTGATTCAAGATCGATATATCCCATATCTATAAGATTCTGCTCGTAGGTGGATTCTGAAAACTCAAGGACATCATCATAATACGTTGCGCACTGCCGGTCAGTAAATCCCTGGATTTCTCCATCAAGAGCTGCGGCAAGCTGTTCATCACTCATAGATGACATTTGCGCTTCAACCTCCTGAGCATACTGCGTTTTTACCTGTTCCGCAACCATTGCAGAATAAAGCTCCGTAAGATCCTCGTCGCTCATTGAAGAAAGATAGTTTGCAAGTTCTTCTTCGCTAAGACTCATTTCCTGAGAAATAGCACCGGAAATATTCTGCTCCATTTGTTCTCTTGTAACTTCAGCCATGACCTGAGATACTTGATCGGAAATAAATTTGTCGTCTGGGATACTCTTTATTTTAACATACGCCTCGGCCTTTTGAGCTGTAGTCATAGCTGAAACATAGTTCTTAAATTCCTCCGCCTTTTGCACGTCATCAAGAGTTCCTGTTGAATTTTCAAAAGGAAGTCCACTCAGAACGTCCTTGTCCGGAGAAGCAAGCTGAGCTTCGATGACATCAGCTCCTTCAGCGCTGTCAATAAGGTATTCTGTAAGCTTGGAAGTGTATCCGATAGTTCCCGTAAGCATATGAGAGCCTGATTCTTCATCCGGTCTGATAATTCCCGTTACCTTCAGATCGATTCCGTTATCATAAAGATAACGAAGTCCCGCTTCTGTTTCTCTCAGATCTGTATAAGTTCCTGTTTTTTCATCGTAGTTATAGCAGGATGAATTTAGAATAGTTCTGTAGGTTGTTCCGCAAACCTCTTCAAAAGTCCATTTTTTGCTTTCAAATTCAAGTTCCTCGCCGTTAAATGCAGCCTCCATCACCTTGTCGATCTCCTCTTTCGGAAGAAGTCCCAGAGCGTAAAGCGTAAGATCGTCAAGCTCGTTATTCTTATCAACAACAAGGACAATTTCATTATACTCATTGGGCCATGCTCCATAAATAAGGTCGTACTGACTGTAGATAAGGTCGTTTATAATTTCGCCGTTTTTACCCGGAAGCATTTCCTGCCAGAGGCTTGGCACCATTGACATAGAATCAATTGATGAAAGCGCAGAGGATGAGTTTGCAAAAGGATTCATACCCACAGTGCTTGCGTCAATGTTCATATATTCCGCAAGGAATCCCTGCATAAGCTGCTGGGTGTCGGATTTAATGATTTCACCATCGGAATTTTTGGTGTAGACCTCCATATTCAGATCATAACTGTACTGAAGTCCGTTTACAGCGTCGTTAAAGGTTGAATCTGATTTATCAAGTTCGCTTTCAAGAAATTCTTTAAAAGATTTCAGGTCGTTTTCCGTTGTTTCAAGGTTGTTCATTGCGTCAACAATATCGAAAACAGCGCTCTTTTTATAAACACCGTCAAGATCATGATTTCGCTCTGAGTTATTTACATTCATGAAAGTCATCATAAGGCTTGAAAGATCAACGGAGCTTGATTCAATAGTGATCGGGTATGATGCAAGAGCGTTTTCCTGTACCTCGTCAATATAAGTTGTGGTTCCGTTTGAAATTGAAAGAATAAGAGCGATTCCGATTATTCCGATACTTCCCGCAAAAGCTGTAAGAAGTGTTCTTCCCTTTTTGGTAAACAGATTTTTAAGGGAGAGCATAAATGAAGTTCCAAAGGACATTGAAGGTTTTTTATCCTTTTGGGATCTGTTTTTCTTAGCCTCCTCGTCCTGCCGCCTTGCAGCTTCAACCTCCTCGTCTGAAAGAGGCATAGAGTCGTCAATGATTTCTCCGTCAAGCATTTTGATAATCCTTGAAGAGTACCGGCTTGCAAGCTCAGGATTATGGGTTACCATAATTATAAGTCTGTCCTTTGATATTTCCTTCAGTATCTCCATAACCTGAACGCTTGTTTCGGTATCAAGCGCACCGGTAGGTTCGTCGGCAAGAATTATATCCGGGTTATTTACAAGAGCTCTCGCAATTGCAACTCTCTGCATCTGCCCACCTGACATCTGGTTAGGCTTTTTGTTAATCTGATTTCCAAGCCCCACCTGTTCGAGAGCTTGTTTGGCTCTTTGCCGTCTTTCTGATTTTGAAACCCCCGACAGTGTCAGTGCAAGTTCAACATTCTGCAGCACAGTCTGATGAGGAATAAGGTTATAACTCTGGAAAACAAATCCTATAGAATGGTTTCTGTAAGAATCCCAGTCCCTGTCCTTAAAGTCCTTTGTAGAAGTGCCGTTTATAATAAGATCTCCGCTTGTATACTGGTCAAGGCCGCCAATGATATTAAGCATTGTGGTCTTTCCGCAGCCTGACGGACCTAATATAGACACAAACTCGCTCTTTCGGAATTGAAGGTCTATTCCCTTAAGAGCAACAATTTTGCCGTCTCCCGCCGGATATTCCTTGACAGCATTTTTAAGCTCAAGCATATAACAAATACCTCCGTTTAAATTATTATGCTATTTTCAAATCAGGTTTTGCGTTTTTTTAAGTTCAATAACGTTATTTTTTATAGTTTCAAGATACAGCATTATTTTTTTCTTGTCTTCCTGTCCAAGGTCTTTAAGCAGATAGTCATGTATCTTTTCTTTTAACTCAAGTCCTTTATTTATAACAGGCTCCGCCTTTTTTGTCGGGACCAGTTTTATTTTTCTTCTGTCATTTTCCACAGAACGTCTTTCAAGATATCCCATCGACACAAGCTTATCAACATTAAAAGAAACGATATTCGGCTTAATACAACGGCTGCTGCATATATCCCTTGCAGTTTTGCAATCAGGGTCGGACCCCAAAAGCAGCAATATCCCAAGTGCAGAATAACTCACCCCGGCCTCTTTACACAAAGGATGAAAAAGCTCCTGATATATTCCCATTACACTTTGAAGTATCTCAATACAAACAAACTCGTTCATTTTATTCACTCCCCTTAAATTTGTTCAATATTGAAACTTCCTAAATTGTAACACATATATTTCCCCCTGTCAACATTTTCACCGACTTTTCATCTTTTCCACATATAAGCCATTGGCGTCCGCAAGGGCGGAAGGCAGCTTCAGAAAAATGCGATGGGAACGGTGCATTTTATCGCACTGCACAGCATAGCCGTGGCGGCGTTGTCGCCGAAGTCGCAGACTACTTGCTATATTTACTCAACAAAAAACCACACAGAAAACAATTCTGCGTGGTTAAAAAAATCAAAGATATTTAATTATTTCATCAATGGCTCCGACAAGTTCCTTATCGCAAAGGCCGTAATCAACTTCCTTATAACTCCATGCGGCTCTTGCAATACCTGCTTTTCTGAATGCCGCATTTATGTCCTTATACCAGTTGATAAGAGAGGTCTTGTCAGCAAGTTTTATTGTTCCGTACTCGCCACAGTAAAGAGGCACATTTTTCTCTTCTGCAACTTTTACCGCAACTTCAAATCTGCCTTCAAAAAACTCCGATGAAAAGCTTCCCTTTTCACCTGTGTAATATGGCAGAAAATCAAATTGGAATTTATCCTTTGCATTGTTGTATTCTTTGAAATCTCCCGGATAGTCGATCCTGAAATCAGACGGCATATTATCTACCCAATATGCTCCCTGATGGGTAAAAAGAAGCGGGTCATAACAATGGAACGTATACACTATTCCGTCGTCAATCGGTATATCGATATCCTTTAATGCGTCAATTGAATTGTTCCAGTAACTTCCCACAACGATGCGCTTATCCTTTGATTTGCTCCTTATTATTCCAATTGCTTTTGAAGCAATCTCATTCCATGCGTCTATATACGACGGGTCTGTGACCTCGTTTAAAAGTTCAAATACAACGTCATCGCCTGTTTTTCCGTATCTTTCTGTAAACTCTCTCCACAAGTCATAGAATCTTTCCTGAAGCTTTTCGCTTTCAAAAAATCCCGCTTCCTTCTGAGCCTTATCAAAGAAAAATCCTGCGGTTTTATGAAGATCCAGAATTACCCCAAGCTTACATTTTTCAGCCCATTCAAATGCCCAGTCAAGATATCTGAATCCTCTCTCTGTAGTTTTTCCATTTTCGTCCTGAAAAATATTATAGTCAACAGGAATTCTTACATGGTCAACTCCCCAGCTTTTTACCGTTTTAAAATCATTTTCAGTTATAAAATTATCAAGTCTTTCATCAGAATAATCACACTGTGAAAGCCATCCTCCTAAGTTTACTCCTTTTTCAAAGCCTGCAAATTTTCGCATTAAAACACTCCCTTTATATAATTATTTTCTTTATTTTTATTATACAAAGCCGAGCTTTTTTGTTATACTAAAAAATAAATATAAATTGTGAACATTTAATCTATTATTATCCGTAAATCTTGTACCAGCAATTATAACTCTCACTGAAAAAATGAATGAAACCCCGTCTCCAATAGGAGGTGTATCATCCCACAGGAGGCAGACCCGGCTAATATGAGGCAGACCTACCGAATATTCGGCAGGGGGACATCAGTGACTTGGCTATATCTCGACTTATATTCCGATAACTGCTGATAAAAAAAGTCTTTTTTATTCCTGCTTATAGGAAGAATAGTTCCTGTATCGGTTACAACTTTAGACCTTGTGTACGACTTGATATGATTTATATTTACTGCAAAGCTTCTGTGGATCATAATAAAAGGATAATCGGAGCAGAAATCTGCAATTGCGTCATAACAATAATAATGGTTGTCTACTGTAAAAATATTGACCTTTCTGAGCGCTTGTTCGCAGTATACTATGCTGTTTACAGGAATACTTATGCACTCGCGGTTTTGAATAAACTCAACAAATCCGAGTGAATTTACAACGTTTGCTTTTGAGAGAGATATTTTCTTCAATGTGTTATTTAATTCGTCGAATTTTGCCGGTTTCTGAAGGATAGAAAAAGTTTGCTTATAAAGATTTTCAAACAGTATCCTCTGAGATCGACTAATCTTAAAATTCGTATAGAATATTATTTTAAGCTCCGGATAATCCAATACAAGCTTCTCTGCAAAAAGAATATTCTTCTCATCTTTCAGACTGATATCCGCTATAATACAGTCAGCCTTTTCATAACACTCCTTCGGTATATCAGCCAGCTCAGTAAATATCTCCGCCTGAAATTCAACACCGCTTTCAACAGCTATTTTTCTTATATTTTCTGCCGAATTATAGTCCTTGTCGCAAATTACAAGTTTAAGCAACTTTTCAATCCCCCCGTTTTAATTAGCTTTTCCCTTACAGTAATATTATAACATAAATCTATAATTATGCAATACGTGTTATTTATTACAACATGAGTGCTATTTCTTACATATAGATTGATTTGTTGTGTGGAAATTGATATAATAAAAATATAATAGCTGTTTGATACTTTAATTTTCTGTTAATTAGTTCGATTGCGAAACGTCTTTAGATCTGCTGATCACAAACATTTATATCAAATCATTTCATTAGTGATAATTTACAAACACTATTATCACACAGTTCCTCTTATTTTCTTTCCGGCATTTTACAATATTGCAAAGACCCACTTGCAAACTAAAATGCCAGTGACAAGACCATGCCTTTTTTACAGGGCATGGTCTTGTGCCTTTTTTACAGGGCATGGTCTTGTTTTTTATAGATTTAATTTTTAGATATCGGAATCGTCAGCCTATTCCATCGGACTTACTTAGATGAATTAAAACGCCTAAGATAACGGGTATCTATTCCAAAGATTTTTTCAGCAAATAAAAGCCTGTCCTCAGTTTATTGAAATAACCAAGGACAGGCTTTATTTATCACTTACAGTTTTATAAAAACCGGTTTGTGTTCCTTAAAGTATGCGACGTATTTAAAGCCTGATTTTTTAGCAATCTCCGCACCCTGTTCGATTCCCTTTCCAATATCCTGAACGCAGTGGGAGTCAGAACCAAGGCTCAAAATTTCTCCTCCAAGCTCCCGATAGCGTTTCACATAAAGCTCATCAGGAAAAGTCTTTCCGTATTTCTGTCTCAGTCCAGATGTGTTTATTTCAATTCCCTTGCCGTTATATATCACAGTTTTAAATATTTCGTCTATTATGTCATCATATTTTTTTAGGTCTACTTTTATCCCCGCATTTCCTTCAATGTAGCGAAGAGTATAAGTGAGATGCCCTAAAACATCAAATTTACCTAACTTCGCAAGTTCCAGCACCTCAACAAAATACCTGTCAAGAAGCCCCATAACTTCATCATGTGTATACATACTGTAATCTATAAGAGCAAAATCTTCAGTTTCATAAAGCTGATGAAGAGAGCCGATGATAAAATCAACTCGCCTATCGTCAACAACTATCTGTGCAAGATCAGGTTCTTGATTTGCCTGACCAAGCTCAACTCCGCAGATAAGCTCTATTTTATCGGAATACTTTTCCTTAAGCTTTGTTATTTCGGCAACAGAATTCAGATAATCCTGCCCGAAATCAAAATACAGATAAGTTGTGGGGTTAATGTAATGCTCCCGTCCGTACCACCGATTGCACTCGCAGTGGTCGGTTATGGCATAGGCAGAAAGCCCAAGGTCTATCGCTCGTTCTATCATTTCGTTTATGTCAGCTTCCGAATCAACCGAAAACCCTGTGTGTGTGTGGCAGTCAATAAGTCCTTTAACGTCCATGTAATCTCTCCTTTTCCTATTTGATTTAAATCGGAGCAAACTTCAACCTGTGCAACTCTTCGCAGTTTGCTTCTCAGTCTTTCAGTGGAGGATTATAACCCCCACTGAAAGACTGAACGGCCCCTGCCTCCAATAGAAGGCAGACCCACCTAATATGAGGCAGACCTGCCGAATATTCGGCAGGGGGACATCGGCGACTTGATTATAGGATAACATATATCGCAGTAAAATTTGTAACAAAATTGTTGTAATATAATATTTGATTTTTTTAATAATTTGTGATATACTGTATCATGTATTTTTATAATTGATTTGGAGGAAATAAAATGAGAGCAGTTATAACCGTTATCGGACATGACGCAGTAGGTATCCTTGCAAAGGTTTCAAATCGCTGCGCTGAATTTAACGCAAATGTTATAGAGGTAACACAGTCGGTTCTTCAGGATATGTTCGCTATGATAATGCTTGTTGACATTTCAAAAATAAACAAGCCTTTTGCTGAGCTTTCCGACAACATGACCGAACTTGGTCAGAGCATGGGGCTTTCAATACATACCATGCATGAAGATATTTTTAATTGTATGCACCATATTTAAAGTTTACCTGAAGAAAGGAGGACACGCTTCATTTTTGGAGCGTCCGTACTTAATATGCTTAATGCTTATGACATACTTGAAACTATAAGAATGATACAGGACGAATGTCTTGACATAAGAACTATTACAATGGGCATTTCCCTTCTTGACTGTATCGACTGCGATATCGACGTTGCCTGCGAAAAGGTTTATAACAAAATAACAAGGTGTGCCAAGGACCTTGTCAGGGTCGCAGATGACATTTCAAAGGAATACGGTATTCCGATTATAAACAAGAGAATTTCCGTAACGCCTATCGCCATTGTTTCTGCCGCCTGCAAATGCTCGCCTGTGAAATTTGCCCTTGCAATGGATAAAGCCGCTAAAGCAGTAGGAGTCGACCTTATCGGCGGATATTCGGCTCTTGTTCCAAAAGGCTTTTCCGCAGGCGACATAGAACTTATCAATTCAATTCCGGAAGCGCTTAAACTCACTGACAAAGTATGCTCGTCTGTAAATATCGGTTCGACTAAAACAGGAATCAACCTTGACGCCTGCAAAATGATGGGACGTATTGTAAAAGAATGTGCGGAAGCTACTGTTGACAAAGCTTGTTTCGGTGCGGCAAAGCTTGTTGTGTTCTGCAATGCAGTTGAAGACAACCCGTTCATGGCCGGCGCTTTCCACGGCGTAGGCGAGCCTGATGTTATGATAAATGTCGGAGTTTCCGGACCGGGAGTCGTACGTTCGGCTCTCTCAAAATACCCGGACGCAAATATTACCGAAATATCAGATATCATAAAGAAAACCTCGTACAAGATAACAAGGATCGGTCAGCTTGTGGGAGTTACCGCATCAGAACGTCTTGGGGTTCCTTTTGGAATAGTTGACCTTTCACTTGCGCCTACTCCTGCAGTGGGAGATTCGGTTGCGCACATTTTAGAGGAAATCGGACTTGAAAGATGCGGAACTCACGGAACTACCGCGGCTCTTGCCCTATTAAACGACGCAGTTAAAAAAGGCGGCGTTATGGCTTGCTCAAGGATAGGCGGACTTTCCGGAGCGTTTATCCCTGTTTCGGAGGATTCGGGAATGATAGACGCCGCTAAATCAGGCTGCCTTACAATTGAAAAGCTGGAAGCAATGACTGCTGTTTGCTCAGTGGGACTTGATATGATAGTTGTTCCGGGAGATACAGAGGCTGATACGATTTCTGCTATAATCGCTGATGAAGCCGCTATCGGCATGGTAAATACCAAAACCACTGCTGTAAGAATTATCCCTGCAATCGGCAAGAATGTCGGTGATGAACTTGACTGGGGCGGACTTTTCGGCTGCGGACCTGTTATGCCTCTCAAAAAGGAATCACCGTCAAAATTCATTAACAGAGGCGGTCAGATACCCGCTCCTCTTCACAGCCTTAAAAACTGATATCTTTTAAAACCGCTGAAACTCAATTTCTGCGGTTTTTTTGTATTTGTTCTACTAAAAATATTAATCCGTAAGTTTAAAATTTGTAGGTAATTTTATTGAAATTTAACGTAAATCATGTTAAAATATATTTATCGGATTTAAACCATCGCCTATAGGAGGCAGCCCTGTCACATACTCGGCGGGGGACACCGGCGACTTGGTTATAGCATTTTTCTCTCCGATCAATTTATCACGAAAGGAAATAATTATGAAAAAGTTATTAGCAATTTGTCTTGCACTTGTTATGACATGCTCGGTTATGACAGCCTGCAACGAAAAGGACGCTGAAAGCCAAAACAGTAATAACAGCTCTGTTTCTGACAGTTCATCAACCAACAACGATTCTTCAAAAGACAATTCCTCCAAAGACGATGACTCAACCACTCCGGATGTTGAGGTATCTCTCAGCGGAAATGCTGAAACTCCACTTGGCGAAACTGTAGGAGATGAAATTGAAGTTGATACTTCCGCATTTGACGATATTGTAAATCTTAATACCGCAGAAGCATTTACGTTCGATGTTTTTCTTTCTTTAAACGCTGACGGGATTTCAATGGAAATGCCAATGGTAATTTCAACAGACGGAAACAGTACATATACCAACGTAAATATGCTCGGAATAAATGTTGTATCACTTATGACGGACGGAAAGACGTATTACATTGACGATACAAACAAGGTTTACTACGTTGAGGACGGAATTGAAGAAGGTGCAACAGATGGCATTCTGGATTCAATGGACATGAGCTCATTTACCGACATCAGCGATTCTATCAAAAGTGCAAACAAGGTAACTATTGACGGGGCTGAGTTTGAAAGATATTTAGCCACAGCAGAGGAAGGCGATGTTTGCATTTATGTTGCTAATGGAAAGCTTGTATACTTTGCTGACGAAACTACACTTCTTACCATTAACGAAATTTCAGACAAACCAAGAACCGACCTTTTTGAAATTCCCAGCGACTATAAAGAAGTAAGCGAAGAGGAGTACAGTGAACTTATGTACGGAGATTTGGGACTCGACGTAACCGAATAATCTAAAAGCTTAAATACAAAAAAGCACAGGCTTAAAACAGTCTGTGCTTTTTTATTCCGGCAAGAGAAATCACATAAAAATACAGGCTAAAAGGCAATAAAAAAGAGACTGAATTCAATCAGTCTCTTTTAATATGTAATCAGATCAATTACTTTCTTTTCTTAGATGCAACAGCAGCAGCACCGGAAAGTGCAAGTCCTACGAGAGCAACTCCGGCAAGACCTGTTGAAGGAGCTTCTGTTGAAGGTTCTTCGGTTGAAGGAGCTTCTTCTTTTGAAGGTTCTTCAGTAGTTGTTGAACCGCCGCCAAATCCTGAAACAGTAAATGTTACTTCTATTTCGCTTGTTGGGAATACTCCAACATCATCAAGGTCATTAGGAGCTTCTGTATTGTAAATATTTACAAGTTCAAGCTTCATTTCCTGACCCTGAGCATAGTAAAGAGCCTTTGAATAATCATAATCGATTGCAGTTCCGTCAAACTTAATCTCATCGATCTTGATCTGGTAAGGCTGAGTAGACATATCTTCAGCGTCTGCCACAACTCCTGCTTCTGCCATCGCATCCTCAGAAGACCATCCCATGTAAAGGCCGGCAACAGTCCATGTAAATGGATCAGCTCCTTCGCCAAGAGTAACCTTTGTTGTGTACTGTCCGTCACCGGTAATAGGAGTAGCCTCAACTACTGTTCCTGAAGGAGCGTTAGTTTCAGCGGAAGCACCAGTCGCATAATCCCACCAAAATGTTACTGCCCAATCATCAAGTCCGCCGCCAAAGTAAACAATAGGGTCTTCAGCAGCAAAAGCAGAAACAGCCATAGTCGAAAGTGCAACAGCGCCAGCAGCAAATCCTGCAATAAGCTTTTTAAGTTTCATAACTAAAACTTCCTTTCATAATTATTATATTATAATTTTATCTCATATCCACTTTATTTTCAATTCACCGTTTGAACAAAATTGTATACGTTTTCTTATGCATTTTGTACAAAAACGATAACAAAAAATTTATGTTTTGATATAAATATTATTGTTTTTGTGGTAATACGATGAAATTAAACAATGATGGATTGGATTTATATAATAATATGAAATTAAATCAGAGTTTTTTTCTTTTGTATCTCCCCTGCTATTATTGACGTCGCTTTTCTCGGAATGAAACGCTGACCTATGATGGCAGCTTTCATTGTAAAAGTGGGAACAATGACTGTTTTTCTCTCTGCCATTTTTTTAAGGGCATAATCAACGCACTCTCTTGCCGAAATGCTTTTCACCCCGAATTTAACTCCCGCAACATCGTTAAATTCCGTGTCAACAGGTCCGGGGCAAAGAACGCCTGCGTATACATTGCTGTTTTCTTCAGAAAGCTCCGTTGCTATGGCAGTTGTAAGACTTGTTACATAGGCTTTTGAAGCATAGTATGCTGACATATAAGGACCTGATGGCATAAGTCCCGCCGAAGACGAAACATTTAAGATATAACCCTTGTTTTTCGCTCTGAAATCCTTCAAAAAAAGTTTTGTCAAAATGTGGACTGCCGTAATGTTTAAATTTATTAGATCCAGCTCACGGTCAAGATCCGTTGTTTCAAATTTTCCGAAAACACCGAAGCCTGCGCAGTTTATCACTATAGAGACATTTTTACTTCTGACTTCATGATATAGTCTAAAGCACTCTTCCCTCTTTGTCAGATCACAGGGAAAAATCTCACAGCTTTCAAGGTTTTGAGAAAGTTCAACAAGCCTGTCTTTACGTCTTGCGACTGCAATAATGTGAAATCCTTTTTTTGAAAGGGCAATAGCAAATTCTCTGCCTATTCCCGAACTTGCTCCTGTTACAATTGCAGTTTTCATAATAAGCCTCCCTTTTAATTTCCATTAAAGATATGATACCACATTTTTTTAAGGTTATCAACCTATATATTTATAGACTTATGAATAATGCAACATAAATACCCCGTCGTTATCAAGTAATTGCGTAATATCCATTAAAAAATGAAGATTTGATTTCCCGCTTCAAGCGTATGTGAAAAAACAGACACACGGACTTAGTGGGATTCCGAATAAGGCTAAGACAGAAAGGCTTACACGCTCTATCACATTATTTTTTCTATAAGTCCGCATAATAGGGATTCTACAACCTACTATGTTAAGACTTTCTTAACTACCGGTGAAATTTCCAAAGTCCTTCGTAACGCATCATTGACAAACCCACAAATTAACCATTTTTCTTGAAAAAATACTTGACAAAGCAATTATGATATGATACAATAGAAACGTTGAAAAATTCCATTCAGTAAGAGTCGGGGTGTGGCGCAGATTGGTAGCGCGCTACCTTGGGGTGGTAGAGGCCGTGGGTTCAAGTCCCGTCACTCCGACCATAAGAGGGCACTAAAAAAGATGCCCAAGCGAAAAGCCTTGATTTATCAAGGCTTTTCGGCATTTTCAGGGCAAGTTTTTCAGCATAGATTCTATAGATGCCAAACGGCAAAAATCCTATACT
>CALWNN010000083.1 GCA_944382845.1 uncultured Clostridia bacterium
AAGAATGTCCTCGAGAAGAGTAAGCGCCGATTGGGTTGGTATGAAGTTTTTGAGCTTATCATCATTGTTCAGGTCGTATCCAATATTTACAGAATACTGGAAACCCGAAGCAACAGAAATCATGTTACTCATTTCTGATTTCTCCTAATCTTACTCTTCAATATTTGCGTAATACATGTCTACGCACTCTTGGAAAGTTCGTTGGTTGTTTAGTCGGACAATATCCAAGCCAGCTGTTCTAATAATTTTAAGCTCGCCTGTCTTTTCTACTCGATGGAGGACATCGAGCATTGTGATAGCATCGAGGTTAAAAATACGACCGATATTGCAGGGAGCGGTCAGAAGCTCATTTAAAGCAATTTCTTTTCTTCCATCCACTTGCTCAACAATTACAGCGAGGATCACCCATGGATTAAAACTCTTTGCCGCCGGGATGGACTTTTTATAAGTGCGCTTTTCTTTGCTCAAAATATCGATAAATCCAAGTTCACCAAACGGGCAATCTATATTATTTTCAGGAGATACCTTTCCAGGGCTTGATTTGTATCTCGGCAAATAGGTATTTATAATACATGTAAAGTCATCGTTGAGAGAACGCAGGGCAACTGAAATATCTTCACCGCTCATCAGCACATAGCTTTGTAAAGCTGAAACGAAGTCTTCTTTGGTGAATTCAGCCATCTTGAACTCATTGAAAAAAAAGTACCATGCAGTTGCGTCCTCTCTATTAGAGGCTAATTTGTAATGTAAAAGATGAAGAGTTCCAAGTTCTTCAATGTATCGGTCATGCTCGTAGATCTGATTGCCCAGGTCCGTAAAATTCTGAACACGCCGTCCAGCGGGGGGCTCCTGTGTTATTCCAACCGCCTGTAGCCAATAGCGCAAGGCCTTTACCATATTTGTACCGATACCGAGTATGTCAGTTGGATTTTCGTCCCGAGCGACAAAAACATCAGCTCTATTGTGGACATACTTCATGCCCTTACTCAGCCAACCTTTTCTTATAAAAAATGTATCGTGGGCACGAAATTTCATAGCCATCGGTACATACCTCCAAATGTCTTACTTCGTTCTTAGGTATTTATCCATCATGCAGCCGCCGTCCAAGTACTTAGCGGTAACACACATTTTGCAGCGCACACACTTATCAGGATTGATATAATAGCTATCACCTACGATAGAAATAGCTCCAGCACGACAAAGCGATTCGCATTTTAAACATTTACGGCAAGCGTTGAACTTGCGGATCTGATATCCAATCATACGTTGCAAGGACTCATGATCCGCAACATTCATAGTCCTTACTTTAACAGCATGTTTATATCCATCTTGGCCAAACGGCTGAATGGAAATGATGGGTACATTAGTTTTGATATCAAGAACTAAAACCTCATTCAGTAGTTTCTGGCCTAATTCTGGTGCAACTCTCCCGAATGGAGTAAACATGCCAATCAAATCATCATCTAAAGGGCGCACCAAGCTGTAAATCTTTGCATGATCTTCCGTAGTGCAATTTGTAAACCGGATTTTCACATCACCAGCTGCCGCTAAGCCATTCCCACCCTGTCGGGCTTTCCATTTTCCAGTGTCGACATATACTTCAGCATCCGGTTTGCCGATTTTTTGGGCAAAGCTGATAAGAAAATCTCTCCATTTTTTAGACTGTTCCGGCATATAAATTCTGGACAAAAATTGTGCACGCTGGTTGTTGTTCGGACAACACCAGCAGCCGACACGATCATATCCCAATCTATAGGCACCGTTAAAATCTATCTTTTCAGACAGAATATAAAGCCAGATATCAAAGTCTTTCCAAAAGAAAATAGGAGAAGCAACTGTTTGCTGTTGAATCTTGACAGACTCGGCATCATCTTCAATTCTGTTGTATTTGCTTCGGCTTACAGACTCTGATTTTCTTATTCCATAAAAGGTTAGAATCTGCTGATTTCGATATAAGCTATTAATAACTCTTGTAATGGGGCCTGTCTTAAACATAGAGCAACACCAACGCATCATTCTCGCTGGTGGGCCTATATCTTCACAGACGTCATAGAAAACCTGTTCTCGGTTTTTGGCAACTTGGAAAATTGCGAGAGGGTGATCTTCCCTATATCTTGTTGCATACTCTATTGTCGCTGGAAATTCTAAGGTTGTATCACCGAAGATGTGGACTAAACTCGGATTGCTAAGTGCTTTTATAACGATGTCTGCCGTTACCGTAGAATCCTTGCCCCCGGAGAACGATAGCACAATATGTTCTTCATCAAATTTTTCTGCCGCTTTCTTAATAAAAGTATAGGCTTCATCTTTTAAGTACTGTAGCCTTAATCGATTAGCGCGAACAAAGCAATCAATATGTTTATTAAAATTGAAATAACTTTCTGTGTTTTTGCCTTTATATTTCTCCAATTCTTCAGCCAGCGCGTCAGTATCAGCGATCTGAAAAGTCTTGCTTGAAATTGAAATAGATTTCCCATCAACATAGTATCTGCTGTTCGACGCCCAGACAGATTTTTCAGCAAACACGAACGGCTCTTCATCAAGTAAAAGTTCGAGCAACAAGCGTTCTTCAGGAAAGACCGGCCTAAGATCTGCAGACATATACTTCATTTTCTTCGCACAAAGAGGACAATATCCTTTATCCGCCTGAGTCGCTACCTGAATAATGGGAACGGCACAATAATCACACCAATATACTTCGGCAGGAAAATCTTCAATCGTTATAGAACCACAAACCGGACAAATCTGTTCATTTGTTTCAATATTGCAGGTCTTGCACCACATTTTAAGATACTCCTATGCTTTAGTCTGTACTGCACTTATTCTGATTATAGCATGCAAATTGTACGTTAAACCGTACAGATGTTATACCTTCGCGTCTGGGACAATCTCCATAATATCTTCAATCTGGCAATCCAGCGCAGTGCAGATCTTCAAGAGAATCTCAGTAGTGACATGGCCATTCCTCCCCATCTTAGTGACGGAGGCCGGACTGATACCTGCTTTTGCACACAGGTCTTTCTTCTTCATGTCCTTGTCGATAAGCAGTTTCCAGAGCTTTTTATAACTGACAGCCATAAAAAGATCCCTCCATATTGATAATAAAAATGCTCTGCCAAGCGGCAGAGCATTTTAGGGGTTTAGCTATACCGCCAAGGTCTATTCCAACACCTGACAGCGTTGTGTATAATGATAGCATATTCAACAGAAGTTTGCAAGAAAATTATGTTTTCGCACGATTTTTGCTACTCTTAATTGTGGGGCAAGTCAGTGCCGGACTACATCTTCTATTGTGTCTGTTACACTTTTACAGTACAATATGCATGTAGACACTGGTATTTTGCAGAATATTTATGTTCCAAGTAGGAAGTAGGTGACTCCAGATATGGACATTTTTACAACAGTGGACAAAAGCATATCCGTCTTTTCTACTACTTTTCCTGGCGCCCCGGTAATCTACCTGAACACATACTCTGACGAGGGACAACAAGTGTTTGAGACAGCGCAGGTGGTCGGCCGACCGCCGTTCACGCTGGTCGCTATCAGTGATTTGGACTGGAACCAGGATATGGCCCCGTGGGACAGCCCGGCAGCGTTCAAGAACGGGGAGCCCTTCACTGGCGGGGCAGACGACTACCTGCGGCTGCTGGTGGAGGAGATCATACCCAGGGCAGAAAAAGAGCTGGCCGGACCTCCGGCGTGGCGGGGGATTGCTGGGTACTCGCTGGCGGGGTTATTCGCCCTGTACTCCATCTACCGGACGGATTTGTTCTCACGGGTAGGGTGTATGTCCGGTTCCCTGTGGTTTCCTGGTTTCAAGGAATACGTCTTTTCCCACGAGCCGAAGTGCCGGCCGGATTGCATCTACTTCTCCCTGGGGGACAAGGAGGCCAAGACCCGCAATCCAGTTCTAAAAACCGTTCAGGGACATACAGAGGCGATCCGGGCTTTTTGCCAAAGTAAAGGTATCGATACAGAGTTCCAGCTGAATCCCGGAAACCACTTCGTCCAGGGGATCGAACGGACCATTGCGGGTATTCAGTGGCTGTTGAGCAAATAGGGGATGGCCTTCGGCCCTTATTCTTTGAATAGGCGTGTGAAAAACTGATACGCTTACCACACAGAAAAGACTTGCTTAACGGCCCAGGCAGAGGTACAATAGCCCAAACAGCAGAAAGGATTAAAATAATGGGTTATCACCGTTTTTCTTCTTGGCAGATAGGCTGCCTGTAAGAGAGCATGTTTCCTTGACGACTCTTGCAGGCGGCCCGAA
>CALWNN010000084.1 GCA_944382845.1 uncultured Clostridia bacterium
CAAAGCGTTGATAAGGATGTCTGCTTTTCAGCAGACAGGCTTAATCACGTTGCGACGAAAAGCAATCTGTCGCTGACTGCAGCAAGCTGCAGATAGGAGCTTTGCTCCTCAGTTTTTCAGTGGGGGATTAAAACCCCCACTGAAAAACTGAATGGAACCCTGCCTCCTATAGGAGGCAGATCATCCAATAGGAGGCGGACCCGCCTAATATGAGGCAGACCTGCCGAATATTCAGCAGGGGGACATCGGCGACTTGGTTATAATCATTACAAAAATCCGCTTGAGCGGGGAGTTCCGGCTGAGATAGGTTCTTATGTTTACGTTGGATATTAAAAAACAAATCGCAGACGATTTTGCCTCTAAAGAGAAAAATCATCTGCGATTTATTATTAGTTTTCAATTAGTCAAGTCCCAAAAACTCAAAATAATCCTTTTCGGGGAGGGTTACATATGATTCTGAAAATTCCTCATCATCAGGAAGCTTATACTGAATAGTTGTATCGTCCACCCAATGAATTTCAGGGATCTCGCCCCTTCCCTCAAATCTGTAAACTATACGTCTTATGCCTTTTTGCTTCAAGGTAAAGAATTTCATTACTTTGTCCTGTCCGTAAGGCTCGACTATGAGTTTCAGTTCTCCTTTGTTATTGTCCTGAACGTCATACAGATAGAATCTCAGTGTTCCGTCCGGAGAAACGGAGTTGTCCTCGTTTACCTGTTCAAGCACTGCCTGCATATCATAAAGCCTGTAAACATCGCTGTCCGGACTTAAATTTTCATCAAGTTTTGTTTCGATCGCTGTATTGAAATTTGAAAAGATAAACAAAACTACAATTCCAAGAACATACATAAGGAGGTAGATGGTTCCGAAAATAACCTTTACGGTTTCGTTTGTATCGCACACAAAAAATGCCACAAGAGCCACAAGAAACGGCGGAATAATAAGAATCCAGTTTCCCATATTGAATATTAGCAGGGTAAAAACTATGGGAAGAAGCAAAAATGAGATTATTTTTGTTGCAAGGATTCGTCTTGTAAAAATCATGAGTGAAAGGAAAATTGCGCTTGCAATAAGGTAAACTGCAAAGAATATACCTTCTCCTCCTTCGTGAATTTCAAGGTCGTATACAAAGGTCGAGTAGGACAAAAGGACAAGCACCGCCACATAGAGAAAATTAAACAGCGATATAAGCCTTTTGACCCAAAGATTATCAAGTATTCCGTTCAATGTTTTGTCCTCCTGTTACTTATCTTTTTCGGCACATCAGAAATATCAGTTTATGATTATTGATTCTCCGCCGCTTAATCCGCTCGTTATTTCCGTAATACCATGTATTTCGTCAACGATTCCCGTCTCAACGTCTGTTTCTATCCTTATTCCGTCAATCAGAGTATAGACAAACGTCCTGTCCCCAACGCTTATTACAGCTTCAGAAGGAACTGTGACAACATCTTCCTTTTCATAAATATTGAAGCTTACAGTAACGCTTCCAAAATCATAAAATTCAACGTCTTTATCATCGGGAGTTACTATATAGACAAAATTAGAATAGTCTCCCGCTTCATTGAAAATAACGTCTGTTACCTTACCCTTTACAGGATCGCTGTTACCCTGTATTATATCGACTTTAGTTCCGAAAGTAACATTTTCAAGTCCTTCATTTCCGAACAGTTTTGCACAGAGGACCTTCTGGGATCTGTCCGTCATTGATCCGAAAGCCTGACCCATATAAACAGAAGTGCCTCTATTATAGTCGTCTATAGTTCCGTAAAGCATTACCGAGCCGTCATACGGAGCGGTTATGACATATTCGGAGAGAGAATTTTCAAGCTTATCAAGAGCATTATTTTCAATATCAAGATCAACCTGTGCAAAATCTATTTCCCTTTGTGAGGCGCCTGAATTTTTTAAATTCTGCAAGGTTTCCTCAGCAGCGTCCACCCTTATCTGCTGAGTCTCTATTTCCTTATCAAGCTCGTCCGTATCAAGTCTTACAAGAACATCTCCCTTTTTTACCTCAGACTCCGGATCAAAGCATATCTCCTTTATGGTTCCGTTCTGAGCAAAAACAAGATTTTCCGTAAACGGATAGTCGTAACCTCCTTCAAGACTGTAGGAACGTGAAATTGTTCCCACCTGAGCAGTCTGGGTCTGTATATTTTCTTCCTGTTCCGTCTCAAGAATAGGAATAGAGATATTTTCTCCTTTTCCGTCATTCTTGTCACAAGAAACTAAAGAAAGACAAACCGCTGCCAAGCAAATCAGACTTGCAAATTCTTTTAACCTCATAAATATCCCTCGCATTTTTATATGGTCGGAGTTTCTGTGTTTTTTGATATCATTCTAACACAAAAGCTCGGCGATTATTCCGTTTGATACAAGAAATCCTTTTGTTGTAAGGCTTATTCCCTCTTCGGTGCGGACTAAATATCCTGCGTCCTCAAAAATCTCCGCCTTATTATATACCCTCTGTGAGTCCCCTCCCAACTGGGTATATTTCAAAAAAGACAGTCCCTCTTTAAGTCTCAGAGAGAGAATAAGATACTCCTCTGCTTTATCCGGGTCATCGTCCTCGATAATCTCTTCCTGAAAGTCACTTGAAATAAACTCATAAACATCACGGGAAACAAAAAATCTTTTACCGTTAAAATACGAATGTGCCCCGGGTCCGAAACCAAGGTAAGGTTCCCCCGTCCAGTATTTAAGATTATGTCTGCTTTCAAATCCCGGTTTTGAGAAATTTGAAAGCTCATACTGATAAAAGCCATTGCCTTCCAAGACAAGCACAAGCTTTTCGTACATTTCGCAAACCGTTTCCTCGTCTGCAACATTCGCCTTTACCCAGTCGCAGTCAAACATAGTTCCCTCTTCGATCTTTAGCATATAAGCTGAAATATGTTTTATGGGGAGCTTTGAAACTATTCTTATTGAATCAAGCAGGTTTTCAGTGTTCTGTCTTGGTGTTCCTATCATAATGTCACAGGAAATATTGTCAAAGCCTGCTTCTTTTGCAGAAATAACACTTTGTTCAGCCATTTCAAAGTCATGAAGTCTGCCAAGAGCAGAAAGTTCGGAATCATTTGCAGACTGAACGCCTATGGAAATCCTGTTTACGCCAAGGCGGCGATATTCTTTTAATTTTTCAAAGTCAAGAGAAGATGGATTTGCTTCAATTGTAATTTCTGCATTATCGGTTACTACAAAATTCTTTTTTATTGAAGCTAATATTTCGCCTATTTCAAACGGTTCAAGAAGCGAGGGCGTACCTCCGCCGAAATAAATCGTATCGCATATAACAGCTTCCTTTTTGTACCTGTTGAAATTCCGTTTTAAAGCGCATATATAAGCTTCCATTAACCCCTTATCTTCTTCAACCGAATAAAAGTCGCAATAGGGGCATTTCCTTTTACAGAAAGGAACATGAATATATATTCCTGTCAATTTAAAGATCCTTTCCGTGTTTATTTAAGTTGTCGTCAAAAGCATTGTCAATATATTTACCGGCAGCTTCGCTGTTTTCTTTAAGTTTCTTAAAAGCCGTCAAAAAGGCTGCTTTGGCAATAAGTATGGCAGGAATCACAAGCTGAATCAAGGCTGCGTTTACAAAATATCTTGCGGAATCTGCAAGTCCGAGATAAAAATATTTACTGTGATCCGAAAGATAGCTTTTTATTGCCGGATGAATTATCATAAAACCCACTATTCCGAGTCCCGCCTCCATAACAAACATTGTGACAAAGGCAAGAAGCGCGCTTGAAAGTTTGTTTACGCACAGCCTCACTCCAACGGCACAGGCAGCCGCCAAAAGCAGAAAACAAGCGATATTACGGCTTATATTTGCATAAACCTCATAGCAAACGGGTACGAATACCGCTCCCGCAATGCCACATATAACAGCAATTTTCAAAGCTTTGTTAATGTCCTTATTCATGTTTTCTCCTTTTTTTCTCACACAAGTTTCAAAAAACCGCCGCTATCAGAACCGCACCCGAAAGAGAAAGCATAACGCCCGGCATTACTGTTACAACTGAAACACAGTCATATGCCTTGCTTTTATTTTTCACAGCAAAAACAACGGTTTCCTTATTCTTTTTATATATTGCCCCGGAAAAGGCGCTTTCACAGGGAAGAGAGTTACCGTACTCCGACTCCCCTATCGTACAGCAAGCTCTTTTAAAATTCGAGTCTTGTCTTTTTTCTAAAGTGATTTTATTCGTCAAGCTTTAAAACAGACATAAAAGCTTCCTGAGGAACTTCAACCGAGCCCAGCTGTCTCATACGCTTTTTGCCTTCCTTTTGCTTTTCAAGAAGCTTCTTCTTTCTTGTGATATCGCCGCCGTAACATTTAGCTAAAACGTCTTTGCGCATCGCTTTAACGGTTTCTCTTGCTATGACTTTGCCGCCTATGGCAGCCTGTATAGGAACTTCAAAAAGCTGCCTCGGTATATTTTCTTTAAGCTTTTCGGCAATTCTTCTTCCTCTTGCATAAGCCTTATCAGCATGGACAATGAAAGAAAGCGCATCCACAACTTCTCCATTCAGGAGTATATCAAGCTTTACAAGCTTTGAAGGAGCGTAACCCATCATTTCATAGTCAAATGATGCATACCCTCTTGTTCTTGATTTCAAAGCGTCAAAAAAGTCATAGACTATCTCGTTCAAGGGAAGCTCATAGTGAAGGTCTACTCTGTTTTCGTCAATATATTTCATATCCTTGAAAACACCGCGTCTGTCCTGACAAAGTTCCATAACGTTCCCAACAAAATCCGACGGTGCAAGAATATGAGCATTTACCATTGGCTCTTCCGCAGAAGCGATAACCGCAGGGTCAGGGTAGTTGGTGGGGTTATCGATATATACTGTTGAGCCGTCAGTAAGATTTACCTTATAGATAACCGACGGAGCGGTGGTGATAAGGTCAAGATTATACTCTCTTTCAAGACGTTCCTGAATTATCTCCATATGAAGAAGCCCTAAAAATCCGCATCTGAATCCGAATCCCAGAGCAATCGAGGTCTCAGGCTCAAAGGTAAGTGAAGCGTCGTTGAGCATAAGTTTTTCAAGAGCATCCCGAAGGTCGCCGTATTTTGCCCCATCAGCAGGATAAATTCCCGAATAAACCATTGAATTTACCTTTTTATATCCTTCAAGAGGCTTATCGCAGGGATTATCCCTGTTTGTAACGGTATCACCCACACGGGTATCAGTAATGTTTTTAATGGAAGCGGCAATATAGCCCACCTCACCTGCATGAAGTTCTCCTACAGGAACAAGATTCTTTGCCCCCATATAGCCTATTTCCACAGTTGTAAATTCAGCGCCCGTTGCCATGAGTCTTATGGTATCGCCTACTTTTAGGCTTCCCTCTTTTATTCTGACGTAAATAATTACTCCCTTATACTGATCGTAATAGCTGTCAAAAATAAGCGCCTTCAAAGGAGCCGAAGGATCTCCCTTGGGGGCAGGAATATCTGTAATGATTCTTTCAAGAACTTCCCTTACATTTTCTCCTGTCTTAGCGGAAATTCTTGGGGCGTCCATGGCCGGGATCCCGATAACATTTTCTATTTCGTTGCAAGCCCTTTCAGGATCGGCAGAGGGCAGGTCAATTTTATTCACAACAGGCAGAACCTCAAGGTCATGTTCGATTGCAAGGTAGGTATTTGCAAGAGTCTGGGCTTCAATTCCCTGAGATGCGTCAACTACCAGAACAGCGCCCTCGCACGCGGCAAGACTTCTTGAAACCTCGTAGTTAAAGTCAACATGCCCGGGTGTATCTATCAGGTTAAAAACATAATCCTTTCCGTCAAGAGCCTTATAATTAAGCCTTACAGCTCTTGCTTTTATGGTTATTCCACGTTCTCTTTCAATATCCATATTATCAAGAAGCTGGTCCTCCATTTCCCTGAGTTCAACAGAAGAGGTTAGCTCTAAAATTCTGTCGGCAAGTGTGGATTTCCCGTGGTCAATGTGTGCAATAATACAGAAATTACGGATATTATCCTGATTCATTTAAATTCTCCTAATATTAAAAATTACATAGTTAACCATACGAAATCATTATACCATGTAACACCGACAAAGTCAACTATAAAAAGAGGTTGTTGCAGTTGCTTGTGGTTTTAAATCGGAGCAAAGCGTTGATAATTACATCTCCTTCGGAGCTATACATCTCTTTCAGAGCTATACATCTCTTTCAGAGCTGTGATTAATCACGTTGCGACGAAAAGCAATCTGTCGCCTCCCATAGGAGGCGGATCATCCCATAGGAGGCGGACCCGCCTAATATGAGGCAGACCTGCCGAATACTCGGCAGGGGGACATCGGCGACTTAGTTATTAAAAAAGTAAAGTTACTGCCAAAGATTAAAAGTTCAGATCAAACCTTTTCAAGGGCTTACAATTTCAACAGAAAAACCCTTTTTGAAACGCTCCGAAAATGGTAAATCTCAAAACTGTCCTGTGAACTGTTTTAAAATAGGGGAAGCCCTGCAAAAGAGGACTTCCCCATAATTAAATTGTACACAAATATACTACAAGCTAAAAGATAATGCAAAAGTCCCTTGTAAAATCACCAGTTTTCAATTACCGCACTACCTGTTTCCAATGATTTTTTTGTATTGATAATACGTTGATTTGAACTTCCCCGAAAATGAAGATCGAGGCTTTTTTTGTCCATTTCAAACTTTCCGTCAATTACAAAGTCGGAAATTTCAAGCAGCTCTCTGTAGCAGTTATTTTCATCTGCATTTTCAATAAGATACTCCCATGTAAAACCCGTATAGGTGATAATATCAAGTCCATGCTCCTTTATCCTTTTTCCCAGATCGCAAAGAGACGCCGCCTGACAAAAAGGCTCGCCACCGCTGAATGTCACTCCGTCAAGGAGAGGATTTGCAAGAATTTTTTGAAACAACTCATCAATATCAACTACATTTCCGCCGTTAAAATCATGAGTCTGGGGGTTATGACAGCCTGGGCAGTTATGGGGACAGCCTTGTGTAAAAATCGTAAACCGAAATCCCGGTCCATCAACGATAGAATCGTTTTCTGTTCCTGCTATTCTTATTTCCATATATATCTTCCTTTGTTGGTTTAATTTTTTAAAAAGCAAACCGCCGCATAATAAAGCGACGGCATACTTTCAAATTAATTATTCTGTTATTTAAGTTAAACGTCGTGCTTGACTCTGTCCTGAACCTCGGCACGCTTTGCGTTATTGAATCTGTCGATAGTTCCTACAAGATAGCCTGTTATTCTTCTTATCCTTTCAAAAGCTACCTGATGTTCAGCCTCGGTTCTTCCGCACATAGGGCACTTATCTCCGATTATTCCCGTATATCCGCAAACGGGGTCACGGTCAACCGGGTGATTGATTGCTCCGTAGCCGATACCCTGTTCCTTCATACAGCGTACTATCTTCTCAAAGGCGTTAAGGTTTGTCGTGGGGTCGCCGTCAAGCTCAATGTAGCTTATATGACCTGCATTTGTAAGAGCGTGATAAGGAGCTTCTATCTTTATCTTTTCAAATGCGTTTATCGGGTAGTATACAGGAACGTGGAAGGAGTTTGTATAATATTCTCTGTCGGTAACTCCTGCGATTATTCCGTACCTTTCCTTATCCATTCTTAAAAATCTTCCGGAAAGTCCCTCTGCCGGAGTTGCAAGAAGCGAGAAATTAAGACCTGTCCTCTTTGATTCCTCGTCCATTCTTTCTCTCATTCTTGTAACTATCTCAAGACCAAGCTCTCTTGCCTCCTCGGATTCTCCATGATGCTTTCCTATAAGGGATTTAAGAGTTTCGGCAAGTCCGATAAATCCGACTGAAAGAGTTCCGTGCTTTAAAATCTCGCCGACCTCGTCGTTGATGTCAAGCTTGTCCGAGTCGATCCACACGCCCTGTCCCATGAGGAACGGGTAGTTTTTGACCTTCTTTGAAGCCTGAATCCTGAAACGGTGCATAAGCTGATCAATGCAGAGATCCATCATTTCATCAAGGGAGTCAAAGAATGTTCCCACATTGCCTTTGGCCTTGATTGCAAGACGGGGAAGGTTGATTGAAGTAAAGGAAAGGTTTCCTCTGCCTGTTACTATTTCTCTTGTCGGGTCGTAGTTGTTTCCTATAACTCTTGTTCGGCAACCCATATAAGCAATTTCCGTATCAGGATTTCCGGGTTTGTAGTATTGTAAATTGAAAGGAGCGTCTATGAAAGAAAAGTTAGGGAAAAGACGCTTTGCGGAAACTCTGCAGGCAAGCTTGAACAAGTCGTAATTCGGGTCGGTGGGGTTATAGTTTACTCCGTCCTTTACCTTGAAAATATGGATTGGGAAAATAGGAGTCTCACCGTTTCCGAGTCCCGCCTCCTGAGCAAGAAGAACATTTTTGATGACCATTCTTCCCTCAACGGAAGTATCTGTTCCGTAGTTTATTGAGCTGAAAGGAGTCTGAGCACCAGCTCTTGAATTCATAGTGTTAAGGTTATGGATAAGAGCCTCCATTGCCTGATAAGTAGCCCTGTCGGTTTCCTTTACAGAGGTTTCAAAAGCAAAGTCCTGAATTTTCTTTACAGTTTCCTCATCGGTATATTCCTTGAGATATTCGACCTCAGCCTCTCTGTAGGCATTATCTCCGGAAAGAGTCGGAACAACTCCTTTTTCTTCCTTTATTTTTCTCTGTATCTCTTTTACAACTTCGAGAGAATTTTCAACTCCTGCAAGAAGTGCAAGAGATCTATGAACATTATCTCTGTATCTGTGAGCAAAAGTTTTTGCAACTCCGGCAGCCATATCATAGTCAAATTTAGGTATGGACTGACCACCGTGCTGGTCGTTCTGGTTTGACTGGATAGCAATACAAGCAAGGGCCGCATAGCTTGAAATATCGTTTGGAGTTCTTAAATATCCGTGGCCTGTAGAAAAGCCGTTTTTGAAAAGCTTTGTAAGGTCTATCTGGGTACATGTAGTAGTAAGAGTATAGAAATCCAAGTCATGAATGTGAATATCACCCTCAGCGTGCGCCTTAGCGTGCTTAGGGTCAAGAACATACATTTCGTAAAATTCCTTGGCTCCCACAGAACCGTATTTAAGCATAGTTCCCATAGCGGTATCGCCGTCAATGTTTGCGTTTTCACGCTTTATATCGCTGTCCTTTGCAGGCTTGAAGGTAAGGTCCTCGTAAACCTTCATAAGACGGGTATTCATTTCTCTTGCCCTTGTTCTGTTGGAACGGTAAAGAATATATGCCTTGGCAGTTGCGGCATGGCCTTCATCTATAAGCACCTTTTCAACAATATCCTGAATTTCTTCAACGGTAGGAGTTCCGGATCTGGAAAGAAGAACATCGCCTACCTTTCCGGCAAGTTCGAGAGCCTCGTCATAGTCGTTTCCTCCGACAGCCTGAGCAGCTTTAAAAATAGCGTTGGCTATCTTTTCAATATTAAAGGTAACCTGTCTGCCGTCTCTTTTTCTGATTTTAGTTATCATTTCAAATTCCTCCCTGCTATAGCTATATCATCAAAACCGTTAAACAGTCTATTCATCATGCTGAGTTTATCATCAGATTTTAAATTGAAGCCAACCGTGGCAATTACAACTCGTTATTATCAATGACAAGTAATTGTTTAGAGTTAGCGATTAAGGGGGATAAGTTGGGATTCCTACCCGACCCTTCACTGAAAGACTGAATGGAACGTCGCCAACAGAGACATACCTGCCGTTTAGGCAGGGGGACATTGGCGACTTGGTTATATGCCATGAACGATATTTTGATATTTTGTATGAGTTTTGCAAGATCAACCACAATATCTTGTGGTCTTGCGTTCAACAAATACAAGTATATAGTATTTGATATATACTGTCAATATGTCATAACGCACAAAAAAAGACCTGAAATTTATGCAAAACAACCAAAATCAAAATTTCAAGGCCATAGCGCTTTACCGACAGATTTTTTCAGAATTAACGCTTTGTTAAAAGTAAAGTGATCAGACTTTACAAACGAAAAACGTGTTAAGCGTTTGAGCTTTACAGGTTGTAAAATCCCCATCCGCAAAGTGATATCAAAGGAATTTGAGCAGTATTTCCTTTTCTCTTTCGCTTAATTATGAATTGATTTTTAATTCTTGTGAAAATTACATAATCAAAATAAATAAAGAAAAATCAGCACTGTTAAGTTTCTATACTTTACAGCGCACTTTGAGGGATCTTGTATCATTTCAAATGTTAAATCTTTATGAACCGGTTTGTGAATATTATGTCGGAGCAGAAATTTCTTTTTACCGCAAGGAAAGTAGATACGCTGTTCCGTCACATATGGTATGGCAATTTTCAGAGCGCAATGCAAAATAATCTGCTTATCAGCTTTCTTCCCCTTCACTTTCAGATGAGGACGCAGATGTATTTTCACCGGACACATCGGGTATTGCAAGGTCTTTTAAGGTTGTTCCTGTTGCATCCTCACTTATAGGCGCAGTAGTTGTGACTGAAGTTGTTGTTTCAGCAGTTGGCTTGTTAGGTTCTTTTCCCTCACGCTCATAAACATCCTCGATAGATGTACTTATGACATAAACAATAAACACCGCAAGCAAGAGAAGTACTGAAAAAATCACTATAAATCTGAATCTTAGAATTACTTTTCTGTTATTTTTGTTGTCCATAGCCTTATCCTCCCTACTGTTTAAATCGGAGCAAAGCGTTGATAATTACATCTCTTTCAGAACTGTACTTAATCACGTTGCGACGAAAAGCAACCATCGCCTGAAAGCTTTGCTCCTCAGTTTTTCAGTGGGGGTTTTAATCCCCCACTGAAAAACTGAATGGAACCCGCCGTCTTAGAGGCAGACCTGCCGAATACTCGGCAGGGGGACATCGGCGACTTGGTTATAATATAATTATAATAAAAATTATATAATTTTTCAAGACCTCTGAAGTTATTTCCTTGGTTTTTGTTGTTGAAAATCTCTAATCTTTTTTATATTAACTTTTTTTATTTACGCAAATATACTATTGAAATCGACACGCTTTTGGAGTATAATTAATATTGTGTTATTATAGACAATTTTAGAAATGAGGCGTTTTATAAATGTGCGGTTTTGTTGGCTTTACAAATAAAATTAACAATGCTTCCTCTGTGCTTGGGAAAATGATGGACAGGATAAGACACAGAGGTCCGGATTCCGACGGAAAATATGTTGACGAAAAAATTGCAATGGGCTTTCGCCGTCTTTCGATCATCGATCTTTCCGACAAAGGAAGCCAGCCTATCTTCAACGAGGACAAAAGCATTGTCATAACATTCAATGGTGAAATTTACAACTACATGGATCTTAAAAAGGAGCTTCTTGAAGCCGGTCATCAGTTTTACACAAACACCGACACCGAGGTTATCGTTCACGGTTACGAGCAGTGGGGTAAGGACATTTTAAATAAATTAAGAGGAATGTTTGCCTTTATAATTTTCGACAAGAAAAAAGACACAATTTTCGGAGCAAGAGACTTTTTTGGAATCAAACCTCTCTATTATGCGTTTATGGGTGAAACTTTCATGTGGGGAAGCGAGATAAAAAGTTTTCTCGATCACCCTGCTTTCAAAAAAGAACTTAATGAAACTGCTCTTGAAAATTTTCTTACATTCCAGTATTCTCCCACCTCTGAAACGTTTTTCAAAAACGTTTACAAGCTTCCTGCGGCGCACTTCTTTACTTATGAAAACGGTAAAATGAATATTGAGAGATACTGGGAAATAAAATTCGATGCTGATGAAAAACCGGAGCTTGAGGACTGGGTAAACGACATTACTGATGTTTTCAAGAATTCTGTTGAAGCCCACAAAATTGCAGATGTTGAAGTCGGAAGCTTTCTTTCAAGCGGCGTAGACTCAAGCTATGTTGCCGCAGTTGCCGATGTTGACAAGACTTTTACAGTTGGTTTTGGCGAGGATGAAAGATACAATGAAATAGGATATGCTAAAGAATTTTCAAAGTACATAGGAAAAGAAAACACATCAGAAGTCATAAAGCCAGAAGAGTATTGGGGCAATTTTGCCAAGATACAGTATCATATGGACGAACCTCTTGCAGACCCTGCGGCAGTGGCGCTTTTCTTTGTGTGCAGGCTTGCAGCAAGAAAAGTTAAAGTTGTACTCAGCGGAGAAGGCGCTGATGAAATTTTCGGCGGATACAACATTTATCACAATCCTGACGACATGGCCTCGTACAATAAAATACCGAAACCGATAAGAAAAGGAATCGGTGCTGTTGCTGAGCATCTACCTCACAAGCATGGTATCAACTTCCTTATAAGAGGCTCAAAGGATCTTGAGGAGCGTTTTATCGGAAATGCGTATATTTTTTCTGAAAAAGAGCGCAAAGAGCTGCTCAGAATCAAAACCAACGCTCCTGCTGCTATGGAAATAACAAAGCCGTTTTATGACAAGGTAAAAGACAAGGACGATGTTACGAAGATGCAGTATCTTGACCTGCACTTATGGATGACCGGCGACATACTTTTAAAAGCAGATAAAATGAGCATGGCCCACTCTCTTGAGCTTCGTGTACCGTTTCTTGATAAGAAGGTTATGGGGCTCGCCCAGCGCATCCCAAAGAGGTACAGAGTTACAAAGGAAAACACTAAATATGCCATGAGAATTGCGGCGTTAAGAGCTTGCCCGCCTCAGACCGCAAACAAGAAAAAGCTTGGTTTTCCTGTTCCCATAAGAGTCTGGCTTAAAGAAGACAACTATTACAACAAGGTCAAGAAAGCCTTTACAAGCGAAACTGCCAAAAAATATTTTAACACTGAAAAACTTGTTCATCTTCTTGATCAGCACCGCGCAGGCGAGTATGACAATTCAAGAAAGATCTGGACTGTTTACAGTTTTCTTGTGTGGTATGAGGTTTACTTTGTCGATCAAAAATAATTTTTATTTTTAAATCGGAGCAAAGCGTTTATAATTACATCTCTTTCAGAGCTAAACATCTCTTTCAGAGCTAAACATCTCTTTCAGAGCTGTGCTTAATCACATTGCGACGAAAAGCAACCTGCCTCCAATAGGAGGCAGATCATCCTATAGGAGGCAGATTCGCCTAATAGGCGGCAGACCTGCTGAATAATCAGCAAACCTGCCGTTTAAACATGAGGACATCGGCGACTTGGTTATAACCAACTGCTAATCATTCAGCAAGTTGTTCCAATTGTTTGGCAAGTCTTCCACTTTGTTAATGACGATTTAAAATACTGCTTCTTTCTGCCCCTTTCTTTTTTGCGAAAGGGGTTTTTGTGTTGTTGCGTGTTATCTCTTCCTTGGTGTGGAGTTAGATGTGTTGTAACAGCACAGAGAGAACGTCTTTTCAGAGCGGATATATTTAATTTTTGAAACTTTCAAAAGATGCTGTTTTTCATTTTTCGGATGGGAACATACTTATTCTGGTCTGAAAAACCCGTAAGTCTGTAAAACTTACGGGTCTAATATTTTTGCATATGATTATCACTGCATCATCTTTTCAAGGAGCGACAAAGCCTCTTCAAGCTTTTCATCAGGAGAGTCGTTTTCAATTGCCTCTTTAACGCAACCCCTAATGTGCGCCTGCATTATCTCCTTATTGGTGCTTTTTAAAAGTGCGATAGTTGCAAGAAGCTGATTTGAAATATCAACGCAGTAACGATTTTCGTCAATCATTCTCAGAAGCCCGTCAAGCTGACCTCTTGCTATTTTGATTTTTAGTGTAACGCTTTCCTTATCCGCTTTCATAATGCAATACCTGTAACTTCATAGCCTGCGTCTTTTACCGCTGAAGTAAGCGCTTCATCTGATACGCTCTCAGTACACTCTACAACTGCATTCTTGTTTTCAAGGCTTACCTCTGCATTGCAAACTCCTTTCACTTCCTTCAGCGCCTTTTTGATATGTTCTACGCAGTGCATACACATCATTCCTTCAATTGAAATTGTCTTTTTCATAATAGTTCCTCCTGAATTTTTTGTATTATTTTCAAGGCAAGCCTTTCTGCTTACCTGAATTTCATCAGTTTTATCATTTGATATATCTTTCATTTCAACCTGCGACGACTTGAAAAATCTGAGTCTTAACGCATTTGAAACAACAAAAACCGAACTGAAGCTCATTGCAAGAGCGGCTATCATAGGATTCATTTTAAGATCGAATAAATTATAGAAGCATCCTGCCGCTATGGGAATACAAATCACATTATAAAAAAATGCCCAGAACAAATTCTGCTTGATATTTCTTATGGTTGCACGGCTGAGTTCAATGGCGGTGGGAACGTCCGCAAGGTCATTTTTCATAAGAACAATGTCCGCCGATTCCATAGCAATATCAGTTCCCGCACCTATGGCGATTCCAACATCTGCTCTTGCAAGAGCAGGTGCGTCGTTGATCCCGTCGCCTACCATGCAGACCTTTTTGCCTGACTGCTGAATGTTTCTTATCTCTCTTTCCTTGTCCTCAGGCAACACCTCGGCTACAACTCTGTCAACGCCTACCTGTTTTCTTATTGCCTCTGCCGTAACGCTGTTGTCACCTGTGAGCATAACAACTTCTATTCCGTCCCTCTGAAGCTTTTCAATTGCTCCTCGGCTTGTGGGTTTGACAACGTCGGCAACCGCAAAAATTGCCAGCAATCTGCCGTCCTTTGAAAAATACAAAGGAGTTTTGCCCTCGTTTGCAAGGCTTGTATGAATGTCGGACGCCTCGCTTACATCAATTCCTTCCGTATTCATAAGCTTTTTGTTGCCGGCGGCGTAATGAGAACCTGCAATATCTCCGGCTATTCCCTGCCCTGCCGTCTGTGTAAATTGTGAAACAGATAAAAATTCTGTTTTCCGCTTTTCGCCCTCTGATACGATTGCTTTTCCAAGCGGGTGTTCGGAAAGCTTTTCCAGAGACGCTCCAAGAGAGATGACCTCGTTTTCGTCCTCGTTTCCAAAAATAATCAAGTCTGTCATTACAGGTTTTCCAAGAGTTATAGTTCCTGTTTTATCAAGAACAACAGTATTTACAGAGTAAGCAGTTTCCAAAGCTTCTGCGGATTTGATTAAAATCCCGTTTACCGCTCCCCGTCCTGTTCCAACCATAATCGCAGTCGGTGTGGCAAGTCCCAAAGCGCAGGGACATGATACAACAAGAACAGATACTCCGATAGAAAGTGCAAATTCAACGGTCGCTCCGCAAACAAGCCATATAACCGCGGATATTACAGCAATTGCAATTACAATCGGAACAAATACTCCTGCAACCTTATCGGCAAATTTCGCAATTGGAGCTTTCGAGCTTGTAGCGTCATCAACAAGCTTTATGATCTGTGAAAGTGCAGTTTCGTCACCGACCTTTTCGGCTCTCATATGAAAATAGCCGCTTGTTACTATCGTTGCGCCGATGACTGCTTTCTCCTCTTCAAGGTCAACAGGAACACTTTCGCCTGTAATTGCCGACTGGTCAACAGAACACCTTCCCTTTATAATAATCCCGTCTACAGGAACAGATTCACCCGATCTGACAACAAGTATATCTCCTTTTTTTACCTGATTGGCAGGAATCTCTTTTTCTTCTCCGTTCTCAAGAATGTGAGCTGTTTTTGGCGCAAGGTCAAGAAGCTTATTTATCGCTTCAGATGTTTTGCCTTTCGATCTTGCTTCAAAGAATTTTCCAAGAGTTATAAGGGTCAGAATTGTTCCCGCACCTTCAAAATAAAGGTCATGGGAAAAATGAGTTACCATTTCCATATCGCTGTGACCAAGGCCGAACAGAATTTTATACAAAGCGTAAATTCCGTAAGCAAGAGATGCTCCTGAACCTAACGCAATAAGGGAATCCATATTAGGCGACATATGAAACAGCGTTTTAAATCCGTTGCGGAAGTATTTAAAGTTGATGAATATAACCGGAATAAGAAGAAGAAGCTGAGTAAAAGCATAAATTCCGGCATTTTCATTTCCAAGGAAAATTCCCGGAAGAGGCCACCCCATCATATGGCCCATAGAAAGATAAAAAAGAGGTATCGTAAATACAAATGACCATATTACCCGAAGCTTCATTGTGTAATATTCCTTTTGAGCAGTCTGAGTCGGGGAGTTTATCCTGGACGTAGGAGCATCGCTTAATGAACTTTCAGCAAGGGAAGCTCCGTATCCTGCCTTTTCTACAGCTGAAATTATTTCATCTGCAGTAGTTTTATTATTATAGTCCACCACCATACTGTTTTTTAACAGATTAACGAAAACCTTGTCGACACCTTCAACTGCACTGACGCTTTTTTCCACTCTTGCAGAGCAAGCCGCACAGGTCATTCCCGTCACATTGAATTTCTTTTGTGCCATATTTCCTCCTGTTACAATAATATTAGTCGGTAAAACCATGACAAGCCAGCCATGGTTTACGCGCACTCATTTCTGAGCTACAACGGAAGCAGTGATTGGAATGATGTTTTCCTCCTTGGGACAAAGCGCCCGTTTTTGAGACTGTCATCCATGCTTTCATTGCAGTGTTCGTTTTTGCAGGTTGAGCCGCCGTATCGGTGCGTTCGTGTCACCAAACAGATTGAATAGG
>CALWNN010000085.1 GCA_944382845.1 uncultured Clostridia bacterium
TGTGTGGGCAGCGGTTTTGCGTTTTAAATCGGTTGCGATGTTGCGACGAAAAGCAACCTGTCGCTGACTGCAGCAAGCTGCAGATGGGAGCTTTGCTCCTCAGTTTTTCAGTGGGGGATTAAAACCCCCACTGAAAAACCGAATGTCCCCCTGCCGAATATTCGGCAGGGGGACATCGGCGACTTGGTTATAACAAAAAAGCCTGCTCCGATTTTGAGGGAACAGGCCGTAACAGACTGATTCTATTTTATTTTTGCAAGCTTTTCAAATGAAAGTCCGCCGCCGAAAATATCAAGGGCGCTTCCTACCGTAAAATCTATTTTCCCTTTTCCCTTCAGGCGCAAAACTTCTATGTCATCGAATGAAGATATTCCTCCCGCATAAGTCGAGGGGATATTGCAGTATTCTCCCATTAAACCGGCAACACCCTCTTCAACTCCCCTTGCCTTTCCTTCAGCGTCAACAGCATGAATCAAAAACTCCGCACAGTGAGATGAAAAAAGCTCTATGGTTTCTTTTGAAATCCTGACATCGGTAAACTTCTGCCAGCGGTCTGTTACAACGTAATAGTCCTCCCCATCCCCTCTTTTGCGGCAGGAAAGATCAATCACAATCCTATCCTTTCCCACAGCCTTCTCAAGTGCTTTCAAATTATCAAAATTTATCTCTCCGCCCTTGAAAACAAAGGAAGTAACAATAACATGACTTGCTCCCATGTCAAGAAATTTCCTTGCGTTGTGTGAATTTATTCCTCCACCGATCTGAAGTCCTCCCGGATATTCCTTCAGGGCTTTTTCAGCCTGCACAAGGTCCGCCTCATAAAACTCGCTTCCTTCCGGGTTTAAAATAATGATATGTCCCCCTTTGAGAGAGTGTTCTTTGTAAAGCGAAGCATAAAACTCTCCCCCCTGCTGTGAAACAAAATTGTCTGTAGCAAAATTTCCGCTGTCTTTTAAACTTCCACCGATGATTTGCTTAACTTTTCCGTTGTGTATGTCAATGCATGGTCTGAACCGCAAAAAAATCACCATCCGCCCTGTTTTTAATAAATATATATTATAATTATAAACAAATTTTCCCCTGTTGTCAAACACGTCAAACACAATGTTAAATCTTTAAATCGTCGCTGACTGCAGCAAGCTGCAGATGGGAGCCTTGCTCCTCAGTTTTTCAGTGGGGGGCTTAATCCTCCACTGAAAAACTGAATGGAACCCGCCGACTTAGAGGCGGGTTCCATCGGCGACTTGGTTATATAAAATTCACATAAAAGCTGTTGATTTTTTTTTGCTAAAGGGTTATCATATCTTTTATATATTAAGTTAGGAAATGATGTGTGATGAAAATAAAAAATAAAGCTTTAACTATAATGTGCCTGTGTGCCGTAATGCTTTGCTCCTGTTCCTCAAAGGGAGGAGAGGATTCAAAGCCTCTTACTGTTTCAACAGCGCCTGAAACCACGACTCAGACCGCCACGACCACATCTGTCACTGTGACAACTACTAAACAAGTCACAACAACTACTGCCGAGCCTGTTCCCAAAGGTAACTTCAACAACCTTACAGGACTTTACGACCTTTCGGAAAAGGCTGAGGGAAAACGGCCTGTTGCTATTATGATAAATAACATAAGCGTTTCTCTTCCCCAGTACGGAATATATTCCGCAGACATGATGTTTGAATGCCCCGTCGAGGGGGGAATAACCCGATTGATGGCTGTTTACGGAGATATGACAAAAGTTCCCGACGTATGCTCCATAAGAAGCTGTCGATACTATTACGCATTATTTGCAATGGGACTTGACGCAGTCTATCTTCACTACGGAATTGACAAGACGGTTGCCACGGAAACAATTGAAAAGTTTGACACCGACCACATTGACGGAGGTTACAATTCCGCCATTTTCTACCGCGATCCCAACAGAGCAGGCAGATATTCAAGAGAACATACCGTGGCTGTAGACGGTCAGAAAATTCCCGACGCAATCAAAAACGCGGGTATCTCGACAGATTATTCCAAAGAGTACGACAAGCCCGTGTTTGATTTTAACGAATCTGCAAAAAAGCTTTCGGACGTTTCCTGTACAAAGGCTACTATCAACTTTTCAAACTCTTACTACAGCACCTTTAACTACGACAAGAAGACCAAGACATACAAGAAATTCCACAACGGAAGTAAGCACATAGACTCGTCAAATTCTAAACAGCTTGAATACACAAACGTATTTTATCTTGAGACAACCACAAAGGTCATAAACCAAAACAACGGACTTATCAGTCTTGACTGGAAAGGCGGAAACGGATACTACATCTCAAACGGAAGTATAGTTCCTATAAAATGGTCAAAGGCGAGTGAAACAGCTCCTCTCGTATTTAAAGACGCAGACGGTAAAGCCTTGAAAGTAAACCCCGGAAAGTCCTACATCGGATTTTCAAACAAAGGAACGTTAAGTTATTCATAATGCGATACGACAACATTATCAGGGGAATATTTTTAAGCCGTCCCAACAGGTTTATTGCAAATGTTATGATCGACGGCGAAATTCAGGTTGCTCACGTCAGGAATACAGGAAGGTGCAGAGAGTTGCTTGTAGAGGGTTGCACCGTTTATCTTGAAATTTCAAAAAACCCTGCCAGAAAGACAAAATTTGATCTTGTCGCCGTAAACAAAGACGGCAGGCTTATCAACATGGACAGTCAAGCGCCGAACAGGGCTGTTGAGGAATTTTTGCTGTCAGACAAAGCAAGAAGCATTTTTCCGGGGCTTTCTGTTCTTAAAAGAGAAAAGGTATTCGGAACGTCCAGATTTGACTTTTACGGCGTTCCGGAGGAATCAGGCTATGAATTCTTTTTGGAGGTCAAGGGAGTGACTCTTGAAGAAAACGGAGTTGTAAAATTTCCCGACGCTCCCACTCAAAGAGGGATAAAGCATTTGCAGGAGCTTGAAATGGCAGTAAAGGAAGGCTACGGCGCATATGTGTTTTTTCTTGTACAAATGGAAAACGTAAAATATTTTGAGCCTAACCGCAAAACTCATCCGGAGTTTGCCCGTGCTCTTCTTTCAGCTGAAAATTCAGGAGTTAATATCCTGTGTTATGATTCTGTTGTTACTCCCGATTCAATGACAGTGGGAAAGCCTGTAGAGGTTCGTATTTAATAAAAAAGTCTTTTTTAAAAAAGCTCTTGACAAGAAAGCTGTTTTGGTGTATAATATATTTGTTTCGTGAGAAACAGTGTATATTCGGGAGCATAGCTCAGCTGGGAGAGCATCTGCCTTACAAGCAGAGGGTCATAGGTTCGAGCCCTATTGTTCCCACCAACAGTCAGCTTGGTGCTGGAAATATTTAACCTCAACTGTGTGCAGTTGAGGTTTTTATTTTTGCGCCAAAAAGTCAGGCTGAAGTTACAGAACCCTCTTTATAAACAAGCCCGTAAAACGGTCAATAGAAAAAACAAAGCTCTCCTTTCAAAATAAAAGGAGAGCAATTATCAATTTAAATCGGAGCAAAGCCCCTCGGCGACTTAGTTATTTTCCATTAGCTTGAAAGTGATCGTAAACTCCGACTCATCAGAGGGGCGGTAAACCTTAGCCGTAATAGTATCCCCGGGGGATTTCCCCAAAAGTATCTGGGTAACGTCGTAACTTTCCGCTACAGGCACGCCGTCCATCTCGGTAATAACATCATAGATCTCAAGCCCGCTTGAAAAAATATCACAGCTTTCGTCAATTCCCATAATGTATAACCCGGAGGGAACATTCACATCAACGGCAATTTCCTCAGTCACCGAAAGAAATTCGATTCCGATTCTTGTGTTCCGCTTGACCTCGCCGTACTTTATCAGGGAATCTACAACAGGCTTTGCGTCGTTTATGCATATTGCAAAACCTATCCCGTCATAGCTGTCGGAAGAAAGCTTAGAGCTTATTATTCCTATTACCTGACCCCATGAATTTACAAGAGCGCCTCCGCTGTTTCCCGGATTTACCGCAGCGTCTACCTGTATGCACCGCACATAGTCGTAGCTTGTAAGCTTTCTGTCAAGCCCCGAAACTATTCCCTTTGAAATACTCCCATCAAGTCCGGCAGGATTTCCTATTGCGTAAACCTCTTCTCCAAGAAGCACCTGAGCTGAATTTCCGAACTGTGCAGGCACAAGCCCTTTTTCGTCGATTTTTATGACTGCAATATCCGTAAGCTCATCCGAGCCCATTACCTGTGCATTGTATCTTCTGCCGTCGTAAAGGGTAACAACTATCATATCGTTTCCCGCATTATCTATAACATGAGCGTTTGTAACGATATATCCGTCCTCGGATAAAATTATCCCGGAACCTCTTCCCTCGGAAATGTAACCATCGCTGTTTATATCTGAATATGAACTGATGCTTACAACCGACTGCTCAAGCTCTTTTGCAATTCCGGCTGACGTGTAGCGTCCGTCTTCGTAATAATATTCCCTTTCGGAAGTCGGTCTGTCTGAAAGGTCAAGAGTGTATTCGGAACGTTGTTCAAGTCCGAAAAGATTTCTCACCCAGCCGTTTCCATAATAGCTTGTAGCAATATAATTTACGCAAAAACAAATAACCACAACAACCGAAACAAGGGACGCAAACATAACTATACCTGTATTTCTGACTGGCTTTGTCCCTGTTTTTATGTCTGTGTAATTGCCCCAGAAAAGCTTCCTTTCAAGCTCCTTGGATTCGTTTTGTTCCTTTTGTCCGTCTTGCCTATTTGGCATATCCCGGTTCGGGTATTCCTCATTATTTTTATCCGCCCCGGCTGACTCTTCAGCTTCACTCCGCTCGGATAATGCCCGGTCTGAACCGATCTCGCCTGCATTACGGGAATTATCGGCAGATTCGCCGTTTAAAAATTCTTCCTTGTCAAAAAAACTCACGTTTAACCTCCCTGTCAGGGCTTGCTTTTCAGATCTATAATAAATCTCGTATACTTGCCTTTTACGCTTGTTACACGGATATTTCCTCCGTGAAGCTTTACTATCGACCTGACAATATTAAGTCCGAGTCCCACGCCGGTCGCGTCCTTGCTTCGTGAAGAATCGGTCTTGTAAAATCTGTCGAAAATCATAGGCAGTTCGTCCTCGCTTAATCCTTCACCGCTGTTTTCAATTGAGATTTTTACAAAATCCCCCTCCGTCTCAAATCCAAACCGGATATAGCCTCCGTCGTTAACAAACTTTATGGCGTTTTCAATAAGGTTATACATCACCTGATGGATAAGGTCGCTGTCGGCATAGACCTTGACCCTTCCCACGTCGAGTCCCTGAATGTCGATATGCTTTTGCTCTATCCTGCTCTCAAAGGTAAACAGAGTATTTGCAATAGGTTCGATAATCGATATCATCTTCATATCAGGCTTCATTGTACCCGATTCTATCTTAGCTAAATTCAGCATTGAACGTATAAGTCTTGTAAGTCTTTTTATTTCAGTTGAAATAAGACCTAAATACTTTCTGTGCTGGCTGGGAGGAATTGTTCCGTCAAGCATTCCGTCAACAAATCCGCCGATAGAAGTCATAGGCGTCCTGAGCTCATGAGAAACATTCTGCACAAAGCTTGTTCTCATCTTATCGTAGCTTGCAAGGTTTGCCGACATATCGTTTATTGCATTTCCAAGCTCGTCAAACTCAGTTATCTCATATTCGGGAAGCCTTGTTAAAAAGTTTCCCTGACCTATCTTTATAGCCGCTTCAGCCATTTCTCTTATGGGCGCCGTAAGCTTTATCGTTGCAAAATAAACTATTATCATTGAAACAAGAAGAACTATGACAGCCGAGAGAAGAAAAAGTTTCATCATGGCTCCTACTGCGCTGTCCTGCTGAGAAACTGAGGCAGAAGCAAAAAGGTAGAGAGCATTATCGTCAAGATCATAAAATCTGACTGCGACATTGTGATGAGTCGATTCAAAAAATCCTCCAAGACCCGACTGCATATAGACAGGCTCATCGGATATCTTTTCAAGGATACTTGCTTCAATTACCCTGCCATTGGTGAAGTTTGCAAGGGAAATGTCGCTTGACGCAACGATCTCACCCCTGTCGTTAACAATGAAAAATTCAGCGTTGCTTGCGGCGGCATAGGCCTTAAGGACGTTTGCTACTTCGTCCCTCCAGATATACTCCTTATCCTGAGTTCCTTCGCTTATATGCTGAGTCCTGATGATCGTCTGGGTTTCAACGGACGCACGGTTGACGTTTGAATAAAGAAGATCCTTCTTTTCGCCTATAAAGTACTGAGAAGAAACAAGCAGCAATACTGCACCTAAGCATATGAAGCTTATGAGTATTACTGCCGAACAGATAATAAAGTATTTAAAAAATATGCTTTTGGTACGCTGCATTATTCTTCTTCAACTTCAAATTTGTATCCGACGCCCCAGACAGTTTTCAAAGCCCATTTGTCAGATACTCCTTCAAGTTTTTCACGAAGTCTTTTAACGTGTACGTCAATAGTTCTTGAATCGCCGTAGTATTCAAAGCCCCATACTTCGTCAAGAAGCTGATCTCTTGTGTAAACCCTGTTTGGATTTGAAGCCAGATGGAAAAGAAGCTCAAGTTCCTTAGGAGGTGTGTCAAGCACCTTTCCGTCAACTCTGAGTTCATATCTTGTCATGTTTACGGACAGCTTGTCATATTTGACTTCCTTGACTTCGTTTTCGGTAGATGTCTGTCCCACTCTTCTGTAGACAGCCTTTATTCGTGCAATGATCTCCTTTGTATCAAAGGGCTTTACAACATAATCATCAGCTCCAAGCTCAAGTCCGAGAACCTTATCAAAGGTCTCTCCCTTGGCTGTTATCATAATGATCGGAACATTTGATTTCTTTCTTATCTCACGGCATACCTGCCATCCGTCTACTCCGGGAAGCATTACGTCGAGAAGTACAATATCAGGCTTTAATGCATTGAATTTTACAATAGCTTCCTCTCCGTCATGGGAAAGAATCACGCTGTATCCGTCTTTCTCAAGATAAAGCCTTAATAATTCGCAAATATTCTTGTCATCGTCAACTACCAGTACCTTACCAAGCGACATTAACATCCGTCCTTTCGTGTGTTTTTATCTATATTTAACTTACCCTTAGCTCAAGGACAGCAGTCTTACAAAACCGCCGACCCTTTGCTTAATAAATTGCCTTGTCCTTGAGAAAACCGCAAAACGTCAGAGTACATATTTTACATCCTGCAAAAGCCGTCCCTTTCAGCTTTCGCAAAGATGTACCTATTAAAGATGTACCTATTATTATCCTCCGCCCTGCACCGGCGCCCACCTTACCACGCTTACCTGTCCCAAACAGGAGAAACCCGGTTCCTGATTTTCGGTGACAACATACGCACTGCTTTCTTCGACAGCTTGTCCTTGTCAAACGCAGTTTACCGATTTCAAGCCATCAAATAATATGTCGCCCGGTTTGCATGACAATCCCTATTTAACGTCATGACCCCCATACCTGCGCCCGTATTCGGCACACGTCTTTACGCGCCGTATCATATTGCACCGACAAGACAGACCCACGGCACTAAGCCGGAAACCTCTGCCGTTTTTCACAGAACCCTCTCAGACTCAGCGACATTGCGGATCACGGAAAAATGAATCCTTCAAATTAACCGCTTTTTCCGCAATTTTCACTTTTGAAAATTTGAATAGAAAAAAATCAAATCCTCAATTGATACTTTTATTATAACAAATTCACAATAATAAGTATTACGATTTTATTGCCATAATATTAATATTAGTTAAATTTTAAAGGTTGTAAGGGGTTTTTAGTGATATTTGTTCATAATATTTAATTTTTTATCAAATATGAATCATGTTATTATAATTAATCAAACAGACAGTTTTCAAACGTTTGCGTTACAAAAAAAAGTATGACGGCAAATAATTTAACATATTGTTTTTGTTAATGTATGCTATATCGGTAACAATAAATTATATTTAATTTGTGCAATATTACAAAATTTATAAAAAACACGCTGTAACCCCTTGCATTTTTCAAAATAGGTGCTAAAATATAATTAGCACTCAAATAAACAGAGTGCTAAACAAGCATACAGCGGCATCTTACCGTTTATAAATTGTAATTTATCAAGGAGGAACAATTATGAAGATCAGACCTTTAATGGACAGAGTAGTAGTTAAGATGGTCGAAGCTGAAGAAACCACAAGCAGCGGAATAATCCTTGCAGGTTCTGCCAAGGAAAAGCCTCAGGTTGCCGAGGTTGTTGCTGTAGGACCCGGAAAGAAGGTTGACGACAAGGACGTTCCTGTTGCCGTAAAGGTAGGGGACAAGGTTCTCACAAGCAAATATTCAGGAACAGAGGTCAAGCTTGACGGAGAAGAATATATAATACTCCGTGAAGAAGACATTTTAGCAGTTGTAGAATAAAGAAAATCTGAAAGGTGGAATTCAGTTATGGCAAAGGATATTATTTACGGTGAAGAAGCAAGAAAGGCTCTTCAGAGCGGTATCGACAAGCTTGCCGATACAGTCAAGATAACATTGGGACCAAAGGGAAGAAACGTTGTACTTGACAAGAAATTCGGCGCTCCCCTTATCACAAACGACGGAGTTACGATTGCGAAGGAAATAGAGCTTGAAAACTCCTTTGAAAACATGGGCGCACAGCTTGTAAAGGAAGTTGCAACAAAGACAAACGACGCCGCAGGAGACGGTACTACCACAGCTACCCTTCTTGCGCAGGCTCTTGTAAGAGAGGGAATGAAGAACATCACAGCCGGCGCTAATCCGATGATCGTAAGAAAGGGTATGCAGAAGGCTGTTGACACAGCAGTTGAAGCTGTAAAGGCAAATTCAAGGGCAGTTGAAGGCTTTGAGGAAATTGCAAAAGTCGCAGCAAACTCATCTGCTGATGAAACTGTAGGAACTCTCATTGCAGAGGCTATGGAAAAGGTAACTTCCGACGGAGTTATTACAATTGAAGAATCAAAGACTGCAGAAACATACAGCGAGGTTGTTGAAGGTATGCAGTTTGACAGAGGATACATTACTCCTTATATGGTAACAGACACCGACAAGATGGAAGCTGTTATCGACGACGCATATATTCTTATTACAGACAAAAAGATCTCGAACATTCAGGAGATACTTCCTCTTCTCGAGCAGATCGTTCAGTCCGGAAGAAAGCTTCTCATAATCGCCGAGGACATTGAAGGCGAAGCCCTTTCAACTCTTATTGTAAACAAGTTAAGAGGAACATTTACAGTTGTTGCTGTAAAGGCTCCGGGATTCGGTGACAGAAGAAAGGAAATGCTCAGAGATATTGCTATCCTTACCGGCGGAGAAGTTATAAGCGAAGAGCTTGGACTTGAGCTTAAGGATACAACTATGGATCAGCTTGGAAGAGCAAGACAGGTAGTTGTTCAGAAGGAAAATACAATCATTGTTGACGGAGCAGGAAATTCCGACGAAATCAAGGCAAGAGTTGCTCAGATCAAGAGCCAGATCGAAAATACAACTTCCGACTTTGACAGAGAAAAGCTTCAGGAAAGACTTGCCAAGCTTTCAGGCGGTGTTGCAGTTATCAAGGTAGGTGCCGCTACAGAAGTTGAAATGAAGGAAAAGAAGCTCAGAATCGAAGATGCCCTTGCCGCAACAAAGGCTGCTGTTGAAGAAGGAATTGTTGCAGGCGGCGGAACAGCGTTTATCAATGCAATGCCTGCTGTAAACAAGCTTATCCCGACTCTTGAAGGCGACGAAAAGACAGGCGCAAGGATTGTTCTCAAGGCCCTTGAAGAACCTGTTCGTCAGATTGCTGCAAATGCAGGTCTTGAGGGAAGCGTTATCATTGACAAGATCGTTCGCTCAAGAAAGGTTGGCTACGGTTTTGACGCTTACAACGAGCAGTATGTTGACATGATCCCGGCAGGAATCGTTGACCCGACAAAGGTAACACGTTCAGCGCTTCAGAACGCCGCTTCAGTTGCTGCAATGGTTCTCACAACCGAGAGTCTTGTTGCCGACATAAAGGAAGAAGCTCCTGCTGCTGCAATGCCGGCAGTCGGAATGGGCGGAATGTATTAATAACCCGCAAATAAAACTAACATTAAACAAGCCTTACAAGCCTTATCTTCTGTGAGATAAGGCTTGTTTTTTTGCACTCCCCCGTCCCCGTTGCAAACGGCGACAGGATTTTACAGAACGCAGTCTTTTAAGGTAAAACAAAACTCTCCTCTTTTCACAAAAGGAGAGTTTATGTCGATTTAAAATTGCCTTACAAGGGTCAGATAACTCTTACTCTGATAACGCCTTCAATTGCAGCAATTGCGTCAGCGTCAACATCGCCGCTTATGTCAAGCATTGTGTAGGAATAATCCTTCTTTGACTTGTTGATACTGTTTTCAATGTTGCTTCCCTTTGCGGAAACCTCGGTCATTATCTTTGAAAGAATCGTGGGAACGTTCTTATGAAGTATGCAAACAAGTTTGTCGCCTGTCTTTGCAAGCTCTGCATCGGGGTAGTTTACAGAATTTCTTATAGTTCCCCTTTCAATGTAATCAATAAGCTCGTTTGCAGCCATAACTGCACAGTTGTCCTCTGATTCCGGAGTTGACGCGCCAAGGTGAGGAAGAACAATTACGTTTTCCTGTCCCAGAACAATGTCGTCTGCAAAGTCGGTAACGTATTTTGCAACCTTTCCTTCGCCTATTGCCTTTACAACCGCCTCGCTGTTTATAAGCTCTCCTCTTGCAAGGTTGATAAGACGTACGCCGTCCTTCATCATTGCTATCTGGTCTGAATCTATCATGTTCTTTCCTTCCGGAGTGTAAGGAACATGAATGGTAATGTAATCGCTGTTCTTATAGATATCGTTAATGTCTGCGACAACGCTGACATGAGGATCAAGGTGAAGGGCAGCGTTTACGGAAAGATAAGGGTCGTATCCGATAACCTTCATTCCGAGATCGCTTGCAGCGTTTGCAATCTTTCCTCCGATTGCGCCCAGTCCGATAACTCCGAGAGTTTTTCCAAGTATCTCAGGACCTGCAAACTTTGCCTTTCCTCCCTCTACTGTCTTTGGAGCGTCCGGCGTACCCTTCAGGGAAGCAGCCCAAGCCGCAGCCTCTGTAATTTTTCTTGAAGCAAGAAGCATAGCGCAAATGGCAAGCTCCTTAACAGCGTTTGAATTTGCGCCGGGTGTGTTGAATACAACTATTCCCTGTTCGGCACACTTTTCAATAGGAATATTATTTACTCCCGCTCCTGCTCTTGCAATTGCAAGAAGCTCGCTGTTCATTTCCATGTCGTGCATTTTTGCCGAACGCACCATTATTGCATCGGGATTTGCAATACTGTCCGAAACGGCATACTTATTTCTGTCAAAAATATCCGTTCCGCAGGCGGCTATTTTATTCAAAGTTAATATGTTGTACATTAAACTAACCTCTTTCATCTATTATGATATGATTCTGACAAACAGGCAGCCGACTATCACAACAGCAAACAAAACCGCAATTATTTTAAGTCTGATTTTATTTCGCTGCTTTATTCTTTCACGCCAGTCGTCATTACGCATTATGTTAAGCGTTGAAATAATGTGAAGCAGTCTGTCAAGCATTTTCAGCCTCAAATTTCCTCATGAATTCAACAAGCTTCTCAACGCCCTCGATAGGCATTGCATTGTAAATGGAAGCTCTCATTCCGCCCACCGTTCTGTGACCCTTAAGGTTTACAAATCCTTCGGCAGCAGCCTCGGCAACAAACTTCTTGTCAAGTTCCTCATCGCCTGTAACAAAAGGAACATTCATAAGAGATCTGTCCTTCTTTTCAACCGTTCCCTTGAAAAGCTTGCTCTCGTCAAGGAAATCGTAAAGGATCTTAGCCTTCTTTTCGTTGTGAACCTTCATTGCTTCAAGTCCGCCCATTTTCTTTATCCACTTGAACACCTTGCCGCAGATGTAAATTCCGTAGCACGGAGGTGTATTGTAAAGAGAATCGGCGTCAGCCTGAGTTTTCCACTTGAGCATGGTAGGAGTTCCGGGAAGAACGTCGTCTCTGATAAGATCCTCTCTTATTATTGAAATAACTACTCCCGCAGGTCCTATGTTCTTCTGAACTCCGCCGTAAATAACTCCGTACTTAGTTACGTCAACAGGCTCTGACAAAAAGCATGATGAAACGTCGGCAACAAGATCTTTTCCCTTTGTATTGGGAAGAGTCCAGAACTTTGTTCCATAGATAGTATTGTTTTCGCAGATGTAAACATAGTCTGCGTCCTCAGGAATGTCAAGATCCGAGCAGTCCGGGATATATGAGAAAGTTTTATCGGCAGACGACGCAACAGCAACAGCTTCGCCGTACTTCTGAGCTTCCTGATAAGCCTTTTTAGCCCACTGACCGGTAATTATGTATGCCGCTTTCTTGTTTTTCATAAGGTTCATAGGAACTGCCGCAAACTGCTGAGAAGCTCCCCCCTGTAAAAACAGCACCTTATAGTTATCGGGGATATTCATAAGCTCCCTGATGTCCTTTTCAGCTTCCTTGATAATGTTGTCATACGCTTTTGAGCGGTGGGACATTTCCATTACGGACATACCCGTGCCCTTGTAATCAAGCATTTCGTCTGCCGCTTCTTTAAGCACTTCTTCAGGAAGTACGGCAGGTCCCGCGCTGAAATTGTAAACTCTTCCCATTGATAAAACCTCCATCTTGAATATCATTTGATAAAATCGCTTAATATACTTAAACAAAAAATTAAGCCATTAAGAATATTATATAACTTTTACAACCGCAAGTCAAGCAAATCTACAATAAACTTAACGATTAATACAATAATACGAACGCGGTTGAAATACAGTTGAAAAAATTATCGGAATGTGATATACTAATAGGCAAATTGAAATTAAGTTTAACATAAGGAGAAATGTTATGGATAAAAGGCCCTCTGTCAGAAACGGAAAAATTGAGTTTCTCAGGTTTTTGTTTTGCATTATAATATTATTGTTTCACGGACAGAAATATCTTATAGGAGAAACTCCCCTGCCAAAGGACATAAGGCTTGTATTTTTCCGCCACGGCGCAATCGGAGTTGAATTTTTCTTTCTTGTTTCGGGATATTTAATGGCAAAAACCATTTACAAAACAAGGACGGCAGACCGTGAAAACGGAATGACCGAACAGACTCTCAGCAAAAACGCTCTTATGTTTATAAAAAAGAAATATATTTCTATCCTTCCTCAGCATCTTGCAGCATTCGTCATTGTTTTTATAGCTTATGTTATATCAAACGGCTTTACTGTCAAGGAGTGGATACTAAAAGCAATAAACAGTCTCCCGAACCTTTTTCTTATTGAAATGTCAGGACTGAGCTTTACAAACCCGAACCATATTGAATGGTATATTTCCAGTATGCTTATTGCAATGGCGATATTATATCCTTTCTGTTACAAATATTATTATACCTTTACCCGATATGCGGCTCCTCTGATTTCTCTGCTGATTGTAGGATATCTGATATACGAAACAAAATATCTTTCGGGAGTTACGGTATGGATGGGATTTTCATACAAAGGAATGTTAAGGGCTGTTGCGGAAATCGCTCTCGGCACAACAGCCTTTGAGATATCACGGTACATGAATCAAAGAACCTTTTCAAAAGTTCAGCGATTTGCATTTACAGTTCTTGAACTATCCTGTCTTTCCGGAATTCTGATTTACTGCGTAACAACCTTCTCTTCAAGATATGAATCTTACGCTCTTATTGCTATTTTTGTGCTTGTGACCCTTGCTTTTTCAGGGGTTTCATACGGAAGCAGACTTTTTGACAACAAGCTTTGCTACTTCTTGGGGAACATTTCTCTTCCCGTTTATCTGGCTCAGCTTGCGCCAATTTATGTCGTTCCTGTTTTCTTCCCGGATTCATCCGGCATGGAGCAGATTTTGTATGCCGTAATCCTGACGTTTGTACTGACGTTTGTAATTATGGCTATGGGAAATCTTACAGCAAATGCTTTCAAAAAGCTTGGCATAAAATAATTCCCTGTAAATCATAATATGCAAAAATAAGCCGACTTGATTTTCTCAGATCCGGACGGCTTATTTTTTTGCACAAAAGTCTTGACAAACGCAAGTATTTCAATTATAATAGTTAATGGCCTCGCTTTAGCGATTAAAAGCATAAAAACTCTAAAGCAATAAACAGAAAAGGAAGTAAATACTATGGTAAAATGGATAACACTTGCCATATATCTTGCCATAATGACAGGCATCGGGATATATTGCAGAAAAAAGACAGCCAATGTTGACGACTTTGTACTTGGAGGAAGGAATATCGGGGCTTGGTTTACCGCATTTGCTTACGGGACCTCTTATTTTTCGGCAGTTGTTTTCATAGGCTATGCAGGACAGTTCGGCTGGCAGTTCGGAACCTCAGCCACATGGATAGGTATAGGAAACGCAATAATCGGTTCTATGCTTGTGTGGATAATTTTAGGAAGAAGAACAAGAATAATGACCCAGCATTTAAAGGTCTCCACAATGCCCGAATTTTTTGAAAAGCGTTACAACTCAAAAGGAATAAAGATTTGTGCGGCAATTATCGTTTTTGTGTTCCTTATCCCTTACACAGCCTCCGTTTACAACGGACTTTCAAGGCTTTTTGAAATGGCGTTTGACATCGATTATTCATACTGCATAATTGCAATGGCGGTGTTGACGGCGGTTTATGTTATTTTAGGCGGTTACATGGCGACTGCGATAAACGACTTTGTGCAGGGAATTATCATGCTTGGAGGAATCATTGCCGTAGTAGTATGCGCTCTTGCCAACAAGGGCGGACTTTTCTCAGCTATACATAAGCTTAAAGAAATTCCGGCAACCCCCGAAGGAGCTTACGGTTCAATATTCGGTCCGGACCCCGTAAACCTTTTAGGAGTTGTAATACTTACCTCTCTGGGAACTTGGGGACTTCCCCAGATGATACACAAGTTTTACGCTGTCAAGGACGACAACGCAATAAAGCGCGGAACTGTCATCTCCACAATATTTGCAATCGTGGTTTCGGGCGGAAGCTATTTCCTCGGAGGCTTCGGACGGCTTTTTGTTACTCAGGAGGAAATAACTACTGTTTCCGGAAAACTTGCATATGACAGCATTATCCCAAAGCTTCTCGAAACAGCCATTCCGGAGGTTTTGGTGGGTATCGTTGTTGTTCTTGTACTTTCCGCTTCAATGTCAACCCTTTCCGCACTTGTTCTCACTTCAAGCTCTACCCTTATTATCGACCTTATAAAGCCAAGATTCAAAAACGGACTCGGCGAGAAAAATCAGGTGTTCTTAATGAGGATATTCATTGCGGTATTTATCGTTCTTTCAGTAGTTATCGCCCTTAATCCAAACGCTTACATAACAACTCTCATGTCCATTTCATGGGGCGCTCTGTCGGGAGCTTTTCTTGCTCCGTTTATGTACGGACTTTTCTCGAAAAAGATAACAAAACCTGCGGTATGGACTTCATTTATTGCGGGAACGGGAATAACAATTATTCATATGTTCCTTTTCAGCCTTGGATTCTTCCCCTCCCTTACGGAAAAAGTCCGGTCCTTAGGACTTAGTTTCAATATTCTCTCTCCCATCAACGCCGGAGCTTTTGCAATGATAATGGGACTTGTGCTTGTGCCCGTTGTAAGCGCCTTTACAAGAAAAAGCCTTAAAAAGGACGAGGCTTATGTGGAAGAAGTGTTTACCTGCTACAAAGGATAAGTCGTTTTATCCCTTTTCCAAATAGAATTACTAAAAGAAATTTGAGAATATTGTATTGACAGATATAAATTCTGATGTTATAATAATACTGTGTATTAATGTTTTTTTAATACACAGTATATCTTTTATTACGAAGGGAGGATGTGCGTTTCCCGAAAGGATTTTACGCACAAATACTTATGAAAAAATTACTGGCAATTACTCTTGCTGCTCTTATGGCTTTTTCTATGGCTGCCTGCAATGAGGAAGAGAAGGACGATGATTCAGCAATATCAAACAATTCTTCTTCTGTTGTTGACGACGGCAGTTCTGAGGACGAGGACGGCTCGGATGTTGACGACGGCAGTTCCGAGGACGACGACGGCTCGGACGTTGACGACGGCAGTTCTGAGGACGACGGCTCGGACGTTGACGACGGCAGTTCTGAGGACGACGGCTCGGATGTTGACGACGGCAGTTCTGAGGACGACAGCTCGGACGTTGACGACGGCAGTTCTGAGGACGACGACATCTCGGACGTTGACGATATAACCACCGCTTCGGGTACTATTGAAAACGGCGTTATCACTGTGCAAGAGCTTACAATGACAGTTGACGACACTTGGACGATTGTTGATCAGTCAGGTCAGACATATTTTGTTCCTGCCGATTATGAGACTTACGGAAACAATGTAAACATTATCCGTCAGGCTTACGACGCAATGTTTGATTCCTATAGCAAGGAAATATTTGAAACTCAGCTCCAGGCATTCATGGGCGAGGATTTTAAGGTTTCAAGCTTTGAAAGAACCACAATAAACGGCACTGACGCAATTTTAATGTCCTACGAGTACAGCGGATTCATCCTTACACAGGTAATGCTCAATACTGATGATTGTTCATTTATCGTAACCTTTACAGGCACAGGCGGAACATTTGAAGATGTTACTCCGTTTATTGAAACCATTGAAGTAAAATAAATCTTTCGTTTGGAATAACCGACTCCCCTTTTACTACAAAAGGGGAGTTTTTTTGTGCTTTGCTCCAATATTGTCAACCAGATATCGATAACCAGTTGACAATTCAAATGAACTGTGCTACAATTAATAAAGATTTTCATAACTAAGGAGAAAAAACTATGATCAAAGACAGAAGCAAAACTCTTACTATTGTTTTATGCGGAGTTTTTACAGCTCTCATTGCAGTATGCTCGTGGATATCAATTCCCGGAGAAGTACCCTTTACATTGCAGACCTTTGCGGTATTTGTTACCGTAGGTCTTTTAGGAGCAAAGGCAGGACTTATGTCGGTTATCGCTTACATACTTTTAGGGGCGTGCGGGGTACCTGTTTTCGCAGGATTTTCCGGAGGCTTAGGCTATCTTTTCGGCACAAGCGGCGGATATATAATCGGGTTTGTATTTCTGGCGCTTGTGATGTGGGGATTTGAAAAACTTCCTTACGCAAAGAAGTTTCCCATGCTGATTCTTTCCATGATTGCAGGACTTGCCGTATGCTACCTTTTCGGAACAGCATGGTACATGGTGGTTTACACAAGAAATACAGGTGCAGTGGGACTCGGAACAGTTCTCGGCTGGTGCGTTATTCCATTTATAATTCCCGACCTTATCAAGATTTTCTGCGCCGCAGTAATTATAAACAGGGTGAAAAAGTATGTCGGCGTTTTTGAAGCTAAATAAAAACCATGTCCTTGTGAATCAAGCAGAGCGACAGAATTTACCTGACATTTAAATAGCGACTTATGGATAGAAAAAATCCCCGACTCATGTGAATCGGGGATTTTTGCATATTCTTTTTACAGATAATTAAGTGGATTCTGTGCAACTCCGTTTAAAAGTATTTCAAAGTGAAGATGATCTCCCGTTGAAAATCCTGTTGAACCTACGATTCCCAGAACATCGCCCTGATTTACCTTCTGACCAACAGAAACATTCATATACTGTGCGTGTCCGTAAAGTGTCATATAGCCGTTTCCGTGGTTTATGATGCAATAGTTTCCGTATCCTCCGCCACAACCGCACGAACCGCTCTTGCCATAGTCGTGAGAACATGAATTGTTGACTTTTACAACTGTTCCGCTGTCAGAAGCACAGATATTTGCTCCTCTGATGCCGTATGAGGAAATATCTATTCCCTTATGGTATGCGCCCCATCTCCAGCCTACTCCGGAGGTTATGTTATAATATCCGGGGACAGGCCATGCAAATATTCCCGAGCCGTACTGAAAAGAGTCGTCCGAAGAGCTGCTGCTTCCGGAATTGTTTGAGCTTTCCGAGCTGTCAGAACTTCCGCTCTGCTGATTCTGCTGAGCCAAAGCCTCCTGCTTTTTACGCTCTTCCTCTTCACGGCGCTTTCTTTCTTCCTCTTCTTTCTTACGCTGTTCCTCCTGTGCCACAAGGTCGTCAATAACGTCCTGAATGTCCATCATTTCCCCTTCAAGTTCGCTGTAGTCGCTCTCGCCCTGAATAATCAGACCCTCAAGTTCCTCAGCCGACTCCTGGCTCTCAGCATAAAGCCCGCTCAGCTTTTCACGCTGAACGTCCTGCTCCTCCTTCTGAGTATTATACTCAGTCATCTGAACCTCAAGCTCCTGCTTCTTTATTTCAAGAGCCTCTTCCTCGGCTTCAAGCTGTTTTTTAAGGTCGTAAAGCTCGCTTATTATTTTGTTGTCGTAATCTGCAACTCTCTTAACAAGCTCCGTTTTCATAAGCATATCGTAAAAGCCGTCGGCAGAAAGAATAAGACTGCTGTAAGACCCTTCGCCGGCAATATACATCGCTCTCAGTCTTGCCATAAAGGCTTGCTTGCCTTCTTCTATCTCGACCTTCTTTTCCTCAATAGCCTTCTCCTTGTCGGCTATATCCGTTTCACAAGCGCTTATGTCCTTTTTAAGCTGTAAAATATAATTTGAAAGAACTTCGAGAGTATTTTCAACAGTATCTATCTGTACAAGAAGATCCTCCTGATAAGCCTTTTCATTTTCAAGATCGTTCTTGTTCTGCTGAAGCTGAGCGTCTATCTCAGCCTGCTGTTGCTTATAGTCCTCAAGCTGTTGCTGATACTCGTTTATCTGCTCCTGATAGGAAGCAGCTTCAGTAGTTATCTCAGGCTTGTTACTGTTGTTTGAAACTATCATTGTAGCTGCAACAATAAATGCAGTCAATGCTGCAGCAACCTGTTTGATTCTGCTTTTCATATCATCCCTCCGGGTTTTGCCGTATCCTTTTTTCCTTGTCCTTTTGTGATTTAAATCGGAGCAAAGCGTGATAAGCTCGCTTAATCACGTTGCGACGATTGCAATCGTCGCCGAGGAGCTTTGCTCCTCAGTTTTTCAGTGGGGGATTAAAACCCCCACTGAAAAACTGAATGGAACCCGCCGCCTTAGAGGCGGGGGACATCGGCGACTTGGTTATAGTTATACCTTGCAGTACTTGCTTGTACTGATGGTAGTTCCTATTGCCCCTATAACAGCTCCCGCAACAATATAGGCTGTCGCTACATATTTTACGATGGAATCGTATGAATAAAGCGATGAGATGCCAAGAGCGGTAAGAATGTTCATATTGTTTGTGAGAATGTCGTAAAGTCCCACATATACAAACTTAGTCAAAAACAGCGAACATACTCCTGCAAGAACTCCGATAAGCATACCTTCAACAAAGAAAGGTATTCTTATAAATCTGTTTGTGGCTCCCACATATCTCATAATGTTTATTTCTTTTCTTCTTGAGAACACGCTTGCTCTTGTTGTATTAGAAATGATTATAAGACAGACTACAACAAGCGCTGCGATAATTGCAGTTGAAACAAGAGTGAGTATATTTCTTATGCTTATAAGAACGTCCGCATACTCGTTAGGCGATTTAACGCTTTCAACGTTTTCCAAAGCCGATATCTGCACCGTGGTGTTTCCCATAGTCTCGATATCCACAACAGTAACTCTGTAGGTATCGGGAAGAGGGTTATCGTCTGCATACTGGAAAAGATCCTTTTCCTCCTCGGTCATATCAGCCACCATGTCCTGCCACGCCTGATCCCTCGAGAAAAATTCGCACCCGGAGATATTTGCAAGACTTTGTATGCTCTGTCCAAGTTCATCTATCTGTTCCTGACTGACGCCGTCGTTTATAATAACGACTATCTCGTTTTTCTCTTCCATTGAGTCTATGGCTCTGTTAAGATTTAATGCGAGCAGAAAAGTAAGCCCCACAAGGAGCAGTGAAACAAGCATTATACAAAATGACGCAAAGGACATCATCCTGTTTCGCCAGACTCCCTTTATTCCCTGACCTATAAGGTCTTTATATGTACTGACTCTCATTCCTCAGCACCTCCGAAAACCTGGTCGATGGTAATGCTTCCTTTTTCAAGTCTTATGATTCTTCCTCCGAAATGAACAACGTTGGAAAGGTCGTGAGTAACCACAAGCACAGTTGTTCCGCAGGCGTTTATTCCCTTTAAAAGTTCAAATATACCGTATGTCAGGGCAGGGTCAACATTTGCGGTAGGCTCGTCCGCAATTATAAGCTTAGGGTCGTTTACAAGCGCCCTTGCAAGGGCAACTCTCTGCTGCTCTCCTCCCGAAAGCTCTTCCGGAAGGCAGTCCGCCTTGTCGGAAAGACCCACAAGTCCGATAACGTACGGCACTCTTGTTTTTATATATTTCTTAGGAGCGTCAACGCATCTCATAACAAATGCAATATTCTCATATACCGTCATAGTCGGGATAAGTCTGTAGTCCTGAAACACAACTCCTATGGTTCTTCTTAAATTAGGTATCTTTCTTCTTTTCATAGAAGTAAGGTCAAAACCGTTTACCATTATTTTTCCGCTTGTAGCGTCTATCTCTTTCTGCAAAAGCTTTATAAGTGTGGATTTACCCGCACCGGATTCGCCTACTATAAAAACGAAATCCCCGTCGTTTATAGTAAGGTTTATATCGTTTAACGCGTCAACGCCGGTCGAGGAATATGTGACCGAAACGTCTTTGAATTCAATCATTTTGCTGCACCGCCTTTTGTTTTATATCTTTTTATATCTTTTAAATCGGAGTAAATCTTAATTCTGCTTAACCTTCAAACAAAATCAAAGCCCTGCAAAAAGGCAACCTTCAGGGCTTTGTGTTTTCATTTATGACCTGTATCAGAATTTAACAGGATTAGCCGAGAGATATTTTCTTACCATAAGAGCGATCTTGAAAACAATTGCGTGATCAAACTCCCTGAGATCAAGCCCTGTAAGTTTCTTTATCTTTTCAAGTCTGTAGACCAGAGTATTTCTGTGTACGAAAAGCTTTCTTGAGGTTTCAGAAACGTTAAGGTTGTTTTCAAAGAATTTCTGAATAGTAAAGAGAGTTTCGTGGTCGAGTGCTTCTATAGAGCCTCTCTTGAAAACTTCTTTGAGGAATGTTTCGCAGAGAGTCGTGGGAAGGTGATAAATAAGTCTTGCAATTCCCAGATTGTCATAAGAAACAATCACCTTATCAGTGTCAAATACTTTACCTACTTCAAGGGCGGTCTGAGCCTCCTTAAAGGAACGCGCAAGATCCTTTACCCCCTCGACTACAGTACCGATGCCAACATTTACTCTTGTGTAAAATTCACTGCTCAAGGTATCCGCAATGCTTCTTGCAAGCTTTTCAAGGTCTTTTGAATCGATGCCCAGCTTTACCTCCTTAACAAGAACAATATCAGACTCGGTAATATTGAAAACAAAATCCTTGTTCTTGTCGGGGAAAAGATTCTGTATCACATCATAAGCGGAAACATCGTTTGACGAAATTATCCTTATAAGAAAACAAACTCTTGAAACATCGTTATTAAAGTGAAGTTCTCTTGCTTTTACATGGATATCACCGGGAAGAACGTTATCAAGCACAACGTTTTTTATAAAGTTATTTCTGTCGTATTTCTCGTCATAATACTGCTTGATGCTTGAAAGTGTGATAGCAAGTATGCTTGCGTACTTTGCGGCAACCTCGTCTGTTCCCTCCACAAAGACTGCATAATCAGGCTTTAAATGAGTTCCGAACGGTTTATAGGTATAGCCGTCTCTTACAAAGATATCGTGAGTGTCGCTGAGATCAAAGGAAACGAACTCATTAGTCGTTCCGATAAGTGAAAGATCGGAGCATGCGATAATCGACGCATTTTCGTCAATTACACCTATAACACAGTCTATCGTATCACGCATCTGGTGAACTACGCTTTGAAATAATCTGTTGGACATAATTTTTTCCCCTTTAGAATATCAGATTTGATTTGTATTTTCCTCTGTTACTATAATAACAAAAAATCATAGATTTTGCAAGTGATTTTCGTTAAAAATAATAACCCCGGAGTACAAATTCAATATCACGCCTCACGAATATATTACAAATAGTAACACATTTCTCTCGCAATTGTGTTAACAAATTGTAAATCTCCCCCTTTGAAGCGGATTTTGCGGCAGCAGGTCTTGTAATCAAACTGTAACCTTTGCTTTTGAGGTTTTCAATATGGTATAACCGTGTTGCAGACGTCCCCCTGCCAATTGCTTGGCAGGTGTGCCAATTGCTTGGCAGGTGTGCCAATTGTTCGGCAGGTCTGATTCAGAATTTCAGCGGAGGATACAGAACCCTAAATTGAACCACTCTGATAAACCATGCTCTAAACAATGACAAGCTGCAAAGTTGCAATTGTTGCAGTTTAGATTTTACAAAAAAAAGAAACCCTGTAATGCAGAGTTTCCTTTTAAATTTATAGACGAATCAAAAATAAGAACCTGAGATCAAGCCTTATCGTCAGCAAAACCACTTTCAACAAGGTCAACAAGTCCGTTTACGGCAGCCTGTTCATCTGCGCCGTCAGCAATGATTCTTATAGAAGTACCGCCAACGATACCAAGTGAAAGAATACCGAGAAGGCTCTTTGCATTTACTCTCCTGTCTTCCTTTTCGATCCAGATAGAGGACTTGAATTCGTTAGCCTTCTGGATAAAGAAAGTAGCCGGACGAGCATGAAGACCTACCTGATTCTGAACAACAACATCTCTTACGAACATAATAATCTCTCCATTCATTCAAAAATAGTTCTGCAACCTTTCCGCGCTTAATAAAAAAATAAGCCGGAAAAACTCTATGCGTGTTTAAGTTCCTTATAGATATTATACAGTCATACTATCACATAGTCAACGATAAAAAATGCATAAATCCACCTTTTCAGCAAATTTTCTGCGATTTTATTATCTTCAAACGTTCCCGAAGCAATTTTTTTGTACAATTTCACTAAGAGCTTTGAAAAAATTAAAACACATTGTCCAAAAACTTTTAACAATAGAATTTGATTCTTTACATCAAATTTATTTATTGTTGTTAAAAATGCTATATACCAAATCGGTATAGTTTTTGTTTTCTTCCTCTTTTGCCCATGCTTTAAGGAACTCCTCATCTTTTTTGTCAAGCTCTGCTTTAAGTAAAAGATCAGGGCGCTTTTTTAAAGTTGTTATCAAAGCCTGTTCACGTCGCCATTTTGCAATATTAGCATGATGTCCCGACAAAAGCACCGCCGGCACGGTCATATCCTGCCAGACCTCCGGTCTTGTAAATTGAGGATACTCCAGAAGTCCGCTGTAGTGGGATTCATCCTCGTAGCAGTCCGATCTGGAAAGGGTTCCGTCTATCATTCTTACAACGCTGTCAATAAGCACAAGGGCGGGAAGTTCTCCCCCCGTCAGAACATAGTCCCCTATGGATATCTCCTCGTCAACTATTTTGTCGATAACCCTCTGGTCCACTCCCTCATAATGTCCGCAGAGAATAAATATATTGTCCATTTTTGAAAGCTCGATACATTTTTTCTGAGTAAGGGTCTTTCCCTGAGGGGACATATATATTACATACGGCTTTTTGCCTGTCATTTCTTCAACCGCTTTGTAACAGCAGAATATAGGCTCGGCCTGCATTAGCATACCCTGTCTTTCGCTGTAGGGAGTGTCGTCCACACGGCGGTGCTTATCCTTGGTATATTCTCTTATCTGATGGCAGTTTATTTCAAAAAGCCCTTTTTTCCTTGCCCTTCCCACTATGCTTTCCGAAAGATAATATTCGCACATTTCGGGGAAAAGGGTCGCAACATCTATCCTCAAACCCATCTGCCTTTCTTTTTTTGTAATCAAGTCTTATCACTTATCAGTCAAAAAGTCCGGGGATAGGCCTTATTTTCATAATCCCACCCTCTATGTCCGTTTCGATCACAACGTCGGGAATTGCCGGAATAAGACTGAGTTTCCCCTCATCGTTTACAATATGATAAACGTCGTTTGCTCCCGTTTCACTGACATCTGTTATTTTTCCATACGAAACGCCACTGTCCGTATCAATTACTTCAAGTCCAATCAGGTCCTGTATAAAGTAACTTCCCTCAGACAGCTCAACATCGTTTCTGTCCATATATAAAACCCTGTTTCTCAGCTTCTGAGCCTGTTCAACCGTATCGCAACCGTTTATTTTCATAACGACCATATTTTTATGGACTCTTGCCTTTTCAACCTTAACATCATCTCCGCTTTTCCAGTGGAGAATTTCAAACTCAGTGAGAAAGCCGGGAGAGTCGCACCACGGTTGAACCTTTACCTCTCCTTTTATCCCAAAAACCGATACTATTTTTCCTATTTCAAGATATCGTTTCATAATTCCTCCTAAAGAAAGATACTGCTTGCCTGCAATTATTTTAACACAAATCTCCCCGTAAATCAACAGCACATATGAAATTTAACATTAGACTTGTTGCAATAAGAACGGCGCTGTGTTATAATAATTTCTGTGTGAATTTTATGATTTTTAAGCGAGGGGGAAATGCACATGATATACAACAACATTCTTGACGTAATAGGTCACACTCCGGTTATAAGGCTCAACAGAATGGTTGACGAGGATTCTGCGCAGGTTCTTGTTAAATTTGAGGGGCTGAATGTCGGCGGTTCGATCAAAACCAGAACCGCTTACAAAATGATAACCGACGCGGAGCAGAAAGGTCTTATACATAAGGACACAATTATTGTTGAACCCACAAGCGGAAACCAAGGCATAGGACTTGCTCTTATCGGTGCGGTAAAGGGCTATAAAACAATAATCATCATGCCTGATTCCGTAAGTGAGGAGAGAAGAAAGCTTGTTGCACATTACGGAGCGCAGGTCATACTTATCCACGATTCTGGAAATATCGGAGACTGCATTGACGAGTGCCTTAAAACCGCTCTCAGAATGGCGGAAGAAAACCCGAACGTCTATGTTCCGCAACAGTTTGAAAACCCTGCAAATCCCCTTGCGCACAAGCACCATACCGGGCTTGAGCTTATGGAGCAGGTAGAAGGTCCTATTCACGGATTCTGCTCAGGTATCGGCACCGGGGGAACCATAAGCGGAATAGGAGAGGTATTGAAGGCCCAGAACCCTGATATTGAGATATGGGCTGTTGAGCCTGAAAATGCAGCCATACTTGCAGGGGGAACCATAGGCACTCATCTTCAGATGGGAATAGGCGACGGACTTATCCCGAAAAATCTTAATCTTGATATTTACGATCATATCTACGTTGTAACCGATGACGAAGCTATTTCCACAGCAAAGGACCTTGCAAAAAAAGAGGGCATTATGTGCGGAATTTCCAGCGGAACAAACGTTGCCGCAGCTTTGAAGCTTGCAAAGAAGCTTGGAAAGGGAAAGACTGTTGTTACCGTGCTTCCCGACACGGCGGAAAGATATTTTTCAACTCCGCTTTTTGAAAATGAATAAGCAGGTTTTTAAAAATATCCTGCCCACAGCTTTTGCACTTTCGGTGGTTTTAATTATGACAGGCGCGGCCGAGCTTTTCGGACAAAGGGAAATTATTTTTCCGGAGATAACGGCTGTTGCAATAGGTGCGCTTATCGCTCCCAAAATGACATGGAATACAAGCAGAAGTCGCCTTTTTTTCTTTATCAACATTGCAGCGGTAATCGGGATAACCATTTCAAGATTTCTTACCGTCACTCAGGCGGTAAGGATACCTGTGGCTTTTCTTACGGCGCAAGCGCTTCTCATAATATCCCGCACAGGCTTTGTTCCTATGATATCCGCCTGCGTTCTGCCCGTGGTTTTAGGTTCGGAAAGCTTTGTTTATGTGTTTTCCGTATTTGTTATGACAGGTCTTATACTTGTTTTGCAGATAGCGCTTGAAAAGCATGGTATTATAGAAAAAAGGGAGTTTATCCCAGCAAAAATTGATCCATCAACCCTTGTCATGTATGGAAAACACCTTTTGGTCATAACCGGCGCCTCTGCAATTGCGGATTTTTCCGGTCAGATGTATTTTATTGTTCCACCTCTGATTGTGGGTTATGTTGAAATGTCCTTTCCGTCATCGCCCTTGAGAAGCCGTTACAAGCAAGCTATATTCCTGATTTTTGCGGCAGGGATAATCGGGGTTGTATGCCGTCTGGGTTTAACGGAGAGTCTTGGGTTTCCCCTTGCTGTTTCGGCGGTGATTTCCGCACTTGGGGTAATTGTGATTGTAAAGAAAATAAGACTTTACTTTCCGCCCTGCGGTGCGATCTGCACCCTTCCGATGCTTTTGGGGACACAAAATCTTCTTGTTTATCCGCTTGAAACAACTATAGGTTTTATAATTCTGACTGTTATTTCGCTAAATTTCTTCAAAGAAAAAGGAAGGGTATAAATTTATGAAAAACTCAAAACCAAGAATAATCCTCACCCTTGTTGAAAAAAAAGGGGAATGTGGCTGTCACAGAGGACACAGGGTAGGGGACGTTTTCGACTTTGATAAGGACAGGGGCAGACTTTGTCCCATGGCAATGCACGTTGCATTTCCCTACATTGACATTTTACGCTATGGAGGAGAAATCCCTCCTTCAAAAAGCGGAGACATTCGGTTTTGCTGTCCTGACTGCGACGTTATAAACGTATTCAGGATAGAAAAGCTTGAGGAATAAGAACCAACTGATTTTTTTAGCCGTAAATAACGAAAAGCTCCCGACCATAAAAATTCGGAAGCTTTTTTATTTTTTTATTTTTATCCCATACCCTCATACTCGTCGGAAGTGTCAACTCCCATTTCAATGTCCGGGTCAATATAAACCTCTTCGGTTGTAGATGAAGTGTCCTCAGCCTCGGTTTCTTCCGGAACAGTGGTAACAGGCTCCGGCTTAGTGGATTCCGTTATCGTTGTGGTAGTTGTTTTATTGGTGGTTGTAGTTTTCTTAGTGGTAGTTTTTTTCTTTGTTGTTGTCGTTTTCTTTTTAGTTGTGGTTTTCTTAGTAGTAGTTGCTTTCTTGGTAGTGGTTGTTTTCTTAGTAGTTGAGGCTTGGGTTATCGTAACGGGAGTCTGGGTGTCTACAGGTCTTTCACTTTCTGTTTCCTCCGGCTCTTCTTCTTTTTCAGAAGTGGTTGTTGTTTCCGGAGCTTTTGAAGCTTCCTCTGATGTGGTGGTTGTCAGTGGGTCGTAGGAAGTCTCAGCACCGGTGGTAGTTACAACCGGACCGTCAGTCACATCGGCATCGACTACGGAGGTTTCAGGCTCTCCAAACGTAGTTATAGTAAGCTTGTACGGCTCGTTCACAGGGATAGAACAGCCTGCCATACAGATAAGAGCCGCTGCGGCGAGCAGCGCAGAAACAGCTTTTTTCATAAAATTATCTCCTTTGCTCCTTTACGTTTTTTATCATAGCAAACCGCTTAATTTCGCGCATTTACATTATACAACATTTTTCCTCAGTTGTCATCTGAATTTTTTCCATTTTTTATTTTTATGCATTCTGGACAAATCAGAACTTTATTTTTTGTACATTTTAAGCAACGTTAATTTCCCTTTTATCCATGTCTTAAAGACTCTCAATATAAACAAACCGCTCCAAGTAAAAGTTGACGCCCAAAGAAAAACCGCTGCCCGTAAAAGGGAGCGGTTTTACTCTTGTTAATAATATTATCCGACAAGACCTGAACGTTCAACGCCTTCAACGAAATATCTCTGTAAGAATACATACATGATAAGAATAGGCGCTGTTGCAAGTATACATCCGGATTCAAGCCAAACTATGATCTGTCTTGGCGAAACGGTCTGATTGTTGAACAGCTGAGCCTGTAAGGTGCTGTCAAGGTTTTTCAGAGCCAGCGCAACAGTATCGTTGTTTGTGAAGAATGAAGATGAAATATAGTAGTCGTTCCAGTACCATACGATAGAGAAAAGGAATACGGTAAGGAATGACGACGCTGCGTTTGGTACCATTACAGTAATGAATGTTCTGAACGGTCCGCAGCCGTCAAGGTAAGCCGCGTCCTCAAGTTCCTTAGGAAGTCCTCTGAAGAACTGTCTGAAAATGAAGATGAACAGACCTGCCTTGATACCGTTTGCAAATATTGCCGGAGCATACATTGTAATTCCCTTGTTGATAAGGCTGATTGTTGCTTCGCCGGTAAAAAGCTTTACAAGTCCAAAGCCCTTGAAGAATGAGAACTGAAGGAACAGTGGGATCGATGTGATCTGTGGCGGAACAATGATCTGTAAAATTACAAGTGCGAAAAGCAGTCCCTTAAATTTAAACTTAAATCTTGCAAATCCGTATCCTGTGATAGCGCAGGACGCTACTGAAAGGACAGAGGAAATGATATTGAGCTTTAGCGTGTTGAGAACTGTTGAACCGTAATCAATGATATCCCATGTATCTTTGATATTTCTGAGGGTCAAGCTTTTCGGAAGCCATACTATAGATGGGTCAGACATCTGTTCGTTTGGTCTGAACGCAGTCGACACCATGAATATGAGGGGATAGAGAATTACGAAGCAAAGTCCGAAAAGTATGAGGAATCTGAATATAGGCCATACAGAACCCACAAGAGCTTTGTTTCTGTTGTACTTTCTCTGCTCGGGAGTGATATTTGGCTTGATGCCTGCGGCTTTCATTGCTTTAAGCTTTGCTTTTTTTGCCGCTTTCATTTCTTTTGCGAATAATTTTTCTTCTTTTCTTGTAGCCAATTTTTTCTCCCCCCTCTTATTCAACTTCGTAGTAAACGAACTTGTTTACTACAACTACAACAATTGCAAGTACAACTCCGACTATTGCAAAGTATGCCCAAGCCATTGCTGCCGAGAATCCGTGATGCCACTGTGACGACTGTGAAAGAACCTGTTGCATTACCGCGTTTGTAGGATCTACAAATGAGTCTACAACAGTGTAAACCAAGCTGGCGATTATCATAGGGCTTATGTAAGGAACGGTAATTTTCCAGAAATATTCCCACGCCGTTGCACCTTCCATCTGCGCCGCTTCCTTGGCAGAGAACGGAATGTTCTGCAAAGCCGAGAGGAACAGAAGAATCTGGATACCTGAGTTCCATACCATATTGAAGATATCCGCAGTAACTGTGGTTATCATGTTGGTAAGGCTGTCGCTTATGCCATAAATTCCAAGGAAGGTCAGGAGCTGGTCAACAAGGTCTGTTTCAAACATTGTTGAGAACTGCTCGGAACCGCCTGCATATCCGCCTGTAGACATATTACCGTTGATAATATCGAATACAGGACCTGTTGCGATAATAACAGGAAGGAAGAATACGGCTCTTGCGAATGTACGTCCTCTGAACTTCTGGTTAAGAATAACCGCAATGAAGATAGAGAAGATAATGATAAGCGGAGTTTTGAGGCCAGTGGTACCAAGCACGCTTAAAAGATTCTTTGTGTAATCAGGATCCTGTCTGAAAGCGTTTATATAGTTGTCCCAGCCTATAAAATCAAGCTGCATTTCTCCCGATACAGGCTTTGTGTTATTGAATGAATAAATAAGAGATTTGATTACAGGAACAATAAAGAAATATATTGTTCCCACAAACCAGAGTGCGATAAATCCGTAGCCGTAGAGAGCCTTTCTTTTTTCGTACGGGATCTTTGTACCCTTGATCTCTTTGGGCTTCACAAGTCCGCCCTCTTCACTTCCGGACTTTTTAGAAGTTTCGTCTGCAACAGCTTCTGTATTTACATTTTCAGCTGCCTTTACTTCTGCGGCTTCCATGTTAGTTGTTTTTTCTTCCATTAGCCCTGCAAACCTCCTTCCGAAACTATTGAACTTAAATCATAAGTCTGACCGTTGACATCAGCAGTTGCGTTTTGCGTATCAACTGTGATAACCACCGAGTCGTTGTATGTTGTTGTTATAACGCCTGTTTCTGTATCGATCTGATAATCTGTGATGATCATATCGCTTACCTGGCTCAGGATCTCGTCGCTTACCTTGTACTGTTCAATAGCAGCGTCGAGCCAGCCGTTGTAATTTGCATAGTAGAGGTCGTCATAATCTGTGTCGAGAAGCTCGAATGCGTTCTCGTAAATAAAATCATAGTGTATCGCCGAACCTGACGCAAGCGACAGGAGGAATACTTCTTCTGCGTTTGAGTTTGCGTTTATAGCCGTTGAAGCATATGGAACATATCCGTGAATAACCATCTGGTAAAGAGGAATGTCATAGTCAACAACATTGTACTGGCTGGAGTACACAGGCACATTGGTGATATGATCCGCATAAGGGATAACATATGAATTTGCCTCGTCTGCTATAATATTTCCAACTTCTTCGGAAGCCTTTTTATATCCCTCTATGATAGTTGCTTCGGTCGAGGATCTGCTCTTGGCATTTCTTGTGGAGAAGTCGGAAACAAGTGTGTTTGCGTAATCTCCAAAGCCAACGTTTGTCTGACCCTTCTTGGTGAAGCTTGAAATGATCTGGTCAAACACCTTTGAATATGCGTTAGGAGTAAGAAGTGCGGGAGCTTTTCCTGAAAGCTGAACTCCGAACGCTGTGGAGTATTCGGACTGTCTTGACTGAGCGTTTGAAACTCTGGTAGCTGTCTTATTAATAGTCATATAGCCCCATGAGTTCTTTACCATCTCCATATTTGAAAGAGTCGGGTAAATTTCAGCGTTCATGCTTTCGGCGGCGCTCTGAAGATCCTCAAATCCGCTGCTTCCTCCAAGCTTGCCTGAAGGCGAGAAGCTTGTTGATATCTTTCCGACCATTGACTTGTTTGTCCAGTCGTTATATGTAGCTATCATTCCGGTAACTCCGCCGTCTGAGAGTTTCTTCATGATCTCTTCAGCCTGATCAAAGGTTGTTATTTCAGTTTTCATATCTACAGGAATACCAAAAACTGATGTTTCCTTTAATACTCCGCCGTAAAGATCAAGGTAAAGGTCAGTATTGCCTGCTTCAGTCTTCTTTTCAAGTCCTTCCTCGTTTATAAGGTAGTTTCTGTAGACCTCTGCAACGTCGGCATAGTTTACCTCTTGCTCATCGCTTATGGGATAGTATCTTACCGAGATTCTGTCAGTCTTGATATCGCCCTTTTCAAAAACTGTAATTCTTGTTCCGTCTGTTCCGCCCATATAGTATGTGTCGGAAGATCTGAGATTGAACTCGAAGTATACGTTATTGAAGGACTGTCTGTTCTGTCTGCTTACCTGAGCTTTTACAGCGGCATTTTCATCGCCCTCTGTTGCAATTGCAACAAGTCCGGAATTTCCGGAAACTGTTGCGATAAGGGGCAGATATGCCTGTTCGGTAACTCTCGGAGCGTTAAGGGGAACCGTTGTCTTGTCACGTCCGTAAAGGGTCTGTGAGTAAGACGTATAACCCTCTTTGTCATTGTTGTATTCAATTACTGCACCGCTTCCGTCCGGAACTACCATATATCCTTCAACCTCATTGCCTGCAAGGTCTGTATACGGCGAAGCGCCGAATGTAGGAGAAAGCGCAAGAGCTGTAATTACCTTTCCGTCAACTGTAGATGTGTTTTCCTCGTCGATTTCGGAAATATTGACCGCAACCTCAATGTAATCATCATTTAAGGTGTATGTTACGGGAACTGTAAAGCCAATGTTAAACTCGTATGTAATTGTTACGCCGTTTTGATTAAGCTCCCACTTTTCAGAGCCTCTTCCCGACTCCTGCACGACAGATGAGTAAACGTAGGTCTCGTTTCTCTTTTCCTGTCTGAGGTCGCCGTATTTAAGGATAAGTCCCGAAGCCGCCTGATTTCTTTGAGGAAGCTTCATAACGCTGTTTTTGGTTTTATCTATGATAGTTTCGTCGCCGTACGGGTCAACGGGTGTTGTCCACCAGTACTTATCAGCCGTCTTGTCATATACAGCGATTTTTTTGTTTGTGCTGTCTGCATAAAGAGCCATATTGTCGTTTTCACAAACAAGCTCGATATCGGCAAGAAGTCTGTCAGTCTCAAGGTTTGTATAAGCCATTCTGCCGTCTGACGAAACGAACAGTCTGCCGTTTTCTGCGTCCTCAGACTCATATGTGTATGTAGCAGAAACCTCTCCGCTGTTTACGTCCATATAGTAAATCTCGGTCTTTGCAGTGGTAACGTATGCGTTCTCCACAAAGTTGCTGAGAAGTCTGATATAGAAGTTTGTAACTCTTGTATGATCGGCGTCTGTTTCAACTACCCATATGCCGTTAGGAGTTGTGTTTACAACATCCGAGCCGTCCTCGCTTTCGATCATATCCATAGTTCCCACAAGCTTATATCCGTCTTCGGGGTGATTGTATACTACCGCAAGTATCTCATCGGGAGCCTCTATAAGCTTTCCGTAGGTATATGAGATATTTTCCGCAGCTTCGTTTACCTCCGCCTGAGTTGCGTTAGGGTCGCTGTTTACTGTTCTTGCGTCTGCAAGCGCCTGCTGATAGAGGTTCCATGTATAATTTGTGTAATCCTCTGCAACAAGCTCGGTATCCTGTCCGTCAAGAGCTGTCTGAAGAGTTGTCTTGTCAACGGTTTCCGGTTCTTCAAACGGAGTTTCCTCCATGCCGGCCATAACAAGAGCGGATGCTGCTCTGTCAAGGTTTATATAAGCCTCGTCCAGCTCATCCTGAGTTGAATTTTCATTTGCATCGGCTGCCTTGGCTGCTGCAAGAGCCTGGCTGTATGCCCCGTAGCTTTCCTCGGTATAGTCCTCGGCGATTACATACTCAGAGCTTTCGATAAGGGTCTGGAGATTTCTCTTTTCCCTTATTATACCCTTATATATTGTATAGTCGCCCTGTGCGTTCAGCACTGACATATTTGCCTGAACATAGGAAACGGTAGTTTCGTGCTGGAGGTCGATAGTTTCGTCAACCGCTTCTTCCTCCTCCTCTTCCTCCTCATCTTCAGTTTCACCGCTGTCGGCAGCCTGTGAATCAGCGTCTTCCTCTGTTTGGTCAGCCGCAAATACCGAACCGAGAGGCATTAGCATTGTCAGTGCCAATGCAAAGGCAAGTATCTTTTTTACTTTGCTGTTGTGCATCAATCAAACACCTTCCTTTCTTAGCCTCTTATTCTGTATGCAATTTCCTGATAGATCTGAACGATAAATACATAAACCTGCTGGAAAAGCGAGAGAAGAAGTACAGCAAGGAAAAGTATCAGAAGCATAGCTATCAGTGTGCCTATCATTGAAGCGATTGTCTTTGCGAACGAATACTGGTGAACGGCTCTCATTGCCTGTATCATAAGGATGACAGACCAGCCCATACCCAGAAGTGAAATGAAGTTTACCCAGATAGCCTCGTCAAGTATGAGGAAGTTTGACATGAATACCGAGATGTATGTTCCGAAAATATAAGGAACAAGAGCATATGCAGAGTAAATGCATATCTTCTTCAGAGTTCCTTCACCATCGAAAAGGGTGCATATTGCCCAGTTTCCCAATACCCATACAAAGAAGTAAACTACCGAGCGAACGATAAGAGGCACTACGTTAAATACCTTAACATAGGCTGTATTGAAGGCAAAGCCCATAAGCTGTCTGTCAACAACCATTGCCACAAAGAGCAAAAATACAATGACCATTGAAAGTGCAAGAGAGCCTTGCTTTTTCCATCTCAGATCTTCAAATCCTTCAACGGGATGGAAAATTACATGCTTAAGCCAGCCTAAAGTCGAAAACTCATACATTTAATTTCCCTCCTTTTTTGATTTTTTGAATGAATTTCTGATCTTTCTGCAAAGTATAACTATATACTCTGTAATTGACTTTATCTTTTTGTGTTTTTTAAGCTTAACATATACTATTATAAGTATAACAAGTGCAAGAAGCACACTAACGATAATCTCAAAGTTATTCCTGAGAAGGTCGTCACGGTAATACTCGAAAGCCTTATCGTAGTCCTCCTGATCGTAAGCTGTTTTAAAGTATTCCATTGCAGAAGCATAGTTTCCGTTGTTAAGCTCTGCCTTACCAAGGGCGACATGAGCAAGAGTATATTCGCCGTCTCTTCTCATTACTTCTTCCCAGAGAGGCTGAGCGTCGGTATATCTTCCCTCAACGTACAGAACAGATGCTGCGTGAACATATTTTCCGAAAACAGTTTCGGTAAATACGGTTATGTCGTTTTTGGTTCCGTCAAGGACAAAGACGTTTGTTCCCATTGTCTCAACGGCGTTGGGAGCGGTAAAGCTTCCCTCCTGTTCGGAAGGAGTTGATCTTGTACCGAATATGAAAAGGAGAGTTGCGTCTTCATCATACTGGAAAACACGTCCTGTTTCATAGTCAAGAATATTGATAACCCCGTTATCGCCTATTACAACGTCGGTAAGCTTTGTTGAAATTGCAGTAGACTCGTCGTAGCCGCTTGCAAAATCACCGAATTCATATTTGTTTCCTACTGCATTGTCCCAGATGTTGTATCCGGCGGGATTAAGCTTCTTAACGGCGTCTGTTGAAGCGTTTGCAGATTCTGTAACAGTATATACAAAGCCCTGGTCGTCAATATCGAAGTTATTGAACTCGGTAGGTACCGAGGAGGTCATAGCCTGAAGCTGTTCGTCCGAAGCAAAAACTCTCCAGACCTTTCTTGCAATAACATCTGCTGTCTGTTCAACACGGTTTGCACCGTAAAATCCTCTGAAAGTACCTGTAGAATCGTATCTTAAAGCACCTGTACTTACTGATGTACAAACAAGGTAAGCGTTTCCTTCCTTATCCGCAAGTATTTTTGACGGATTGAATGCTTCTGCGGTATATGCTGCTGAGTCAGGCTTTGTGTATTCAACCTCGATCTCGGCAGTCATATCGCCTGTTATTTTTGTTCTTATGGCTCTTTGATTATCACTGTCCGCAATATATAGAGTCGTATTTCCGGCGCTGTCGGAGGTCGCAAAAACTCCCATTGGATTTTCAAGAGTGCTTATCGTTCCGCCGGTGAAGGTTTTGTATACTCCGGTAACCTCAAGATCCATATTGAGTCTTAGAATTCTGTTGTTTCCGGAGTCTGCAAGCCACATTGTCTTTGTGTTCTGGTCAATGAAGAAATCTCTCGCTCCGCTGAGCTGTGGATTTTCATTTTCGCTTATAAACAAGTCGCTTTCAGGATCGGAGAGCTGTTCAAGTCCCATATCCAGTCCGGTAACTGTTCTTTCAACTCTGTAGCCTGCCTGGGAAGGGATAGGATCTCCCCAGTTATCATAGCTGTATGTATTATAGGGTTCATCTGCGAAGGCGGTAATTGCAGTTGATGTAAACGCCATTACCGCTGATACAGCGCAGATAAGACATTTTTTTAATTTCGACACCACTTATCACCTTTTCCTTTTCATTATATAAATTGTATATCTGTTGATCAGTCCTTGATACCCGAATTAGCCATGGTTTCCATAACGTTATTCTGAGCGATAAGGAATACGAGAAGTGGAGGGATCATAAGAATAACTGCCGTTGCAAATGTAACACCCTGTCTTGCGATACCTGAAGCTGCGATCTGGTTCATGATTGTCGGAAGGGTCTTTAACTCTTCAGAGTAGATAAGCGCGCCGCCCTGAATGTTCCATGCACCCTGGAAAGCAAAGATAAGAAGGGTCATAAGTGCAGGCTTTGAGTTTGGAATAACTATTGTCCAGCAAATTCTGAAAAGTCCTGCTCCGTCAACCTTTGCCGCCTCGATCATAGAGTCGTGGATAGTCGTCATGCTCTGTCTCATAAGGAAGAGACCAAGAGATGTTGCAACGTTAGGAAGGATAAGAGCCCAGTAAGTATCGATCATTCCGAGAACTGCCATTACAAGGAACTGTACGATCCACATTGCTGATGATGTGAAAAGAAGGGCAGTTACGATGATCTTGTTTATTACCACACATCCGGGGAACTTGCACTTTGCAAGAGGGAATGCGGCACAGCAGCAAACGAAGATATTTGCTACAGAAATTACAACAGTAATGAATGCGCTGTTGAAGATATATCTTGAAAGCGGTACCCACAAGCTGCTTGCTACCTTGAACATATCCGAATAGTTTCTCATGGTAGGTCTCAGAACATAGAGCTTAGGCGGGAATACGAACAGCTCTTCAATAGGTTTAAAAGACTGGATGATAGCGTAGTAAAGAGGGAATACCATAAATATTCCGAGTAAGCAGAGGAATATGAAAATGCATATGTCGCCGCCTATATTACCGCTGGTCCTTTTTCTTTTATCCTTGACCTTGAGGTCATTAATGTCTTTCTTTTTGTTTTTAGCCATTTTATCCCACCCCCTTAATCAAGATACTTGTCGAGCAGCCATGTAACGAGTTTGTTACAAAGAAGCATTGCCGCAAACAGAATGAAGCAGATCGCACAAGCGTAACCCATTTCGTAACGGATTGAACCGTAGTCTGTTGCGTGGTTCATAATTGTATGTGCAGCATAGTCTGTTGATGGAAGTCCAACAAGAGACTGTCCTACCACACCTACTGTAAATGCAGCGGATATCTGCATAACAGCGGCAAAGAGAAGCTGAGGTCCCATTGAAGGAACAGTGATGAGGAAAAGTTCCTGCCATCTGTTTCTGATTCCTTCTATAGCTCCCGCTTCGTACATTGATCTGTCAATGTTCTGGAAGCCTGCACGAAGTGCAAGGAAGCCTGCGCCCATTGATATCCAGAGCTGTACTACGATAACTACGCCAAGAATGTAGTTTGTATCGGTAAGCCACTGAATAGGTGCGTTTATAAATCCAAGGTCCATAAGGATGGAGTTTATAAATCCGTATGAGTCACCTGACAGGAAGAGCTGCCAGATGATATAAACGGAAGGAGTCATTGAAGGTGCGTAGAACACGAATGTAAAGAATGTCTTGAGCTTTGGGTGCATTTCGTTAATGAGCCATGCAAGGAAAAAGCTCAGTACATAAGAGAACGGACCTGTGAATATCGCAAATACAAGAGTATTTTTAACTGCGATCATGAATATGTCGTCGTTCAGGAATAATGTGTAGAAGTTTGACAGTCCGACAAATTTCGGGAACTGTACCATGTTAAAGTTTGTAAAGCCCAGAGGAAGAGAAATAATTACCGGAATTATTGTAAATACCGTAAACAGTATCATAAACGGAGCGAGCAGTCCATAGCAGCCGATATTCAGACGCATCATATGAAGTGTATACTTGAATTTATTCTGCTTGTTTACAGGAACTTCCTTTCCGGGAGTATTAGCCTTTGTCCCAACCTCTGCAGTCTTTGCAGATGATTTTTCAGCCATTATTTATTTACTCTCCTTTCTTATTAAGAATACATTCCGAGGTCTTCAAGCTTTCTTGTGATCTCGGCATTGATATCCTTGTTATACCACATAAGGGTATCTCTTGGATTTTCTGCATCATTTACAACAGTTCTGAAAGCGTTTGTAAGGTTTCTTGTAACTGCGTATGTAGCAGGGATGATCGGAATCTCAATCTGTTCTTCCATCTGAGCCAGGAGAAGGTCAAGTTCAGACTGTGACCATGAAAGTCTCTTCAAAGCTTCTATGTTAGCCGTATCAAAACGACCCATTGTACCCATAAGAGCTTCGATGTCGTTTCCGTATTCAACCTGGGTATCGGTTGAAGTAAACCACTTGATGAATTCCCATGCGGCTTGCTGATCTTCACAGTCTGTAAAGATTATTGCGCCCGATCCTGAGGAGCATGAAGCGTGGCTTACAGTTCCGTCTTCCTGAACTGTTCCGGGGATCTGCATGAAGTCCCAGCATCCCTTGATTTCGGGAGCGGCAACAGAAAGCTGGTTAAAGAATGTATATGCGTTAAGGAGAAGAGGCATATCTCCCGTTCTGAAACGTGTGAACGGGTCGTAGGTCTGTTCAAACTTATAAGTAGTATAGAATTCTGTCCACATTTCAAATGCGTCGATAGCCGCCTGCTGGTCAAACGTTGTAGCTGTCTTGTCTTCGTTGTAGAAGTTATATCCCTTCTGGAGAAGAAGTGTTGCGAATGTGTTTCCGGCTTCTGTTGTTGTAGGAACGGTAGTTACGCCGTTTGTTACAATATTAGCCTGAAGCACAAGGCCTGCTTCCATGTAGTTTCTCTGGAGAACAGGAAGAACATCGATAAAGTCGTCCCATGTTTCAAGATCTTCTTCAGCGTTTATTCCGTAACTTGTAAGAATGTCGTTTCTGTAGAACATCATTGGGAATGTCTGGCTTACCGGAAGTCCGTAAACTCCGTCGTTATATGTATAAAGAACAGGAGCGGTTTCGGTAAATCTTGTGATAACTTCTTCATAGTCCGGGAACTGACTTATATCCGTAAGCACTCCACGGGCGGCAAGCTGTATCGGGAAGTCGCCTCCGATAAACAGAGCTATATCCGGTCCCTTTCCTGCAAGAGTAGCTTCAACGATACCACCCTGAACAAGGTTTATTGCTACCTTTGTATCAGATGTAGGGTTAAATTCATTGTCAACAAGCTGTTTTACCACCTGAGCCTGGTCACGTCCCAGGGATACCCATACTGTAAGGGAATTTTCTCCCTCTTCCGAAAGTGAGTTATAATCCTCGAAGAAGGAGCCGATAAAGGACTTGAAGCCGAAGCCGAGAGATTTGAAGAAGTTCTTATCGGTATCTGCAAATTCAACGTCTGCTGAATTTATTTCGATAAGGTCAAGTTCAAGCGCCTGACCTCTGTAGGTCTGCATCCATGATGAAACCGAAGTAATATTATCCTTTATCTGAGAAAGAAGGCTTGGTATTCTGTAAGTTCTTTCTGTACATTTATCAAGGATGATCGCCATCTTGTCAAGGGTTACAGCTTCTGAACCTTCAGTACCTGAGAGCTTTTCGATCTCAGCCTGTATTTCTCTCATTCTCTTGCTGTAGTAATTGAAGTCGTCAACAAGAGTAGGGATCGAGCCGTCAACATTATAGTCAACGTATTCGTCAGGGCTTGGACCTGTTATTTCTCTTATTCTTCTGTAATAAGACGTGATATTGTAAACAATATCCTCAAGCTCATCCATGATTTCGCCTATCTCGCCGGGAATAGCCTCAAGAGTAATTGTATGGTTTCCGGCTTCAAGGTAGTAGTACATAGGATCGCCGTTTGCGTCCTCCGGGCTTACTACTTCCCATTCGGTATTATAGTAGAACTTGATCTGTTCTGATTCAGCGTTAGGAACTACTCCGTCAATATAAAGTCTTCTGTTTGAATAAAGACCTCTCATTGAATCCTGTCTTGCGCGGATACCTATTTTATAGTATCCGGACTGTTCAACCGTAAATTCCCATGTGATAGATTGAGTAGCCTGATTCCAGTTATCCTTGCCAATTGTATTATATCTTGTCTTGGTAGGATCTGAAGGGCTTGTTATGTAAGAAGTTCTGTCCGAAGTAGGATAGAGAGTTCTGTCGTTTTTATAAGCGGCGTCCTCACCCTCAAGAACGATATTCTGGTCTGATATACTGTTGATATCGCTGTCGGAAGGTTTTTCGTAAGACGCAAGTTCCTTTTCGTTGTAAAGCTTAAGGTAGTTAAGAGCAAAGCTGGCGCGGGTTGAATTGATCGTGACAGTATTTATTCCTTCCTTGAAATAGAAAGCAAGAGGAGCATTTGAAAGTCCGTCGATATCCTTGATAGGAGAAGTCTGCCATCTTACGCTTTCTATCTGACCCGGTCTGATGTCGTTGTCATGGATATCCTTCTGAATCTCCGTCTTATTTACCCATACCTTTGGCAGAGTGATTCTCGAAGCGGTTGTATACTGTATCTCTCCGTTTATGGCAAGTGTAAACTCAACGGTATTCGTATTTCCCTCAAGAGCCTCATAATTTGCCTCGATGCAGTAAAGTCCCTCTTCGGGAACATCCACTTCAAAGGATACCTGACCCGACTGATTTGACCATTTAAGAACGTCCGCAACCCCGTCCACAGTCTCAACGGAAACCTCTGTTCCCTCAGTAGCGTCCGTATAATCTTTTCCGTAGATATAGACCTCCCCGTCGGGTCTTGCTGTGTCGCTGTGCCTTTCAAGGAAAGCGCTGTAAGCATTTTCACGGTTTGACGCGTCGATATCGTCAGCCGAAATAACGCTCTGGTCAGTAGCTTCACCGGTTTCTTCAGTTGCCGAAGCCGCCCCGGCAAATACTGCCTGAACAGTAGTCAAGCACATTGTCACAGCCAGTATTGTTGCTGTCAATCGCTTTAACTTAGTTTTTTTCACTATGATCCACCTTTCTTATAAATTGCTTTATGTCTCCCATTGCGGGTTGTAAAGTTAGTTATCGGAGTTTTGCGCCTTGAAAATATTTATTCTCTCATTTTCAACATCAAGCTCCGCCTTTACCCTTTCTCCGCCCTTTATGCCAAGAGCCTCCATATACTCTCCGGGAAGCTGAACCCTTCCCGTTCTGTCAAGGACTACAAGCTCTTCATGAACAAGCTCTTCTTCCTCTTCGTTTTCTTCTATGGGCGTCATTCTGCCAAGCTCGCTGAGATCCTCCGCATAGGAGCGTTTTCTTATGATCTCCGAAGATGTCCGTCCGTCGCGTATGGCGACTACACGGTCTATATGTTTTGCAAGCTTAACGTCATGTGTGACTATTACTATTGTTATCCCCTCCGTCCTGTTAAGCTCCTTGAATATATCAAGTATAGCCTTGGAGGTTTTTGTATCCACAGAACCCGTAGGCTCGTCTGCAAGAAGTATCTTCGGGTCGTTTGCAAGCGCAATGGCTATTGCGACCCTTTGTTGTTCACCGCCGGACATCTGGTCGAGCCTTGAATTCTTTCTGTGGGAAAGTCCCACCTTTTCAAGAAGCTCCTCCGCCCGTTTTCGTCTTGACTTCGTACCCTTCAAAAGCATTGGCATTTCAACATTCTGCACAGCCGTCAGGTAAGGAACAAGATTTCTGGCGTTGTTCTGCCATACAAATCCAACGGTATTTCGTTTGTATTCGATATAGTCCTTTTCCGAAAATTTAAGAAGATTCTTTCCGTTGACGTAAAGACTTCCGGCGCTTGGTCTGTCAAGCCCCCCAAGCATATTAAGGAGCGTAGATTTTCCGCTTCCGGAATTTCCTACGATCGCCATAAGTTCGCCCCTTCTGATCTCAAGGTCAAGTCCCTGAAGGGCGACAACCTCGATCTCGTCGGTCTTATAGATCTTGACTAAGTTGTCACAGAGGATCATTACGTCCTTATCGATTGTCATTTCACTGCTTTCACTCAACGATCTCACCGTCCTCAAGGGTATACACCTTATCGGCAATATCCATCATACTGGGGTCATGGGTAGTCATAAGAATAGTCATTCCGTGTTCACCCACAAGTTCCTTGAAAAGTTTTACCACATGAAGAGCGGTGTTTGTGTCAAGCTCAGCGGTAGGCTCATCGGCAAATATAACATCGGGCTTATGGGCGATCGCTCTTGCAATAGCAACCCTCTGCTGTTCGCCTCCGGACATTTCGCCCGGTCTGTGGAACATTCTTTTTTCAAGTCCCACGCTTACAAGCGCTTCCTTTGCACGTTTACTGCGTTCTTCATATGGATATTTGGCAAGTCTCAGACCGAACTCAACGTTTTCATATGCGGTCATGCTTGAGATAAGAGCCACCGACTGAAAAACAAATGCCATCTGATACCGTCTCAGAAGATCTCTTTTCTTTTCGGAGAAGCTTGTAATATCATCTCCTTTAAAAATAACGCTTCCGGAAGTAGGCTTATCAAGAGCTCCGAGAATATTTATCAGAGTTGTCTTTCCGCTTCCCGAACGCCCTCTGAGTATTGTGAGCTGTCCCTTCAGAACTTCAATATTCACATTTTTCAACGCATGGACAACGCTTCCGTCGCCGATCTTGAAGTCCCTGCAAAGCTCCCTCGTTGATAAAATACACTCAGCCATAAAGCTCTCCTTATCCTACTGTTTATCAGGTTGTAAAATATCACATACATCTTTTTTTTCAACGTCAATTTTCACATTGAATTTTGTGCAAATTGTTCAACATCATATATATTGCGATTTGTGTCGAAACAGGTACAACATATTGTTGATTTAGTGAAAATTCATAACAAAAGGCTGGTTTTTCACATGAATATTAAAAAAAATGCGCAAATAGTGATATTAAGCTAACTTTAATTATATCAAACCGCATACTTAATGTCAAGTTACTCAAACGATTAAGGGAAATTATTTTTTTGTGAATATTGCATAAAATTATGCTAACTGCACAAAGATTATCAACATTTTTAGTCAACGTCACCTTCAACAAAAAAACAGCTGTTTTTTTATATATTTTGACAAAATCCAAAAAGCAAAATTCTCTTGGCTTAGTTTAATATTTTTCAAATATCAGTCCCGCCAATCCTTCCGAAAACGTCTGTGCAGGTTAGCGTGGGGAGTAGGTCCTGCGACACAAAAAACCTCGGCGGAAGTGTACCTTCCGCCAAGGTTCAACACCTGCTTAAGCAGTTTACAATATCATTTTACAACAAACTGTACCGCTCCGAATTTGCATACTTCCACGCACTTTCCACAGCTTATACAGCTTGAGTAGTCTATTGAGGCGAAATTATCCATTACCTTTATAGCTCCTCTCGGGCAAGCCTTTTCGCACATTCTGCATCCTACGCACCCTGCCTTGCACACCGTCCTTACAACCTTTGCAGGTGCGGTGGAAGAACATCTGACAGCGACCTTTGCCGTCTTTGGCATAAGCTCTATAATGCCGTTTGGGCACTCGCCCTTGCAAAGTCCGCAGCCTATGCACTTTTCCGTATTTACGACAGCTATCCCCTTGTCTATACATATCGCGTCCTCAGGACATACCTTTACACAGTCCCCAAGACCGAGGCAACCGTTTACACAGGCTTTTGAACCGTTGTAAAACCTGTTTGCTCCACGGCAGGAGGAAAGTTTGCTGAAATCATACTTGAAAACAGCCTTATCACAGTTTCCCGCACAGCGCACAAAAGCAACGGCTTCTTCTACCTCTCCGCTTTCAACTCCCATTATCTCGGATAAGGCTTTTGCGGTGTCAGCTCCTCCCGGCTTGCATAAATTGCACTTTTCACCGTTAAGGACAGCCTGTGCATAGTCGTTGCAACCGGAAAATCCACAGGCTCCGCAGTTTATCTGAGGAAGAGCCTCGCTTAATTTTTCAAGCCTTTCGTCTGTTTTTACCGCAAACGCCTTTGACGCAACAGTAAGAAGCACTCCGGAAACCGCTCCGATAACGGCGAAAACTATAATGGGAACAATATATTCCATCATATCTCTTCCTCCTCTTTCTCAGCTTCCGAAAAGCCCCGAAAAGCCCATAAAGCTTATTGAAACAATTGACGCCGCAACAAGAGTCGCAGGCACTCCCTTGAATGTTTCGGGAACATCCGCCGCGTCCACTTTGGTTCTTACTCCCGAAAAAAGCAGAAGGGCAAGGGTAAATGCAAGACCTGTTCCCAAGGCGTTTGTTATGGACTGGATAAAAGTATACCCCTCGTCAATATTTGTAATCGTAACGCCTAACACGGCGCAGTTGGTTGTTATAAGGGGAAGATAAACTCCCAGAGCCTTGTAAAGAGGGGGAAGTACCTTTTTCAGGATAATTTCAACAAGCTGAACAAACAGGGCGATTACAAGTATAAACGCAATTGTTTTTAAATAGTCTGCCCCGAAAGGAACAAGCAAAAACTTGTAAACGGGAAATGTAACCGCCGTAGCGCACACCATTACGAATATTACTGCGACTCCCATTCCTACAGAATTCTGCATTTTCTTTGAAACTCCGAGAAAAGGACATATCCCCTTGAACTGAGAAAGGACCACGTTATCCACTAAAATTGCCGATATCATTATTATAACAAGCTCTTTCATTTATCCTTCCTCCTTTTCCTTTAATTCCAAAGCCTTTCCGCAGTTTTCATAGTGAGGACAGCCTTTACAGCCCATTTCCTTCGGAGGCTTTTTCCTTGCGACCTTATTCACAAAGGCAATAACACACCCTAAAACGAAAAATCCTCCTGCCGGCATAATAAATATCATCATAGGGTCCAAGCTTTTCGGAGCAAGCTGAATCCCAAACCATGACCCCGAACCGAAAATCTCTCTTACCGTTCCCATCATTAAAAGTGCAAGCGTAAATCCCAGTCCCATTCCCGCACCGTCGCAGATCGAGGGAATAATCTTGTTTTTGCCGGCAAAGACCTCTGCTCTGCCCAGAATGATACAGTTTACGGTTATAAGGGGAAGAAATATCCCAAGAGCGGAATGAAGAGACGGAAGGTACTGTTTTAAAAGAAGCTCTACCGCAGTAACAAATCCTGCGATAATTACGATATAGCAGGGAAGTCTTACCTCTTTGGGAATAACGTTTTTAAGAAGTGATATGACCATATTCGAGCATATAAGCACAAAAGTCGTTGCAAGTCCCATGCCAATAGCGTTTGAAGCGGAAACCGTCACCGCAAGCGTGGGACACATACCGAGAAGGGTGACAAGAGTAGGATTTTCCTTGATAAGGCCTTTTGTAAATTCCTTGAAATTACTCACCGAATATCGCCTCCTTGTTTTCATTATAGGTATCAAGAGCAAGGCTTACTGCGTTTTTCATTCCCCTTGAGGAATACGTAGCTCCGGTAATTGTCGCTATGTCCGAAACCCGGTCGGCAGACTCAAGACCTTTGAAACTATTTAAAAAATCCTCGTCCTGAACCTTTGTGCCAAGTCCCTTTGTTTCGGTTATTTCAATAAACGATATATCTTCGGTTTTCCCCTCGGAATTTATTCCCACAAGAACATGAAGTCCTCCCTTTTCGTATCCGTCCGCAATTATCTCAAAAAGGCAGTTTTTATTTTCTCTGTCAACAATAACTGCCGTTATTCCATCTTTAAAGGTAACAGGGTCGCCGTTTTCATCAAGGAGTATCTCAAATTCCCCCTCGCCGAAAACCTCGTTACAACCCTCTTTTAATTGGTCCGTCATAACTCCCGTCGTATCTGTGTAAGTAAGGGCGTGGACTCCGATAACAAGTCCCGAAATAACCACGCATATTATCATAAGCACAAGTGCGGGCATAATTTTTTCCTTAAGGGTCATTTAATCTTCCCCCTTTTTCTTTTCCGCTTTTTTCGCTCCCAGCGGTCTTGTCGGAGTAAACATATCTATGTACGGAACAAGTATATTCATTAATAGTATAGAGAATGAAACCCCCTCCGGCATCGAGCCGTAAAATCTCATTACACAGGTAAGTATTCCACAGCCTATGCCGAATATCACCTTTCCTTTTCCGGTAACGGGAGTAGTAACGTAATCGGTAGCCATAAAGAATGCTCCCAGAATCAATCCTCCCGAAAGAAGCTGGTAAACAGGGTCCTCGCCCACCGCAAGGGAAAACAGCATCACCGTTCCAATAAACGCCAAAGGAGTGTGAGGAGTGATTATTTTCATTGCGATAAGATAAATTCCCCCAAGAAGAAGCGCTGCTTTGCAGGTTTCGCCAAGACATCCTCCCACATTTCCGAGAAACAGGTCCGCATAGCTTTCAGACTTTGTGACAAGAGGCGTCGCCCCCGTCCTTACCTCGTCAAACCTGTAGTAAAAAGGTTCAGCCCACGTGGTCATTGCTGTGGGAAATGAAAGCATGAGAACTATCCTTCCCACAATAGCAGGATTTGCAAAATTCTGTCCTATTCCGCCGAAAAGCTGTTTTGTAATAACAATGGAAACAAAGCATCCGATAAAAGCCATCCAGAGAGGAAGGGTCACAGGAAGGTTAAAACTCAGAAGAAGTCCCGTTACTGCGGCGGAAAGGTCGTCTGTAGTATCCTTTTTCTTTGTGACAAGGCAAAAAAGCTTTTCCCACAAAATACTTACCGCAACGCAAAAGCCCATAAGTATCATGGCTCTTCCGCCGAAAATTATTGCAGAAGCAAAGGCAGCCGGAAGAAGCGCCGCAAGCACATGAGTCATTATTTTTGCGGTTGTAACTCCGCTTTTCATATGAGGGGAAGCTGATACGACTAATTTCTCCAAAATTGTCCCTCCTTACTTGGTTATAAGTTCTTTTGCAAGCTGGTTTGTATGGGCAAGCTCTCTTTTTGCAGGGCACACATAGGAACAGCTTCCGCAGTTCATGCAAAGATTCACTTTAAGCTTTACAAGAGCGGATATATCCTTTGCCTTATACGCCTTTTCAATTTTTGCGGGCATGAGGTTTATAGGACAGGCGTTTATACATCTTGCGCATCGTATGCAATTTGTCATAGGCTGTTCCTGAGCCTCCTTGATAAACACAAGAACCGCGTTATTCGTCTTGCACACAGGAGCGTCGGGGTCGTAAACCGCAGTTCCCATCATAGGTCCGCCCAGAATTATTTTTCTGGCAGCCTCAATATTTCCGTCTGCAAATTCAGCAAGTTTTCTTATTGAAATTCCAATGGGAACTCTTACGTTGCAGGGAGTTCTCACTCCGTCTCCATCGACGGTTATTCTTCTTGAAACAAGGGGCATACCTGTTTTCAGATACCTGCTTATAAAACCGACCGTGGTAACGTTCAGAACAATAACCCCACGGTTTACGGGAAGCTCTCCCTCCCCCACAATTCTCCTTGTGGCAGAATAGATAACTACCTTTTCGGCTCCCTGAGGATAAAGGGATTTAAGCTTTACAATCTTTACGGAGCTGTCTGAAGATGTAAGCTTTTCAAACAGCTTTACAGCCTCGGCTTTATTGTCCTCAATACAAATATAGACGTTTTTTATTCCTAAATATTGCTGAACCTTCTTGATTCCGTCAAGAACGTCCTCGGAGTTTTCCATAAGCTCCCTGTAGTCGCTTGTAATGTAAGGCTCGCACTCGGCAGCGTTGATAATAAGGCTGTCAACAGGAGTTTTATCCTTATCGAATGACAATTTCACATGGGTAGGAAATCCCGCTCCTCCCAGTCCGCAAAGACCTGATTCCTTAACGGCTTCAATAAATTCTTCCCTGTTTGTCACTTTTGGAGGGGTTACGCTTTCGCTTACAATCTGAAGTCCGTCGGAAGCGATGACCACAGCTTTGGTGTATTTTCCGTCGGCTCTTAAAATATCGGTTATTTCCGTTACCTTTCCCGAAACGGAAGAATGTACGGGACAAGAAAGAAACGAGTCTCCCTCGCCTATTTTCTGACCTGCCTTTACCCAATCCCCCGCATTGACAAGTACCCGGCAGGGCGCTCCCATATGCTGGGACATGGAAATAACGACTTTTTCGGGAACAGGAATATCAATGGTCTCGGAATTTTTCGTTCTCTTCAGATGAGGGAGCTTTATTTTATTGACCGCCATTATGCACCACGCCTTTCCGTCTGAAAATTTCAGACTAATCAATTATTTCAAGCTCATTGTCATAAAGTTTAAAGCTGTCTTTTAAAGCTTGTGAAAGATAGATTTTTTTATCAGTCGTTACCGCAACGACCCATATGTCCTTCATTTCAAGCCAGTGATTTATATTTTCGCTTCCGTCAATGTAAATGCAGGTGGAGAGAAAATCGCTTTTTATCCCCGACTGCGCAAAAACAGTCACCGAAGCTAAATCTGTCAGGACGGGATAACCTGTTTGAAGATCGAAAATGTGGGTATAATATACTCCGTCTGCTTCAAATCCCCGTTCATATCCGCCGGAGGTTGAAACAAAAGGCGTTATTGCCCTGACCTCTCCTATCGTTCCCGAACTTTCAAACGGGTCTGTTATTTCCACTCTTATATTTTCCCCCATAACAACAGCCGACGAGCCAAAGGAAACGGACGCTTCCTTTACACTTCTCTCATTCAATATTTCATACACCTTGTCGCAAGCGTATCCCTTTGCGCAGCAGCCAAGATCCACGCTTCCGTTTTCAAGCGTTGCCATGTCGCCGTTTACTGTAATGCCTTCGCTTCCTATATCTGACAGCGCTTTTTTTATATCCTCGTCCTTGGGAGTCCGGGGTTCTCCGTTTAAATTCCAGAGATCAGAAAGTTCTCCGCAGGTTATATCCCCCTGAGGATATTTTTCATGAAGTTGCTTTGCAAGGGTAAGAATTTCCGCCGTATATGGTGAAACCCGGCAGGATTTTAATTTGTTGAGCCTTGAGATATCGCTCTCAGGGTCGTATCTGTCAAAAAGTCCGTCAAGCTCCTTTACCAAATCCGAACATTCCAAAAGGGCGTTCTCATTTCCCTTTATCTTAAATGAGACCGCCGTATCCATTGAAAAAATCGTTTTGCTGAATATCCTGTCGTTGTCCGATGAAAAAAACTCCCACACCGCAATTGCGACACCCAACAGGATCGCTCCGAAAACGGCTATGATCTTTACAGACTTTGCGTATCTTGAATATGTCTTTTTCTGTGGCTCGTTCAATTTCTTCACCTTGTTTTGATCCTATAACCAAGTCGCCGATGTCCCCCTGCCGAGTATTCGGCAGGTCTGCCGAGTATTCGGCAGGTCTGCCGATTGTTCGGAAGGTCCGTCATGTTCCATCCATGATTTCAGCAAGGGATCACAAACCCCATACGAAAGCTCCCCCGAGGAGCAAACTGCGACAAGTTTAAATATTGTGGGGCGACTTCTTGCAAAAGTAAAAGATGTGTGCTAAAATACTAATGAAGCCGGGTCAAGTCCTTGTTATTTGGAGATTTCTCCGATTTGCTTGTCTATGGTTTCTGTGAGGTTAAGTATATAGGATTCGCACATACCGATAACTTTGGTTATGCAGTAATATATATGGGGATCTCTTTTTATAAATTCATCTCCGGCGATATTGACAAGCTCCTCAACTCTTCCTCCGTTTTTGCCGATTATATAGCTTATCTCTCCTACCAGCTTGTCAATCTGGCTGTCGGCAATAGAAACGGCTGCGTCCTTTTCTACGCTGTACAATGCCTTTTTATATGGCAGAGCGTCATACAGTATACGAAACATCTTGTATACGCTGTAGATAATATAATCTGTGATTCTTTCGGAAAGATATTCATTATTCTCGGCTATATCATACAAAAATAAAAGAGTCTGTAATGCTACCCTCTTATGACTTTTGTTAGCTGCGTTGTTGGGCACAAGCTCATTAACCGAAGCTACAAAGATCTCGTCGCCGTTCACCATTTTGCCGGTAACATCATTTGTTATTCCCATTATGTAATCACAGGATACTCCGAAAGTCTTTGCATACTTTAATATATAATCAAACGACGGTTCCGACTTTCCGTTTTCCGATGTGGAAACATAACTCTGATTAACTTCAAGCCTGGCCGCCACTTCTTTCTGGGTCAATCCACGGACAAGTCTGATCTTTTTAAGGTTTGAGCCTACTGTTTCAGATGCCTTGCTCATAGTATCCCCTCCTTCCATAGTTATAAAATATAATAAAATATTCTTATGTCTTTAAAATCGACTGCAACGATTTCAACCGCAACATGGCGTGTTGTTCCTCAGGCGGGGTTAAAGTCAGGACTGACCGCCTCTGCTGAAATTCTAAATGGAACCTGCCGAATACTTGGCAGACCTGCCGAATACTTGGCAGGGGAACGTCTGCAACTTGGTTATATTATAACTTAAAAAGGTCTTATTGTAAAGTGAAAATTGCAAAAATGTTAAAAAGAAAGGAAATAAATTTTATGAAAGGTTACAGAATACATCTTGTCCGCCACGGAATGACTGACGCAAACTTAAACGGAATCTATATCGGAAGTACCGACGAGCCTCTTTGTTCTCAGGGAGTAGGAGAGCTTTATGAAAAGCTTGACAAAATGGTTTATCCGGGAGTGCAAAAAGTATATTCATCTCCTTTAAAGCGTTGTCTTTCAACTGCGGGGATTCTTTTTCCCGAAGCCTTTACTGTTTCGGTTGAGGATCTTCGTGAAATGGATTTCGGGGAATACGAAGGAAAAAAAGCAGTTGACCTTATGAACGATCCCGGATACAAAGAATTTTTAAAAGGCGGTCTTGACAATCCTCCTCCCGGAGGAGAAAGCATCAGACATGTAATTGAAAGAAGTTATGCAGGGATAAGCTATGTTGTTTCGGACATGATGAGAGAGGGGCTTACAAACTGCGCAGTAGTTACCCATGGAGGAATAATAATGAATCTCCTTTCCTGCTTTGGCATTCCCAAAATGCCCCCTATGCAGTTTCCCTGCGATTTCGGCGAAGGATATGAGATACTTGTTACGGCGGATATGTGGATGAGATCCCATGCTTTTGAGATACTCGGAAAATTCCCTTTAAATCGAAGCAAAGACGATTAAGCCGTATATCTGCGACACGGTTACATCCGTGATGAAAATGAAGATACGGATCATATCCGACTGATCATTAAGATTCTCAAAAGGGAGTGTAGAGATGACTAACAAACAGATAAAAACTCTCGCAAGGATAAAACTCAGAGGAAACTGGGGAAATAGTATTGCACTTGTTTTCTGCATATTTGCGGTGGCGCTTCTGATAATTATCGGAGGATACTTTGTTCTGTCTATGTACGCATATCTTATAGACGAAGAATTTTCCGTCTCCTCTTATCTTCACGATCCCGTTAATCTGGGGATTTCTGTTACCGCAATATTATTGCTGACGGCAGTTTTATCCATGATATATTTTGTTATTGTAAGACAGTTTATAGACATTTCCAAGGGTGCGGATTTTTCAGAAAAACGCAACTCTGTTTACAAGCGTCCCTTACTTCTTATGAAAATCACCCTTATCCCTCAGTTTGCAAAGCTTGTTATAATTATTCTGGCGTCAATTCCGGGAATATTTGCCGTTGACTTTGCAAATAATCTTACGGCTCGGGCAAAGCAATCCTCAATAACTTTCATTCTGTTGCTTTTATTTATGGTGAGTCTGCTTGTGGTCATACTTTCCGCCATACTGGTCTTAGCGTGCATATTGAGCCTGCATTTACTGCCTGTTATAATAATGCTCCATCCTGCGATGCCTTTGGGAAAAGCCATAAAAATATGCTTTAAGGCAACTGATTCAAACCGCATAAGAATGCTTCTTTTTTATCTTTCCTTTATAAAATTCCTACCGCTTCTTTTACTTGTTTATCCGGGTTTTATTATAATACCGTATTTTGCAATGTCGGACATCGTGCTTATTTCCTCAATACTCGATGAAGATCTTAAAAAAGACGAATTTTTCGACGTGTTTCCACAACTTTACAAGGAAAAGGAGAACCTTTAAGAACATGGAAATGACATTTATCGTGCCTGCGGAGGAGCAAGGAAAGACCGCAGGGGAATTTCTTTTACACAGGGGAGCTTCAAGGCGGCTTATCACAAAACTCAAGCGCGTTCCTTCCGGAATAACAAGAAACGGCAGTCTTTGCAGGACAATCGACAAGGTCAACGAAAAGGACGTTATAAAAATTTTTATGGAGGACGAAAAAAAGCTTACCCCAAACGGAGAACTCTTCGTTCCGGTTCTTTACGAAAGCGAATGTGCGGTCGTATTTGACAAGCCGAGTCTTATGCCGGTTCATCCGTCCATAAAGCATCAGGGGGACACTTTGGGAAATTATTTTTCATTTCTTTATCCCTCGCTTACTTTTCGTCCCGTAAACAGGCTTGACCGTGATACGTCGGGATGTTGTGTTGTTGCAAAAACTCCCTTTAGCGCAAAAGCGTTGCAGTTTTCAGTCAGAAAGATATACTATGCTGTAGTAGTCGGACAGTGTGAATCTGAAGGAACGATAGATCTTCCCATTGCAAGAAAGGAAAGCTCTATTATTTTAAGGGAGGTTTCCATGTCGGGGCAGAAAGCTGTCACTCACTATAAACGCATTTATACCGACGGGAGGTATTCTCTTGTTGAGATATACCTTGAAACGGGACGCACTCATCAGATAAGGGTGCATTTTTCCCATATAGGATATCCGCTTTTAGGCGATGGAATGTACGGCGAAAAGTCAGATATTATTTCTCGTCAGGCCCTTCACTGCGGCAGGGTTGAATTTGTCGATCCGCTCTCTCGGGAAACTGTGATATGCAAGTCGCCTTTGCCCAAAGATATGCAGGCTGTACTTACCCTCCCCTCAGAAATCTGAGGGGAATCATCAGAAATCTGAGGGGAGTCATCAGAAATACAAGTGAGGTTGAGCCTTTTAAAAATAAAAGTCACCGCAAAAGATTAACGCTCCGAAACAGGGTATTCTGCTCCTTTAAAAGAAACGCCGGCAACGTCAGACCGTCGAAGCATCCGCAACATAAGTTAAAATTTTTACAGCATATTATCCAAAACCTATAACGGGTTTTTTGCTATAATGCACAAAGATTACAAATCCGTTTGTCAAAACTCCCGAAAAGCCTTGACTTTTTGATTTCCAGTGCTATAATGTAACTTGTTGTTACTATTTTGTAATAACAAACGCGACTGTTGTTACCATTTTGAAATCAATAAAGAAAGGGAGTTTTTCGTATCAGTATCCAGAATGTTTCAGTTGAAAACGGCGGAAAAACAAACGCAAAAACTGCACTTACCACACTTACTGCACTTGAAAGAATTAAGGAAAAAAAGAACATCATAACCACGGTGTGCGCTGTTATTGTCGCAGCATTAACGGTTGCGGCGTCAACCTTTGAGGGAAACGGAGCTTATATAGGCAATGCTGTTGAAAAATACTGCCCCGATGTTTCCCAAGTGACAAACCTTTCTGAAATTGTTGTCAAGGCACAATCCTACTATTCCACCTGTTCGCCTTATTCTACCGGAGAGGATGACTCTGTTCTCGCACAAAACGACAGTCTTTACAAGACAGAAAAGGGTTATTCCGTTTATGTAAACGACGAGATCCTGGGAAACGTTTCTGAAAAAGGAAAAGTAAATCTCGAAAAGCATATTGAAGAATTTCTTTCTTCCTATAAATCAGATGAAAAAAACGCAAAAACCGTTCTTACAGATAAAATTGAATACGCAAGGGGAACTTTTGATTCTCTCTCAATAGTTTCGTCGCAGGAAATACTTGCACAAATGGAGCTTGAGGCAAAAACCACCTACACAACCACTTGCTCAGAAGAGATACCTTTTGAAGTGGTTTACGAAAATTCCGATCAGATTTTCACAGACTGCCGGGTCGTTTCGACAGAAGGCAAAGCCGGACAAAAAAATGTTGTATACACGGTCAGTGAGATAAACGGCGAGGTTGTATCAAAAACCGCCGAAAAGGAAACGGTCGTTGCCGATGCCGTAAATCAGGTGGTTCTTGTCGGAACAAAACAACCTGTCACCCTTTCGGCAGAAGATATTGAAAAAGCGGGAGATTATGTATTCCCTCTTTCGGGACAAAGCTGTTACATTTCATCTGATTTCGGCTACAGAGAATTTGACGGCTCGTTCCATAACGGAACAGACTATGCCGCAGACGAGGGAACAGAAGTGTACTGCGCCGCAGACGGCGTCGTGACCTTTGCAGGCTGGGATGATACCGGATACGGAAACTATGTTGTTGTCACACACGAAAACGGCTATAAGACAGGATACGCTCACCTTTCTTCAATTTCCGCTGAGGAGGGAAAGAAAATTTCCGCGGGAGATATTATAGGAGGTGTGGGAAGCACAGGCTACTCCACAGGAAACCACCTCCACCTTAACGTTTTCTACAACGGCGAAAGCGTAGACCCGCAGGAATTGTTCGGTTAAGAGAGGCGCTGTGGCGGAAAAATAAAAAGGCTGTCTGATATTGTATTCTATATGTGGAATTCATGACGCAGGATAATAACAATATGTTGTTATCCCCCTGAAACAAGGGAAAACAAAGCGGTTTAATTAGTTAAAAAATTGTGAAAATGCTTGACAAGAGAGATGAAAAAAAGTATAATATAAAATTGCAGGGGTTTTTTGAAATGGAAAAAATGAGTTGCAAAAATCAAAAAATCCGAAAGTTATGTGTCAAAGGAGGGTATTTTAATGAAAAGAACTTATCAGCCCAAGAAGCTTCAGAGAAAGAAAGAACACGGCTTTATGAAGAGAATGTCTACAAGAAACGGACGCAAGGTGCTTGCACGCAGGAGAGCAAAGGGTAGAGCAAGACTTACCTACTGATAATGCTGACCACCCTGATTACCGAGCCTTAAAACAGGCTGGAGTTTGGTGTGGTCTTTTTTGCTTTTTAAAGAAAAAACAAAATTAATCGGAGAGAAAAATATGCTGTTTACCGCTGTTATGAAAAACGATAAGGACTTCAGAAGGGCTTACCGGAAAGGGAAATACTGCGTAAATGAAGCGGTGACCGCCTATTATCTTCCGAATAAGCTTCCCATAAACAGACTTGGAATAACTACCGGGAAGAAAATTGGAAACGCGGTCAAAAGAAACCGTGCAAGAAGAATAATCAGAGCCGCTTACAGAGTGAAAGAGGAAATTCTCCCCATAGGCTTTGATATAGTAATTGTGGCAAGACCCGGTATAGAGGGTAAGAAGTCCACGGATATTGAAAAATTCATAAGTTCACGACTTGTAAAGGAAATGAATAAGCCTTTTAAAAATAAAAAGTAGTATGAAATATCTTGCTGTGATACTGATAAAAATATATCAGAAAATTATAAGCCCAATGTTTCCGAAAAGCTGTAAATACTATCCGACTTGTTCAAGCTATGCCATAGAAAGCTATAGGCGGCATGGTTTTTTCAAAGGAACAATACTTTCCGTATGGAGGCTTTTAAGATGCAATCCCTTTTCAAAAGGCGGAGTGGATAAGGTTCCTGAAGAATTCAGTATTTTTGCCGCTTTAAAAAACAGGCTTGATAAGCTTTTGGCTGTCGTGAAAAAAAACAAGAACAAAATGTAAAATCGGAGGTCTGACATACACATGAGTATTATCGCCATACCTTTCGGCTGGCTGATGAAGCTTTGCTATATGCTTGTGAAGAATTACGGCTTTGCCCTTATTCTGTTTACTTTTATCACAAAGCTTATTATGTTCCCGCTTCAGATAAAGCAGCAGAAAATGTCCGCAAAAACCGCTAAACTTAATCCAAAGCTCCAGAAATTAAAACAGAAGTACGGAAACAACAAGGAAAAATACAATGAAGAGCTTACCAAGCTCTATGCAGAAGAGGGCGTTTCAATGACCGGAGGCTGTCTGCCGTTGGTTATAAACTTTGTTCTTCTTTTTGCAATGATCGAAATCATATACGCTCCGTTTACCTACGTTACAAGCCTCAGCAAGGATAAGGTAAATGATGCAAAAGCTCTTGTTTCAAACATGATGACCGTAAGCTACGACATCAAGGATGGCGACAAGGACAGCAATACTTATGCTGAGCTTAAAGACAGCAACGGCGATGTGTATGGGTATATCACGTCTGACGAGCATAAGGGAGATTTTAAGAATTCAAACAAACTCGACAAAGATGAGCTTAAAGAAATTATTGAAATATTTGACACTCACCCGGGGCTTGACGAATACTTTTCCGATACAACAAAGGTAACTCAGAACCTTCAGGACCGTCCTGAGCTTCTTATTTTCAGAATAGTCGAGGACGGAAAGGGCGATTTCCTTGACAGCGAGGTTGTTGAAGTAGCAGAGGATTTCAATTATGAAATGTTCGGAGTGTTCCTTGGAGATTACCCAAGCTGGAAGAGCGTTCTTGTGCTTATTCCTGTTCTTTCGCTTGTATTACAGCTTCTTGTGACTTTTGTTTCTCAGCATTACACCAAGAAGAATAATATAAATACAAACCAGCCGGGAATGGGCGGTATGACAGTCATGCTTTATGTTCTGCCATTGTTCTCATTCTGGATAGCATTCAACTTCCCTGCCGGTATCGGTCTGTACTGGATTGCTCAGTCGCTGTTCAGCCTTATTCAGGTAATAGTTGTCAACAAGGTCTATACTCCGGAATATATTGATAAGCTCAACGAAAAGGACGCTGAAAAGAGAAAGAAAAAGGGTAAGAAATCCTTTATGGAAAGAGCCCTGGAGACTCAACAGCTCCAGTCAAACGGCGGTGCGCCGGAAAAAAACAGCGATGACGAAGTTCTTACCGAGGAGGAAAAGAAGCTTTCAAAAGCAGAACTTAAGGAGCTTCAGAGAAAACGTCTTAACGAAGCAAGAAAACGTATGGCTGAAAAATACGGAGACGAATACAAAGAAGACTAATTTTAAGAGAGAGGAAGAGAAAAATGAAAGAAATCTTTACAGCAAAAACCGTTGAAGAAGCTAAAGAACTTGCTGCTTCAAAATTCGGAACAGATATAAACAAGATCTCTTTTGAAGTTATTGAAGAGCCTAAAAAGGGTCTTTTCGGAAAGCTTAAAGGAGAGGCTAAGGTTGAGGCTTCATACACACTTACAAAGGCTGACCTTTCCGTTAAATACATTAAAAGCGTTCTTGCCGCCGCAGGAATCGAAAACCCGACTTGTGAAATTACAGAGGTAGACGGCGGAGCTGAAATTGAAATCGGCGGAACGGACATAGAATCCTTTATCGGCAAAAGGGGAGAAGCTATCGACTCCTTGCAGTACCTTTGCTCGCTTGTGTGCAATAAGATAGACAGGGATTATTACAGAATCACAATTGACTGCAACGGCTTCAGGGAGAAAAGAAAAGCCCAGCTTGAAGAGCTTGCAAGAAAAATGGCTGCCAATGTTAAAAAGAACGGCAGAACGGCGGCTCTTGAACCTATGAATCCTTACGAGAGAAGAATTATCCATGCCGCTGTTTCCGATATTGAAGGGGTAACCTCACGCTCGGTCGGAGAGGAACCTTACAGAAAGGTGCTTATAAGCTCCACGGAGAAGAGAGGATACGGCAAAGAAAGACGGGGAGGAAGAAACGGCTCAAGAAGAGAAAACCGCAGACCTCAGAAGTCCTTCGATATCTCAACCTCTTTTGAAAAGGAATACAAAAAACCAAAGCCTGAGGACTCATTGACAGGCGCAGGACTTTATTCAAAGATAGAATTCTGATAAAAACTAATAACAATAACACATCGCCCTTGCAACAAAGGGCGATTTTGGTATATAACTAAGTCGCCGATGTCCCCCGCCTTAAAGGCGGGGGTTCCATTCAGAGTTTCAGTGGAGGATTAAAACCCCACTGAAACTCTGAGGAGCTTTGCTCCGATTTAAAGCGCAAGTTTAACAGTGAGGAATAATTTATGTCAACAATTGCAGCAATCTCAACTCCCCAAGGCACCGGAGGAATATCTGTTATACGTATAAGCGGCGAGTCCGCCTTTGAAATTGCCGACCGTGTGTTCAAACCGTCAAAAGGAAGCGTTCTTAAAATGAGCGCCAACACCTGCAAATACGGTAAAATCGTGTCAGCGGACGAAACGATCCTTGACGACGGGGTTGTCACCGTTTTCAAATCTCCAAACTCCTACACCGGGGAGGATACCTGCGAAATTTCCTGCCACGGAGGAATTTACGTTACAAGACGTATTCTCCGTGAAATTTTCAAAGCAGGAGCTGTCCCTGCTTCGGCAGGCGAATTTACAAAACGGGCTTTTTTAAACGGCAAACTTTCCCTTACTCAGGCGGAAGCTGTAATGGACCTTATTTCCGCTAACGGAAGCCAGACGCTTAATTCCGCCGTCAACGCAAGACAAGGCAGACTTTATAAGCAGATAAAACAAGTTTCAGACAGACTTGTTACAATTCTCGGAGAACTTGCGGCTTGGGTGGATTATCCCGAAGAGGATCTTCCCGAGGCCGACCCCGTTGCCCTCGAAAATTCCATTGACAGCGCAATCTCCGTTCTTGAAAGGATCTTGAAGAATTACGACAGCGGAAAGGTGCTTCGGGATGGGATAGACACCGCTATTGTCGGCAAGGCAAATGTGGGCAAATCAACTCTCATGAATAATATTTTAGGTTTTGAACGTTCTATCGTTACCGATATAGAAGGTACAACAAGAGATATCGTTGAGGAAACTGCCCGTGTGGGTGAAATTCTTCTCCGGCTTTCCGATACTGCCGGACTTCGTGAAACAGGAGATATCATTGAAAATATGGGCATTGAGCTTTCCCGAAAAAAGCTTGATACTGCTCAGCTTGTTATTGCTGTTTTTGACAGTTCCTCCCCTCTTGACAGCTCTGACCTTGAGCTTCTTGAAAGGATAAAAAACAAGAAAACTCTTATTGTTCTTAACAAAACCGACCTTGAGCAGAAACTTTTCGCCAATGATTTTTCTGATTATTCACGTTGTGTTGTGGAAATTTCCGCTAAAAATGAAGGGACGGATAAAATAGCAAACGCCCTTGAGGAAATGTTCTTAAATAATGATTTTGACCCTCATACAGATTTTTTTGCAAACGAAAGACAGCATGCCTGCACCGAAAAGGCTTATGAAAAGTTAATTGACGCTAAGGATTCCCTTTTGTCGGGAATAAGCCTCGACTGCGTTTCGGTAACACTTGAATCCGCACTTGAAAGCCTTCTTGAACTTGCGGGAGAGCGGGTTACCGACGCTGTTGTTGACGATGTGTTTTCAAGATTCTGCGTTGGAAAATAATTTGCGGTGGGAGGAAAATATGGCTGAACAAAAAACAAATGTAATGAGGATACTTGACAAGGCTAAAATTCCTTACGAGCATTATCTGTACAAATCTGACGGGCAGATCGACGGAGTACACGTTGCTGAAATCTGCAAAATTCCTCCTGAAAAGTGCTTTAAGACCCTCGTTACCTCACATACGGAAAAGAGCGGGAAAAAAGAATATTTTGTGTTTGTGATACCTGTCGCTCAAAACCTTGACCTCAAAGCCGCCGCAAAAAGCGTTGGTGCAAAAAACGTTGAAATGCTTCACGTCAAGGACCTTCTTCCCGTAACAGGATATATCAGAGGGGGATGCTCCCCTATCGGCATGAAAAAACAGTTTAAAACCGTTATCCATATTTCCGCTGAAAACCTTGACTTTATGACTGTAAGCGGCGGAAAAATCGGCGCGCAGGTAAGGCTTGCCCCCACCGACCTTGCTATGCTTATCGGTGCGGAATTTGCGGATATCTGTGAAAAAAAATAAGATTAAATTGAACCTAAAAGGACTTGATAAAATGGTATTTCTTGAAAGCTATGATGTTGCAGTAGTCGGCGCCGGTCATGCCGGAGTCGAAGCGGCGCTTGCTTGCGCCCGTCTCGGAATGAAAACCGTTCTTTTTACAATTTCTCTTGACGCTCTGGCGAATATGCCCTGCAATCCTTCTATCGGAGGAACGGCAAAGGGTCATCTTGTACGTGAGATAGACGCTCTTGGTGGAGAAATGGGCAAAGCCGCAGACGCTACTTTTATACAAAGCAGAATGCTGAATCTGGGAAAAGGTCCTGCCGTACATTCTCTCAGAGTTCAGGCTGACAGAGTGAAGTACCATGCCTACATGAAGCATACGGTTGAGCTTACCGAAGGACTTGATTTGAGGCAGGGGGAAATAACTGAGATTTTAACGGAAAACGGGAAAATCTGTGGAGTTAAGTCGTCTCTCGGAACCTGCTTCGGGGCAAGGGCGGTGATTATTGCAACAGGTACATACCTCAAGGGACTTATCCATGTGGGCGACGTTTCCTATGAGAGCGGTCCCGATAACGTTATGCCGGCTAAATCCCTTTCAGAAAGCCTTAAATCCCTTGGAGTTTCCCTTAGAAGATTTAAGACGGGAACTCCTGCCAGAGTTCACAGACGTTCAATTGACTTTGATAAGCTTGAGGAACAGAAGGGCGACGAGCATATTGTTCCTTTTTCTTTTGATACCCACGGCAAGCTTGAAAACAAAGTTTCCTGCTATGTAGGTTACACCAATGCCGAAACCCATAAGGTCATACTTGATAATATTCATCGTTCGGCAATGTACGGCGGAAAGATCGAGGGGATTGGTCCAAGATACTGCCCTTCCATTGAGGACAAGATCAAACGCTTTTCTGACAAACCCCGTCATCAGCTTTTTATAGAACCCATGGGACTTGATACTGAAGAATTTTATCTTCAGGGAATGTCTTCATCACTTCCTGAGGAAGTCCAGCTTGCATTCTTGAGAACCATTAAGGGACTTGAAAGAGTTGAAATTATGCGTAACGCCTACGCTATCGAGTACGATTGCTGCGACCCTACCGAACTTTTGCCCACCCTTGAATTCAAAAAAATAAAAGGACTTTACGGCGCAGGACAATTTAACGGAACCTCCGGTTATGAGGAAGCCGCCGCACAAGGACTTGTAGCTGGAATAAACGCTGCTTTGAAGCTTTCCGGGAAGAATCAGTTGATTCTTGACCGTGCTTCAAGTTACATAGGCACACTTATTGACGACCTTGTTACAAAAGGAGTTTCCGACCCTTATCGTATGCTTACCTCTCGAAGCGAGTACAGGCTTATTTTAAGACAGGACAATGCGGATATGCGACTTACGCCGATCGGTCATGAAATCGGACTTATAAGCGATGAGCGGTATAATTCATTTTTGCACAAAAAGGAACTTATTGAAAAGGAAATTAAAAGAGTGAACAGTCTTTCGGTTTCGCCAACTGAGCAAGTTAACAGTTATCTTGTTTCCGTTGGAACAGACCCTGTTTCTACAGGATGCAAAATGTCAAAGCTTATTAAGCGTCCTCAGGTTACCTACGACGGACTTGCTTTTGCCGATAAAGACAGACCTGACCTTCCTTTTGAAGTAAAAGAGCAGGTTGAGCTTCAGATAAAATACGAAGGATATATCAATATTCAGCTTCAACAGGTAGAGGCGATGAGAAAGCTTGAAGAAAAGAAGCTTCCCGAAGAGGTCGATTACTCGTCAATTACCGGGCTAAGACTTGAAGCCGCCGAAAAGCTTAACAAAATAAAGCCGTTGAGTGTTGGTCAGGCAAGCAGAATTTCGGGGGTCAATCCGGCGGATATTTCTGTTTTGCTTGTTTGGCTTGAAAAACATAAGCGAACAAAATAAAAATTGTTCCACGTGGAACAATCAAGGCGACAATTTAAAAACGGACGGGTTGAGGTATAATAATTACAAACATATTGAAAGGGTATTTTACGGACAGGAATGATAAAACAAATGATTGACAAGGACTATTTAACCAATTTATTTAAACAATGCGACATAGACATTACCTCTGGTATGGCGGACAAATTTGATATCTATGGATCGGAACTTGTTTCATGGAACGAAAAAATAAACCTTACCGCAATAACAGAACCGGGAGAAATATGTGAAAAACACTTCCTTGATTCGGTTCTTCCCTTTGTAATATGGAAAAAATTCAGTAAATTAAACGCTCCTAAGATAATTGACGTTGGAACAGGGGCGGGATTTCCATCTATACCGCTGAAAATAGTTTTTCCTGAAATTAAAATAACAATGCTTGACAGTCTGAACAAGAGAATTAACTTTTTAAACAATACACTATCCGTTTGCGGACTCGAAGGTGAAACAATACATGGCAGAGCTGAGGAGCTTGGACATAAGGAAGAAAACAGAGGCAGGTACGATATTGCCACGGCAAGAGCCGTTGCAAACCTGTCACATTTAAGCGAATACTGTCTGTCTTTTGTTAAAATCGGGGGATATTTTGTTGCTCTTAAAGGACAGAACGGTCAAGAAGAACTTAAAACCGCACAAAATGCAATAAAAACTCTTGGAGGAGTGGTTGAAGAGGCAATAGACTATTCACTGCCGTCAGGCGACAAGCGTGTGCTTGTGATTGTGAGAAAACAGTTTTCCACACCCGAAAAATACCCCAGAAACAAAGGACAGATGACTAAAAAGCCATTATAACCAAGGCGTCGGTTTCCATTCAGTTTTCAGTGGGGATTATAATCCCCAACTGAAACCCTGAGGAGCAAAGCTCCTCGGCGACGATTTAAAAACAAACCCCGGAAGCGTTTTATGCTCTCGGGGTTTGTTTTCAATCAAAGCAAATTAGATTTAGATTACTTGAAAATGACCGTGACGCCGGGACAAATGGAAACCACAGCCTTGTAAGCGGACCTTTCAAACAAATGGCAGAGGGTAAAGTAAGACAAGTTTATATTGAGATGTTACGCGCTTTGCTCTGAACCGGCGTCACGGGGGATATTAATCACAAGCTGAATCTCTCCGTCAGTTTCAAACTTTCTTGTTTTTACGTCAACTCCCGCTGCCTGCATAATTTCCACCGCCTTTGAAACAGTATTCATAAACAAACGGACATTTTTCAATACTGCCGAGTTTTTTCTGATATTTCCCTCTTTTTGACGCTTTGAAAGAAGAGTATCTATTAAAAGTTCCGTTTTTTCAACGCTGAGATTTCCTCTTGCTATCTGTTCAAGAACCTCCAGACGAAGCTTATAATCGGGTATTCTGAGAAGAGCACGTGCATGACGTTCAGAAAGTCCGAGAGAAAGAATAACCTCCCGTTCCTCCTCGGAAAGTTTTAAAAGCCTCAGCTTGTTTGCAACAGTAGATTGAGCCATTCCAAGACGAATCGCCGCGTCCTCCTGAGTCATTCCGTAAAAGTCAATAAGCTTAGAAATGCCTTCCGCTTCCTCAAAAATGTTCAGGTCGCAGCGTTGAAGATTTTCGACAAGCGCAAAAAGAGCAGATGATCGGTCGGTTATGTTTAAAATTATACAAGGAACAGTTTTAAGCCCTGCAATTCTCGCCGCACGAAGCCGTCTCTCGCCTGTTACAAGAATGTAGCAGTTTTCGCCTTCCTTGCGAACCGTGAGAGGCTGAATAACGCCTTCCGTGGAAATGCTTTTTGCAAGAGCGGATAATTCTTTCTGGGAAAAACTCTTTCTCGGTTGGTATGGATTCGGCTTGATATAACCGATATGCACCGCAACTACCTTGTTAAGTTCCTTTTCTTTCTTTCCCTGAGTGAAAATATTCATAATATCATCTCCTTATTTGTTATTCTGATTATAACAGATATTTTTTTGCAGTTCCATAATTTATGCAAAGTAATTTTCGCATTTTTAAATGCTGTTTCGTCAAGAAAAAACCCGTTTTCTCAGAAATCGTGAAATAATTTTGCAGAATAAGAAAAATTATAGATAAAACACTCAGTTTCAGGAATATATCCGGTAAACGGCTGAATGATAATAAAAACACATATATATGATTAAAAATGTTAAAGAAATTTATAGAATAAAACAATTGACAAGGAGAGAAAAATGGTGTATATTATAAGGAATACTATAAAAATTGTCGAAGAAAACAAGAACGAAAAGAACCGATAAGGGGGATCTTAAATGCTGGATACAAATATCAACAACAAGTTTGGCAAAGAAGGACTTACATTTGACGATGTTCTTCTTATTCCTGCGGAATCAAACGTTACACCTAATATGATAAATTTAAAAACAAGACTCGGGGGAGACATATACCTTAACACACCAATTATGACTGCCGCAATGGACACCGTTACCGAATCCAAAATGGCTATCGCTATTGCAAGGGAAGGCGGAATCGGTATAATTCATAAAAATATGTCTATAGAACAACAGGCTGACGAAGTTGATAAGGTAAAAAGATCAGAAAACGGAGTTATCGTTAATCCTTTTTCCCTTACTGCGGATAAGACTGTTGAAGAAGCTGATGAGCTTATGGGAAAATATAAAATCAGCGGCGTTCCTATTGTAGACGAAAAAGGAAAGCTTGTTGGAATATTAACAAACAGAGATCTGAGATTTATAACAGACTTCAGCATTAAGATATCAGAAGTCATGACAAAGGATAATCTTGTTACGGCTCCCGTTGATACAGATCTTGAAGGCGCTCAGAAAATACTTATGAAACACAAAATAGAAAAGCTTCCTTTAGTTGACGACAACGGGATGTTAAAGGGACTTATAACGATAAAGGATATTGAAAAGGCTGTTCAGTATCCTAATTCTGCAAGGGACAAAAAGGGAAGACTTCTGTGCGGAGCCGCTCTTGGAGTAACTGCTGACGTTGTTGAGAGAGCAAAGGCTCTTGTTGACGCTCAGGTAGACATTCTTGGACTCGACTCTGCTCATGGACATTCGGCAAACGTTATAAGATGCGTTAAAATGATCAAAGAAGCTTTTCCGCATATTCCTGTTATTGCCGGAAACGTTGCAACCGCAGAAGCTGCGGAAGCTCTCATAAAGGCAGGCGCAGACGCAATAAAGGTCGGAATAGGACCTGGATCAATCTGCACAACAAGAGTCGTTGCAGGAATCGGAGTTCCTCAGATAACTGCAGTTTACGATGTTGCTTGCGTTTGTTCTAAATACGACATTCCTGTTATTGCAGACGGAGGAATCAAATACTCGGGAGACATTGTAAAGGCTCTTGCCGCAGGAGGAAACGTTGTTATGCTCGGTTCTCTTCTTGCAGGATGCGAGGAAGCTCCAGGCGCAGTTGAAATTTATCAGGGAAGATCCTTCAAAGTTTACAGAGGAATGGGTTCGCTTGCGGCAATGGAAAAGGGGTCCAAGGACAGATACTTCCAGGAGGGAGCAAGAAAGCTTGTTCCTGAGGGAGTTGAAGGAAGAGTTCCGTACAAGGGAGCGCTTTCGGATACTATATTCCAGCTTGTCGGCGGAATCAGAGCAGGAATGGGTTACTGCGGATGTCCTTCTATACCTGAACTTCATGAAAAGGCAAGATTTATCCGTATAACAGGCGCAGGTCTCAAGGAATCACATCCTCACGACATTTACATTACAAAGGAAGCACCAAATTACTCCGCTCAGATCTGATATTTTCTAAAGACAATTTAACGGCTGTTCTCTTGTTCAAGGGGACAGCTTGTCTTTTTGTCCAATGGTACATTTGTCAAAGGGACAATTGTGTTTTAAACAAGAGAAAACACACAATATTGTCATAAAATATTCACTTGACATAAGGCTGAGATAACTATATAATAAAAACAAGAAATATTGAAGCCTGCCACCGGGCGGCATGAGCAATCATTTTTACATCGTTAGGTCTTTGAAGATGTAAAGCTGACTGCTTATTTTTTTGCGACCTTGGAGGAAATCTTATGAAACACACTGCAAAATGGATAATTAATTATTTTTCTAAAGGAGAACTTTTGCTATGGGGAATATCGACAATATTCATCATTGCTTCCTTTGAAATATTCGACAGGGAGCAATATCTTACCTTAACAGCGTCGCTTATCGGCGTAACATCACTGATTTTCTGTGCAAAAGGAAATCCATTCGGACAGTTTCTCATGATTGTTTTCAGCATACTTTACGGTATAATTTCTTACGGCTATGCCTATTACGGAGAAATGCTCACATACCTTGGCATGACAGGCCCCATGGCGGTTTTCTCAATGATATCGTGGCTGAAAAACCCTTACGAAAAAAACAAGGCGGAAGTTAAGGTAAACCGTTTATCCGGAGCAGAAATAACTTTTGCCTTTATACTTTCCGCAGTAGTCACTTTTATATTCTATTTTATTCTGACTTATTTCAACACATCTAACATAATTCCAAGCACAATTTCCGTAACAACAAGCTTTCTTGCAGTCTACCTCACATTCCGCCGCAGTGAGTTTTACGCTCTCGGCTATGCGGCAAACGACATTGTGCTTATAATTTTATGGACTCTTGCGGCAATTGACAACAGAAGCTACATATCAGTAGTAATTTGCTTTATTATTTTCTTTGCAAACGACCTTTACGGATACATTAACTGGCGGAGAATAAAAGCAAAACAACAACCAGCATAACTGTGCGGCAGAAAAGTTACAACTACAAAATCAAAACCACCGTGATAGACGGTGGTTTTAATTTACAAAATAAAAACTCCGACTACAAATGAGTCGGAGTTTTTTATTTGCAGCATCATGCTGATAATGGTGACCCCTACGGGAATCGAACCCATGATTACGCCGTGAAAGGGCGTCGTCTTAACCGCTTGACCAAGGGGCCATATTGCTATGAAAGCTTTACTGGTAGCGGCAGTGTGATTCGAACACACGACCTGCCGGGTATGAACCGGATACTCTAGCCAGCTGAGCTATGCCGCCGTTTGCTCTCATAGCGACTTAATTATTATACAACAATAAAAAATTACATTCATCAATAAATATTTAATATTATATGAATTTTTAGTTATTTTCAAGATCCTTTTCTATTATAAACCTGGGTCTGTGCTTGGTTTCAAGATATATCTTACCTATATATTCGCCGATTACTCCTACTGAAAGAAGTTCAAGCCCTCCTATTGCCCATATTGAAATAACAATTGTAGCCCATCCTTGAACTGTTTTTCCAAGGAAAAATGTAATCAGAAAATATATCAACATTAATATGGAAATAAAAAATATTCCGAGTCCAAGCACAGTTATAAAACGTATAGGCTTTATTGAAAAGCTTGTTATACCTTCAAATGCAAGGGCAAGCATCTTTTTTAACGGATATTTTGACTCGCCTGCCGCACGGTGATGACGCTCGTACTCTACCGTTGCGCTTTTGAATCCTACAAGATGAACAAGGCCTCTCAAAAACAAATTCACCTCAGTATATCCGCTCAGCGCTTCAATGGCACGTCTGCTCATAAGTCGATAATCCGCATGGTTGTACGTAACTTCAACACCCATTTTCTCAAGAACCTTGTAATAAAGCTGGGCGGTATTGCGTTTGAAGCCTGTATCCGTCTTGCGGCTTGAACGCACACCGTAAACAATTTCACAGCCTTCATTATACTTGTCAATAAACTTATCCACTGCGTCTATGTCATCCTGAAGGTCTGCGTCCATTGAAATAACTATGTCCGCTCTGTCCTTTGCAGTCATAAGACCTCCTAAAAGAGCGTTCTGATGTCCCCGATTTCGGGAAAGCTTTATTCCGGTAAAAAATGTGCTTTCGTTGTGCAAGCTTTCAATTATTTCCCATGTTCTGTCCTTTGAACCGTCGTCAACAAACATTATCCTGCTTGAATGAGATATTGTTCCCGCAGTTACAAGAGAAACTATCTTTTCTTTAAGCTTTTTTGCAGTTATAGGAAGAACTTCCTCTTCGTTATAGCAAGGAACAACGATATAAAGCGTATGAGCGTTAGGCATTTTTTTCTCCTCTCATTTTACGTTTTTAAATGTCAAGACCAAAAAGTCCGCATGAATTTTCAGCGGCTATCTTTATCATATCCAATGGAGCAACTCCCTTTATCTCAGCCATTTTTTCAGCGGTAAATCTTATCATTCTGCTGTCACAGCGTTTTCCCCGATATGGTTCGGGAGCCATATAAGGGCAGTCCGTTTCAAGCAGAAGTCTTTCTATCGGAACAGCCTCGCAGGCTTTTACAGCCTTTCTTGCGTTTTTAAAGGTAAGCACTCCGGTAAATGAAACGTACATTCCAAGCTTTACAACTTCTCTTGCTATCTCGGCAGAGCCTGAAAAGCAGTGCATGACTCCTTTGGGCTTGTACCTTTTTAAAATTTCAAGTCCGTCCTCGGTTGCGTCACGAAGATGAATTATAACCGGAAGACCAAGATCCTTTGCTACTTCAAGCTGAGAAACGAAAAGATCCAGTTGCTTGTTCCTGTCGTAACCGTCGTAGTGATAATCAAGACCAATCTCTCCTATCGCAACAACCTTTTTACTTCTTCTTGCAAGGTTTATAGTTGTTTCAAATGGAGATTTCGGAAGATTTTCCATGCTTTCCGGGTGAAATCCAACGCTTGTATAGAAATTTTTGAATCTTTCCGCAGTTTCTATTCCGAAAAGAGAGGATTTTTCATCAGTCGACGCATGAACAGCTCCTCTTATATCGCTCAATATCTCAGGCAGTAAAGTATCCCTGTCAATATCAAACGCATTGTCATCGTAATGACAGTGGGTATCTATTATCTGTGATAACATTTTTATTGTTTTCTCCTTTTAAAGGGGTTAAAGGGGCGTATAAGGAATAAAAAGCTATTATTTAATAACTTCTTTTCCGCCCATATACATTCTGAGAGCCTCCGGTATCCTTACCGAACCGTCAGCATTAAGATTGTTTTCAAGAAATGCAATAAGCATTCTCGGAGGTGCAACGACTGTATTATTTAAAGTATGGGCAAAATATTTCTGTCCGTCACTGCCCTTTACTCTTATACCCAAACGTCTTGCCTGAGCGTCACCAAGGTTTGAACATGAACCCACTTCAAAATATTTCTTCTGTCTCGGGCTCCACGCCTCAACATCAAGGCTTTTTACCTTCAAATCCGCAAGGTCGCCTGAACAACATTCCAGAGTTCTTACAGGTATATCGAGAGTTCTGAAAAAGTCCACAGTATTCTGCCAGAGTTTATTAAACCAATCCATGCTTTCTTCCGGCTTGCAGACAACTATCATTTCCTGTTTTTCAAACTGATGTATCCTGTAAACTCCTCTTTCTTCGATTCCGTGTGCGCCGACTTCCTTTCTGAAGCAAGGAGAATAGCTTGTAAGAGTCTTTGGAAGCTCATTTTCAGGAATAATAGAATCAATGAATTTTCCTATCATCGAGTGTTCGGAAGTTCCTATAAGATAAAGGTCCTCTCCTTCTATCTTGTACATCATTCCTTCCATTTCAGCAAAACTCATAACTCCGGTTACTACGTCGCTTCTTATCATAAAAGGCGGAATGTAGTAGGTAAATCCCCTGTCTATCATAAAATCTCTCGCATAGGAAAGAATTGCGCTGTGAAGTCTTGCAATATCTCCGCAAAGATAGTAAAATCCGTTGCCTGAAGTTTTTCTTGCGCTGTCAATATCTATTCCTCTGAGATTTTCCATAATTTCAACATGATAAGGAATCTCAAAATCAGGAACAAAAGGCTCGCCGAATTTTTCAATTTCAACATTCTCGCTGTCGTCCTTACCGATAGGAACAGACGGGTCGATTATATTAGGAATGACCATCATTATTTTTCTTATTTCGGCTTCCATTTCAGACTCGCTTCCCGAAAGCCTGTCAAGCTCGGCGTTTATATCGGAAACTTCCTCCTTGACCTTCATTGCTTCGTCTTTTTTTCCTTGTCCCATAAGAGCGCCTATCTGCTTTGAGATATTGTTTCTTTTGCTTCTCAGTTCGTCACAGTAGGTTTTTGTTTCACGATACTTTGCGTCAAGCTCTATAACCTTGTCCACAAGAGGAAGTTTTTCGTCCTGAAATTTTTTTCTGATATTGTCCTTAACGATATCAGGATTTGTCCTTAAAAATTTAATGTCAAGCATAACTTTTTCCTTTCCCGAATTTAAAAATTTTATCGTTTTTATTTTAGCACAACTTACATTGTTTTTCAATACAAATTTAGTATTTGCAAATCTTTATCATACCTTTATGACAGCCGATTATTTTTTCTTTTCCTGCTTTTTATTCCTTTTTTCTATTTCCTTTGCAAGGTCGTCGTAAGCCTTTGCTCCCTTGGCTTTCTTATCGTAATACATTACAGGCTCTCCGAAGCTTGGAGCCTCCGCAAGTGAAATATTTCTTGGAATAACCGTTTCAAAGGTCTTTTCGGGAAAATATTTTTTTACTTCTTCAACCACCATTGCGGTAAGATTGTACCTTGGTGAAAACATTGTAAAAAGTATTCCCTCTATCTCAAGCTTGGGATTGTAATTCTTCTTGATTTTTTTTATAGTATCATCAATTTCAACAAGTCCCTCAAGCGACAGATATTCACATAGTATAGGAATTATAACAGAATCCGCGGCGGCAAGCGCGTTTACATTGAGCAGATTCAATGTAGGCGGACAGTCTATCAATATGTAATTATAATCGTCCTTTACTGTGAGAAGCTGCATCCTAAGTCTTGCTGAACGGTTATCCATGTCGGCAATTTCATGCTCGGCTCCCGAAAGCTTCTGAGAAGTAGGCACAAGAGATACCCCTTTAAACTCTGTGGCAACGATAGCTTCAACAAGTCTGCACTGACCTATAACTGCCTCATAGCTTGTATTACGTATGCTTTTTTTTCTTATTCCAAAGCTTGTGGTAGTATTTCCTTGAGGGTCAAAATCAACAACAAGAACCTTTTTTCCTCTTGCCCCCAAAGCTGCGGCAAGGTTTACTGCGGTGGTGGTTTTTCCTACTCCGCCCTTCTGGTTTGAAACTGCAATTATTTTTCCCATAATTTTCTCCAACCCTTTTTTATTTTTGTCCTATACATTATAACATAAGCCTTACACTTTTTCAAGCAGGCAATTGGTTTACAGACAACTATTTTAAATCGGAGCAAAGCCTATTAATCCTGCTTAAAATCAGCTGTGACATGGTTATTTTCAACAAATTCAACATTGACAAATTGTTGAAAGATACAAAATTGCATTTTAAGAAATTCATTTTTCTTTACGGTTGCATTGAAGCGTGCAACTTTTTTCCCTTTTTTAACTATTATCAGAGAGGATTTTTCTCAAAGGAAACTTTCACAGCTTTAAGAAGGGAGGTATATATTTCAGATGATTAAGTCTGGATAAAACGCCTTTGCGGTTGACTTTTCAATGATTTTGTTGTATAATAAGTATGATATGATTTTATTGTGGAGTAATGTTCCCTTTTTGAAAAAAAGCCTCTCTGCAAATAAAAAAATAATCTGCCGGACGGCAGGCGATCTTAAAGGAGGATACTGAAAAAATGGATTCTTTCAAAGATATATTTGAAAGTGTTAAGGAACTGTGCTCAACTGCTCCCGATGTTAGCAGTATTGGCTTTAACAGATGGATAAAAGTCCTTGAAGGGGACAGGCTTGAAAACGGCACGGCTTATATTATCGCCCCGAATGAATTTACACAGAAAACCGTAACAGACGTTTACGGAGACGTCATCAAAAAATGCTTTTTTGATATTCTGGGCTTTGACGTTAATATTGTTATAACGGCAAAAAACGAGGAAGCTGAAAAGCAGGAGCTTGAAACGAAGCAGAAGCAGATTGACAGAATAATAGACAGCGGAAAATACGAATACACTTTTGATACATTTATAAAAGGCAAGTCAAATGAACTTGCATACGCTTTTTCAACTGCAGTTGCAGGTCTTAACGACACAAACGACATGAATACGAAGGACGTATTCAATCCGCTTTTTATATATGGGGATTCGGGTCTTGGAAAAACTCACCTTGTAAAGTCTATTGAACACGAGGTCAAAAGGCGCGACCCGGATATGAAAGTCATCTATACTACCGGCGAGTCTTTTCTCAACGAGCTTATCAAGCAGATAGGACTTAAAAACATGGTAGCATTTCACGAAAAATACAGAAATGCGGATTTTCTTATTGTTGACGACATTCAGTTCATTGCGGGAAAGGATTCGGCTCAGGAAGAATTTTTCCACACTTTCAACGAGATATACAATGCAGGAAAGCAGATTGTTCTTACTTCCGACATTCCACCTTCCAAAATGTCAACTCTTGACGACAGGATAAAGGGAAGATTTGTTCTTGGAGTTCAGGTAGATATACAGCCACCGGATTTTGAAACAAGAATGGCAATTGTAAAAAGAAAGGCTGAGCTTTTAAATCTCAATCTTACGGACGCAACTGCAAGGATAATTTCCGAAAAAATCAAGACAAACATAAGACAGCTTGAGGGTGCGGTAAAGAAAATAAAAGCTCTTACGGTTTACACAAGCGAACCTGCCACCATTTCAATGGCACAGAGAGTTATAAAGGAGATACTCATTGAAAACAGGCCCACGGAAATTACTGTTGACAACATATTAAACGAGGTTGCAAACAGTTTCGGGGTAACTCCTCAGGACATCCGTTCCGCAAACAGAAACGCTTCAATTTCCATGGCAAGAAAAATTGCCATTTACGTTTTAAGGGAAGTCAAGGGAATGACCTACAAGGAAATAGGGGACGAGCTTAAAAGAAATCACTCAACGGTAAACATAAGCTATCAGGACGCAACCGAAATGATAAAGAACAACAGCGACCTTAAAGCAAGCGTTACCGAGCTTATTAAAAATCTCAGAGAAATCTGACCAACGGCAGGAAAGTTCCTGCACCCTAATCGCCCGACTTGGATAAAACTCCTATCTTCGCACCGAAAATTTCAGACGGATAAGGTTTATAGCTTTGAAGAATCAGCAGGAAAGTTCCTGCACCCTAATCGCCCGACTTGGATAAAAATCCTATCTTCGCACCGAAAACACTGTGGAGTTGGATAGAAGTTATGTTTTTGTTGAATTTTCATTGAAGGTGAATAACTTTGATTTTAAGCGGAGTAAAGGTATTTAAACAAAACCTTCCCCAACAGTTTTCAACACTATAAACAATGTGGTTTTCAACTTTTAAAACACTGGTTTTTGGAAAAAATTATATCTTTATAGTTTTCAACACTTGTTTTTAAAATCAACTCAACATAAATTCAACATTTCAAAGCTTTATAAAACATGACGTATGAGAAAAGTTTAAAACAAAAATGTTGATTTTGAAGGAGGGTTAAAAACAAAACCCTTGAAATAAAGGCTTTAAGTTAGTTTTAATAGTTTTCAACACCCCCTACTATTACTACTTAAAATAAAATAATAAGATATTATTTATATTACTTAAATATAACCAGGTCGCCTATGTCCCCCTGCCTAAACGGCAGGTCTGCTGATCATTCAGCAGGTCAGCCTCCTATTGGATGATCAGCCTCCAATAAGAGAAAAAACTAACAGTGTAAATCCAAAAAATTTTCAGATATAAATTACCGGAGGATAAAAAAATGGTTTTTATATGCAACAAAACTCAGCTTTATGAAGCTGTTATAAACGTTTCAAAAGCAGTAAGCGACAGATCAACGATGCAGGTCCTTGAAGGAATAAAGTTAAAGCTTAATGAAAACATACTTGAACTTACCGGATACGATCTTGAGCTTGGAATAAGAACCGAGATTCCTGTTAAAAGCCAGGACAGCGGAGAGATTGTTATAAACGTAAGACTTTTTGCAGATATCATTAAAAGAATGCCTGCGGAAGAAATTTTCATTGAAGTAAACGAAAATGATCAGGTAAGGATCAATGCGGGAAATACAGAATATTCAATTTCCGCAATGAGTGCAGAGGAATATCCTCAGCTTCCCGAAACAGACGGAGGACAGTCTTTTTCTATCTCTCAGCCTGTTTTGAAAAGTATGATAAATCAGACTATCTTTTCAGTTGCTCAGGACGATTTCAAACCGATCTTCAAAGGAGAACTCTTTGATATAGAAAACGGAATATTCAATATGGTCGCTCTTAACAGGTACAGAATGGCTGTAAGAACCGAACCGATAAAGTCTGATGAAAATATGAAATTTGTTGTTCCGGCAAAAGCTCTTTCTGAAATAGCAAAGCTTTTAAAGGACGATGACGATCTTATCTGCGACATAAGAACTTCTGATACAAATAAGCATATTATATTTGAAATATCGGGATATTATGTTTTTTCAAGACTTCTTGAAGGAGAATTTTTAAATTATAAATCCTCACTTCCGAAAGATTCCGTAACGGAAGTTGTGGTTGATACAAAAGAGCTTATTTCATGTCTTGAAAGAGCCGGGCTTCTTATTACCGAAAGAATAAAAAGTCCCGTAAGATGTAAATTTGACAACGGCATGATGAAGCTGAGCTGTAACACGTCAATCGGAAAAATAAACGACGAAATAGATGTTGATATTTCCGGACCTATGATGGAAATAGGATTTAACTGTAAGTATTTTCTTGAGCCTCTGAAGGTACTTTCCGACGAAAAGGTAAGACTTCTTTTAAACGGCGGAACAGTGGGAATGAAAATCATGCCTGTAAAGGGAAACAGTTATATTTTCCTTGTTCTTCCTATAAGACTCGGAAACGAATAAACTGATAAACACAGCTTCGGTGAAAAATATGAAGAAGGAAATAATTGAAATAAATACAGAGTATATAAAGCTTGACTCCTTTCTTAAATTTGCAGGACTTGTTGAAACAGGGGGAATAGCAAAGGAAGTAATTGCCGAGGGCAGGATAAAGGTAAACGGCAAGGTATGTCTTATGCGCGGAAAAAAGCTATATGACTCTGACAGAGTGGATATTGACGAAATGGGGCTTTGCCTTGAAGTTTCAGCTCCGAAAAAATAAAATATAATTAATTTTTAAGCGAGAGGTTTTGTTTTGAAAATAAAGTCTGTAAAGGTAGACGGATTTAAAAATCTCAAAGGGGTGGAAATTGCTCCGTCATCACAAACTAATATAATTTTCGGTGAAAACGCTCAGGGGAAAACAAACCTTGTTGAGGCGTTGTGGCTATGCTCCGGAGTTAAAAGCTTTCGAGGTACAAAGGATAAGGATTTTATTGACCTTAACGGGCAAAGAGCTGTGATAGAGATAGAGTTTGAAAATTCCTTCCGTACTCAGACAATCAAAATTGCTGCCGCCAGACCTAATGTGAGAGATAAAAACGTTGAGCTTAACGGAGTGAAATTAAAAACAATTTCAAAGCTTTTCGGAAATTTGTCCTGCGTGGTGTTTACTCCCGAAGATCTGGAGCTTTCAAAAGGTTCTCCCGACAACAGGAGAAGCTTCTGCGACCTTTCAATAAGCCAGATAAAACATTCCTACAGAGAAGTTGTATCAAAATATGAAAATGTAATTGTGCAGAGAAATTCAGTTTTAAAGAACATACAGTCAGGAAATTCAAAAAGATCCGATCTTGAAATATGGGATATTCAGCTTGCAAAGCTTGGTTCATATATTTCAATGTTAAGATATAATTATGTAAAGAAATTAAATATCTTTGCAAAAAACCTTTACAATGACATTTCAAGAGGAAAGGAAGAGCTTGAGCTGAGATATTCCTCAACGGTGTTTGAAAACCTTGAAAAGAGAGAGGATTTTTCCGGTGAAATGGCTGATGAGTATTTGAAAAGACTCAGTGAAAGCTATTATGACGACATGAAAAGCGGATTTACTCAGGCAGGTCCTCACAGAGATGATATTATTTCATATATCAACAATTTAAATTCAAGAGAATACGGAAGCCAGGGTCAGAACAGGTCTGTAGCGCTTGTTATGAAACTTGCCCAGGCGTATATTCTCTTTGAAGAAATAGGGGAAGAACCTGTTATACTTCTTGACGACGTTTTGTCGGAGCTTGACGGGGCAAGGCAGGATTTTGTCCGCTCGAAAATAAAGGACTTTCAGATATTTATAACCTGCTGTAAAAAGCCTGAAAAGATCGGAAAGGATTCAAAGCTGTTTGAAGTAAGGTCGGGGAAAGTTTTTGAAATCAGAAACAGAGGGGGAGATTAATGTATCTTCATATTGGAAACGAGGTCATTATAAACACATCTGATCTTGTGGGGATATTCGATATTGAAAAAGCCTCCACGTCAAAGCACACAAGAGAGTTTATTAACTATGCGTCAAAAATGAAGCGTGTAAGATACGTTTCACTCGAGATGCCCAAAAGCTTTGTGGTGTGCCTTGACAAGGATCTGACTGAGATAATTTATGTAACCAATATTTCCTGCCAGACCCTCAGAAAACGAATGGGCAGTCGGAAAATCATGTAAATTACAATTCAAGATTGACAATCATAAATTAAATGGATATTTATTAGTTTGTCGTTCAGATATCAAAAAGCGAAAGGATAGGAAAGTCAAATGAATGAGTTTAACGAAATGAAAAACGCCGATAATCTTGACGAGGAAGAAATTCCTGAGCTTGAGATTGAAGAAATCGAGGACGTAGATGAAAACGGCGTAAGCATTTCACAGGTTGATAGGGATAATAATTATGATGAAAATCATATACAGGTCCTTGAAGGTCTTGAAGCTGTAAGAAAACGACCTGGAATGTATATAGGCTCGACAGGTCCGAGAGGACTTCATCACCTTGTTTACGAGATAGTTACAAACTCAATAGACGAGGCTCTTGCAGGATATTGTACCGAGATAAATGTTGAGATACTTCCAGGCAATATTATAAGAGTTACCGACAACGGACGAGGAATCCCTACGGGAATCCACCCCAAGGAAAAAATTTCGGCTGCAACGGTAGTTTATACTGTTCTTCACGCAGGAGGAAAATTCGGCGGAGGAGGATATAAGGTTGCGGGAGGTCTTCACGGAGTAGGAGCTTCTGTTGTAAATGCACTTTCAGAATGGCTTGAAATAAGGATAAAGGACGGAAAGCATATCCATTTTCAGCACTTTGACAGAGGCGCATACAAGGAAGAACTGAAAATAATAGGCGATACCGATGAAACGGGAACACAGGTAACCTTCAAGGCCGACAGCCTTATTTTTGAACAATCAACCGAATACGACTATAATACCCTTTTGAAAATGCTCCGTGAACAGGCTTTTCTGAATGCGGGAGTAAAAATTGTTTTCACCGACAGAAGAAACGACGAAAACGAGACAGCAGTTCTTCATTACGAGGGGGGAATAAGACAGTTTGTTGAGCATATCCATAAAACAAAGGGTCTTGACTCGCTTACTCCTGAGGTAATTTATTTTGCGGGAAAGAAAAACGACGCTACCGCTGAAATTGCAATGCAGTACAATGATTCGTACAACGAATTTATTATGTCCTTTGCAAATAATGTTCATACTCCCGACGGAGGAACTCATGAAACCGGATTTAAAAACGCTCTTACTAAGGTTATTAACGAGTACGGAAAGAAATTCGGACTTTTAAAGGACGGAGAAAGACTTACGGGTGACGACGTCAGAGAAGGTCTTACCGCAATAATTTCAGTTAAAATGACAAACTGCGAATTTGAAGGTCAGACAAAGGGACGACTTGGAAATCCGGAAATAAAGCCTCTTGTGGAAAGCGTTGTTCAGGAAAAGCTTTCGGATTACTTAGAAGAAAACCCGGAAGCGGCAAAAACTATCTTTGAAAAATCCCTTGCGGCTCAGCGTGCAAGAGAAGCCGCAAAAAAAGCAAGAGATAATGAAAGAAAAAGAAAGAACGCATTGGATTCAGCTTCACTTCCCGGAAAGCTTGCGGATTGTTCTGAAAAAAATGCCGAGTTTACAGAAATTTATATCGTCGAGGGAGATTCGGCGGGCGGTTCAGCCAAGGACGGAAGAGACAGACATTATCAGGCTATACTTCCTCTCTGGGGAAAAATGCTTAACGTTGAAAAAGCAAGGATAGACAAGGTTTACGGAAATGAAAAGCTTATGCCTGTGGTAACGGCTCTGGGAACGTCGATCGGTGAGGATTTTGACATTTCAAAGCTTCGTTACAACAAAATCATAATTATGGCGGATGCGGACGTTGACGGCTGTCATATCAGAACACTTCTTCTTACCTTTTTCTTCCGGTATATGAGAGAGCTTATTGAAAAGGGTCATATCTGGATAGCTCAGCCTCCCCTTTTCAAGGTGTTCAGAGGTAAACAGACAAGATACGCTTTTTCCGATGAGGAAAGAGATTTTTATATTGAAGAGCTTACAACGGAAAACGGCACAAAGCCTGAGGTTCAGCGTTATAAAGGTCTTGGAGAAATGGATCCTGAACAGCTTTGGGAAACTACCATGGACCCTGAAACAAGAACTATGATACAGGTTTCTCTTGAAGACGCCATGGAAGCCGATGAGATATTTACTATCCTTATGGGAGATAAGGTTGCTCCCAGAAAGGAATTTATAGAGAAGAACGCTAAATATGTAAGCGAGCTTGATGTTTGAGGTCAGATAACTAAGTCGCCGATGTCCCCCTGCCGAATATTCGGCAGGGTTCCATTCAGTTTTTCAGTGGGGGTTTTAATCCCCCACTGAAAAACTGAGGAGCAAAGCTCCTATCTGCAGCTTGCTGCAGTCAGCGACAGATTGCTTTTCGTCGCAACGTGATTAAGCA
>CALWNN010000086.1 GCA_944382845.1 uncultured Clostridia bacterium
GAAACATATTGTCAATGAAAATTCAAGGGTAAAATGATAAAATAAAAATATGGGGTTATAGCTCAGTTGGTAGAGCGGTTGCTTCGCATGTAACAGGTCAGGGGTTCGACTCCCCTTAGCTCCACCACAGGCGTGACGCCGGACTCGAATGACTCGCCTATTACAAAGGCGAAAAAATTTAATACGTTGCGCAAACAGGCAGAGGCAGGTGACTGTATTTATTGAAGCCTGCCATCAATTAGCTCCCTCACTTTTTTGTGGGGGTTTTTGTTTGCCCGATCTGCAAGGAGAGTATGTAGAGCCTTTAGGCTTTGACCGGATATTTTATGAATCTTGTGGTGAAGAACCGAAAATCCTATTATAGAAGCTAGAAGTCAGATGTTATATGTGAGATGCCTGCTCTGATACCGGACAGAAAACATCGTCTTAGATTTACTGCCAAGGCGGAGCTTGGCAGTATATGATAGAAAACGGTTGCAAACGGAGAGCATTGCCGAAAAAGTACATAAACCGGCACTTGATCTACATGGGAATCAACAAATGATAAAAATGCCATCACCAAGAAAACTTTTAAAGAAATGCAAAAAAGATATATCATTGATTTTTGATCATCAGGTCAGCCTACTATTAGGCGGGTCTGCCTCCTGTGGAAGGCAGGAATTTGATTGAAACCATTTGCTCAGAAGATGAGCAATTTCTTATGTTAAGCGTCTGTTTCAGGTTATTTACGCATCAGATTAAAAATTGTTGCTTTTTTAATTTGGTTGTGATATAATAATAAAGTTAGAATATATGAAGTTTTTTTGTTGTGAAAGGATTTTTAATGTGAAAAAGGTTACCGTTATAACAGGACATTACGGAAGCGGAAAAACCAACATCTCCGTAAATCTTGCAATGGAGCTTGCAGGGCAGGGGAAAAAGGTTTCTGTTGTTGACCTTGATATTGTAAACCCTTATTTTCGTACTGCGGATTTCGGGGAGCTTTTCAGCAAAAACGGAATAAACCTCGTTTCCTCCATTTACGCTAATTCAAACCTGGATATTCCTGCAATAACCTTTGACGTTGAACGTCTTTGCAGGGAGGACGGATATGTTATAATCGACGTAGGCGGCGATGACGCAGGGGCTACCGCTTTGGGAAGATATAAGGAGATATTTGATGAACTTCTCATACAGAATGATATAGATATGCTTTATGTGGTAAACTGTTGCAGGTATCTTACACGAAGCCCCGAAGAGGCTCTTGAGCTTATGAGGGAAATCGAAACGACCGCAAGATTTAAGCATACGGGAATTATAAACAATTCAAATTTAGGCTGTGAAACAACGATCGAAACTGCTGTTGAAGCTGTTTCATACGGCAGGACTTTAAGCGAAATGACAGGTCTTCCCGTTGTGTTCAACTCAATTTGCGAGGATTGTGAAATTCCTGAAATTGAGGGAGTTTGTTTTAAGAAAACCAAGGTATATGTAAAGCCTTTGTGGGAAATGGAATGATAACAACGCTTCTGCGTTTATATAACGGCAGCTATTTGCTGCGAAAGGAGATTGGATATGGCTAAGATCACAGTAAATTTTGAAAGATGCAAGGGTTGCGGACTTTGTACTACCGCCTGCCCCAAGAAAATTGTTGAGATTCAAAAGGAAAAGCGTAATCCTAAGGGTTACTTTACTGCTGTGTGCGTTAATAACGAGGCTTGTATCGGCTGTGCAATGTGCGCTATGATGTGCCCCGACTGTGCTATCGTTGTTGAAAAATAGAACAGACTTTTGAAGATAAAATTTAAGGAGTTGATTTAAGTGGAAAGAAGTCTTATGAAGGGAAACGAAGCCCTTGCAGAAGCTGCAATGAGAGCAGGCTGCAAATGCTTTTTCGGTTATCCCATAACCCCTCAGACTGAAATTTCAGCTTATCTTGCAAAGAAAATGGCTTCGGCAGGAGGTCTTTTTCTTCAGGCGGAAAGTGAAGTTGCCGCAATAAATATGGTACTTGGTGCGGCTTCGACAGGAACAAGAGTTATGACAAGCTCATCGTCGCCGGGAATTTCCCTTAAAAGCGAAGGAATTTCATACATAGCAGGCTCAGACCTTCCCTGCGTTATTATAAACGTTCAGAGAGGCGGTCCCGGACTTGGGGGAATCCAGCCATCTCAGGCTGACTACTGGCAGGCTACAAAGGGACTCGGTCACGGGGATTTTCATGTTCTCGTTTTCGCCCCGGCGTCTGTTCAGGAAATGGTTGACATGGTGGTAAGAGCTTTTGACAAGGCTGATGAATACAGAATGCCTGCAATGATACTTGCCGACGGACTTTTAGGTCAAATGATGGAGCCTGTTACATTCCCTGAGATAAAGGATAACGCTCCCGAAAAGCCTTGGGCCACCAATGGACACAAGAATAAACGTGAGCATAACATTATTAACTCACTTTACTTGAAGCCTGATGTTCTCGAAAATTCAGTTGTTGAAAGATTCGAAAGATATAAGAAGATAGAAGAAACTGAAACCGACGCTGAATGTTATCTCTGCGACGACGCCGATATTGTTGTGTGCGCATTCGGAGCTACTGCAAGAGTTGCAAAAAGTGCGGTAAACCATGCAAGGGAAAAGGGAATCAAGGCAGGACTTTTCAGACCTAAGACTCTCTGGCCTTTCCCTGTTAAGGAAATAAATGAGGCAAGCAAAAACGCAAAGGTGCTTCTTTCTGTTGAAATGTCAATGGGACAGATGGTAGACGATATAAAGCTTGCGATAAATTGTTCAAAGCCTGTTGAATTTTACGGAAGAACAGGCGGAGTCATTCCAAAGCCTACAGAAATTTTAGCAGAGATCGAAAAACTTGGAGGTGTTAAGTGATGGCAGTTGTATTTGAAAGACCTCATGCGCTTTGTGATGTTCCGCTTCATTACTGCCCGGGCTGTACACACGGAATCATCCACAGACTTGTGTGCGAAGTAATTGATGAAATGGGAATAGAAGGGGACACAATCGGAATTTGTCCCGTAGGTTGTTCCGTTATGGCTTATGACTATTTTAATTGCGATATGATCGAAGCTCCTCACGGACGTGCTCCTGCCGTTGCGACCGGAGTTAAAAGAGCTAAGCCGGACAGCTTTGTATTTACATATCAGGGAGACGGAGACCTTGCGGCAATTGGTACTGCTGAAACTGTACATGCAGCAACGAGAGGGGAAAATATCGTTGTTATTTTTGTAAACAACACAACCTATGGTATGACCGGCGGACAGATGGCTCCTACAACTCTTCCCGGACAGATAACCCAGACTACTCCTTACGGACGTGACCCAAAGATCCAGGGCTATCCGGTAAGAGTGTGCGAAATGCTTTCAACTTTAAGCGGAACTGCACTTGCTCAGAGAGTTTCCGTTGACAGTGTTCCTCATATAAGAGAAGCTAAAAAGGCTATCAGAAAGGCTTTTGAAAACCAAAAGGAAAAGAGAGGATTTTCTATTGTTGAAGTTCTTTCTACTTGCCCTACCAACTGGGGACTTTCACCAATCGAAGCTCTTGACAGATTAAGAGAAGAAATGATACCGTACTACCCTCTTGGAGTTTATAAGGATATAACAGCAAAGGAGGGTGAATAATATGAACTACGAAATAGTTCTTGCGGGATTTGGCGGACAGGGTATACTTTTTGCCGGAAAAGTTCTTGCATACGCCGGACTTCTTGACGGAAAAGAGGTTTCTTGGCTTCCGTCATACGGTCCTGAAATGAGAGGCGGAACAGCTAATTGTTCAGTATGCGTTTCTGATGAGCCTATAGGTTCGCCGCTAATCCTCGATCCTCAGGTGCTTGTGGCAATGAATACTCCGTCCTTTGAAAAGTTCATAAATTCAGTAAAGCCGGGAGGAAAGGTTTTTGTTGACTCTTCAATGGTTGACGTCAAGACCGACAGAACCGATATTGACGTTTACTATGTTCCCGCAACTCAACTTGCAACTGACAATAATATGAACGGCATGGCGAATATAATTCTTCTTGGAAAGCTTATCAAGGAAACCGAGATGTTTACTCTTGAACAAATGGAAGCAGGAATAAGAAAGACGGTTCCTGCAAGAAAAGCAGATCTTATTGATGTTAATATAAACGCTGTAAAGCTTGGAATGGCACAGTAAAGGATAATTGCTGTGCGGCAGCAAATACTCCGCAGTCCAAAGGGCTGCGGAGTATTTGTATGCGGCAAAGCCGCAAACGGCAGCGAATAAATTTGCTGCCGCTGCCGCGTAGAAATGGTTAAACTCTAAAATTAAATGTAAATAATTATAAATCCCCCTTGACAAGAAAAAAAGTATGTGCTAAAATGACTGAGTAGTATGAAAATATAAAAAACGTTGATGAAGAGAGTAGTTTGTTTATCGAAAGGCAAAGTGAGCTGCGGACAGTGGAAACGCGGTGCAAGTAGAAACTAATGAAAATCACTTCAGAGTTGCAGATATGAACGCCCGGAAATAAAGAGTAAGTAATTTCTGTCGGTATTCCTCCGTTAAAGGGAACGCATATGAAAGTATGTAGTCATGGGTGGTATTACGAAAGTATGGCTTTCGTCCTTTTGGCAGGACGAAAGCTTTTTTATTTATTGATCGGGAGGTATTTAAATGTACAAAAAAGTTTCCACTGACCTGAATTTCGTTCAGCGTGAAAAAGAAGTGGAGAAATTCTGGAAGGAAAACAACATCTTTGAAAAAAGTATTGAATCAAGAGCCAAGTGTGAGCCTTATATTTTCTACGATGGTCCTCCGACTGCTAACGGAAAACCTCATATAGGCCATGTTCTCACAAGAGTTATCAAAGACATGATCCCAAGATACAGAACAATGAAGGGTTATATGGTTCCGAGAAAAGCAGGCTGGGATACCCACGGACTTCCTGTTGAACTTGAAGTTGAAAAAATGCTTGGCCTTGATGGAAAGGAACAGATCGAGGAATACGGACTGGAACCTTTTATCCAGAAGTGTAAAGAAAGCGTCTGGAAGTATAAGAGTATGTGGGAGGACTTCTCCTCTACAGTTGGATTCTGGGCAGATATGGAACACCCTTATGTAACTTATCATAACTCATTTATCGAGTCGGAATGGTGGGCATTAAAACAAATTTACGATAAGGGACTTCTCTATAAGGGCTTTAAGATTGTTCCTTACTGTCCAAGATGCGGAACTCCTCTTTCGTCTCATGAAGTCGCTCAGGGCTATAAGGATGTTAAGGAACGTTCTGCAATTGCAAAATTCAAGGTAAAGGACGAGGACGCTTATATCCTTGCATGGACAACTACTCCATGGACTCTCCCATCAAACGTTGCTCTTTGCGTACACCCGGATTATGATTATGTTAAGATCAAAACAGACGATAGCGTTTATTATATGGCTGAAGCGCTTGTGCCTTCAGTTATCGAGGGAGAATATGAAGTCCTTGAGAAAATGAAGGGTAAAGACCTTGAGTACAAGGAGTATGAACCTCTCTTTGATTTCGTTTCACCTAAGAAAAAGTGTTGGTACGTTGTGTGCGATGAATATGTAACGCTTACCGATGGTACAGGTGTAGTTCATATTGCCCCTGCATTCGGTGAGGATGACTCTAAGGTAGGTAAAAAATATGATCTTCCTTTTGTTCAGCTTGTTGACGCAAAGGGCGAAATGACTGCCGAAACAAAATGGGCGGGAACTTTCTGCAAAAAAGCTGATCCTCTTGTGCTTGAAGATCTTGACAAAAGAGGGCTTCTTTATGCCGCTCCAAAATTTGAGCATAGCTATCCTCACTGCTGGAGATGCGACTCTCCTCTTATCTACTACGCAAGAGATTCATGGTTCATAAAAATGACGGCTGTCCGTGATAAGCTTATTGCCAATAACAATACCATCAACTGGATTCCTGAAAATATCGGAAAGGGTAGATTCGGTGACTGGCTTGAAAACGTTCAGGATTGGGGAATTTCAAGAAACAGATACTGGGGTACACCACTTAATATCTGGGAATGTGAAGAATGCGGACATATCCATTCTATCGGAAGTATCGAGGAACTTAAATCAATGTCCGATAACTGCCCCGACAATATTGAGCTTCACAGACCTTATATAGACGCAGTAACAATTAAATGCCCTCATTGCGGCAAGACAATGAAGCGTGTTCCCGAGGTTATCGACTGCTGGTTTGACTCAGGTTCAATGCCGTTTGCTCAGCATCACTACCCATTTGAAAATAAAGAGATTTTCGAGTCCCAGTTCCCGGCTGACTTTATTTCTGAAGCGGTTGACCAGACAAGAGGCTGGTTCTACTCACTTCTTGCAATTTCAACTCTTATTTTTGATAAAGCCCCGTATAAGAACGTTATTGTTCTCGGTCTTGTTCAGGACGAAAACGGTCAGAAAATGTCAAAGTCAAAGGGCAATGCAGTTGACCCGTTTGATGCGCTCAAAACCTATGGTGCAGACGCTATAAGATGGTACTTCTATACAAATTCTGCTCCGTGGCTTCCTAATAAATTCCACGGTAAGGCAGTTACAGAGGGACAGAGAAAGTTTATGGGCACTCTCTGGAATACCTATGCTTTCTATGTTCTTTATGCAAATATCGACAACTTTGACCCGACAAAATATACCATCGAATACGATAAGCTTTCAGTTATGGATAAGTGGCTGCTTTCAAAGCTTAATTCAATGGTAAAGGGTGTTGACGATAATCTTGCAAATTACAGGATACCTGAGGCGGCAAGATATCTTCAGGAATTTGTTGACGAAATGTCTAACTGGTATGTTCGCCGTGGAAGGGAAAGATACTGGTCAACAGATCTTACTCAGGACAAGATAAACGCATATATGACTCTTTACACTGCTCTTGTAACAGTGTGCAAGGCCGCCGCTCCAATGATACCTTTCATGACGGAAGAAATTTATCAGAATCTTGTAAGAAGTGTTGATAAGTCAGCTCCCGAAAGTATCCACCTTTGCGATTTTCCTGCTGTTGATAATGCGCTTATTGATGAAAAACTTGAAAGCGACATGGAAGAGGTACTCAAGATTGTCGTTCTCGGACGTGCTGCAAGAAACGGCTCAAACATGAAAAACAGACAGCCTCTTTCGGTAATGTACGTTCAGGCTGAAAAGGTGCTTGATGAATTCTATGTTGAAATCATAGAGGACGAGCTTAATATCAAGAGCGTTCAGTTCAAATCAGACCTTTCGGATCTTGTTGATTATAAGTTCAAGCCACAGCTCAAGACCTTAGGACCTAAGTACGGAAAGAACTTAAACGAGATAAGAACAGCCCTTGCAGAGCTTGACGGCGCCAAGGCAAAGGCGCAGCTTGACGCTGAGGGAGCGATAAAGATCACAATTTCCATCGGAGAGATAGCCCTTGCCGAGGAAGATCTTATTATCGAATCACAGCAGAAGGAAGGATTCTTTACCCTTTCAGATGACGGAGTTTCCGTTTCTCTTGATACAACTCTTACTGAAGAGCTTGTTGAGGAAGGATTTGTGCGTGAGATAGTAAGCAAGATTCAGACAATGCGTAAGGAGTCAGGCTTTGACGTTACGGACCATATAAAGGTTTCTTTAACGGGAAATGATAAGCTTGCAGAGGTTGTAAAGAGAAATGCCGATTCGATTTCTAAAGACGTGCTTGCCGATGAAATTCTTACCGACGGCAATGCCGAAATAACTAAAGACTGGGATATAAACGGCGAAAAGGCAGTAATCGGAGTTCAGAAAATCTGAAAACTAAAAACTAAGTAGCAAAACAAAAAACGCAGGTTGATTAACGCCTGCGTTTTGTTTTTTATGGGTTTGATATTTAAAGCTGAAAGGTTACGAAAATGTCGTATATGCACTTTGTGGCAGCGGCAAAATCGCTTTCGTCAACGCCAATAATAATGTTAAGCTCGGATGAACCCTGATCTATCATCTTTACATTAATGTGAGCATGAGCAAGAGCAGAGAAGATCCTGCCGGCCGTTCCTCTTGTGGACTTCATTCCGCGTCCAACAACGGCGATAAGAGCAAGGTCTGTTTCAATGTCGATAACATCCGGATTTACATTTCTGTGAATGCCCGCAAGTATCTCCTGCTCCTTCTTTTCAAACTCAGCCTGATGAACAATGATGCTCATTGTGTCGATTCCTGAAGGCATATGCTCAAAGCAGATCCCGTTTTTCTCAAGAACTTCAAGTACCTTTCTTCCAAACCCAATTTCGGAATTCATCATGTCCTTTTCAATGTTGATAACGGAAAATCCGGTCTTTCCTGCAATTCCGGTAATTGTGAACCGGGGCTTCTGTGAAGTGCTTTCAACTATCATGGTGCCCGGATCATCAGGAGCGTTGGTGTTTTTTATGTTTATAGGAATTCCTGCCTTTCTTACAGGAAAAATTGCGTCCTCGTGAAGAACGCCCGCACCCATGTAGGAAAGCTCTCTTAACTCCTTGTAGGTAATTACTGTAATAGGCTCCGGATTATCAATGATTCTTGGGTCGGCAATTAAAAATCCTGAAACGTCAGTCCAGTTTTCATAAAGATCTGCATTAACAGCAGAAGCCACGATTGAACCTGTAATGTCTGATCCGCCTCTTGAAAATGTCTTAATGGTGTCATTTGGCATTGAACCGTAAAATCCGGGAATAACCGCTCTTTCAACGTTTTCAAGCCTTGCTTTTAAAATCTCGCCTGTCTTAACCGGGTCAAAGCTTCCCGATTCGGTAAAGAAAATAACGTCTGCAGCGTCAATAAATTCATATCCCAGGAAATTTGCAAGGATAATTCCGTTTAAATATTCACCTCTTGAAGCGGCATAGTCACGTCCTGCCTTTCCGATAAAGCAAGCCTTGATTATTTCAAATTCCTTTTCAAGTGAAAGAGAAAGTGAAAGCTCATTGATTATTTCATAGTAACGCTGTTTGATAGCGTCAAAACTATCAGTAAAATCCTTGCCCTTTGCAGCAAGATCATAGCATTTGTAAAGCATATCCGTAACCTTAGTGTCATCGGGAAAACGCTTTCCGGGAGCAGAGGGAACAACATATCGTCTTGACTCCTCAGCTTTTATTATTGAAGCTACTTTCTTGAATTGTTCTGCGTTTGCAAGCGAGCTTCCGCCAAACTTTACAACTTTAACCATTTTTCTATCCCCTTTATAAATTACTTAAAAACACTCATTTTATTATACCCAAATTACGGTCTTTCGTCAATTGTCATATAAAACAAATTTAACAGGATAATCTATGTTTTCTTGTGAAATACGCTTGTGTTTGTCAGACGTACAAATCGTTATTTGTATTGTATAGTTGAAAAAAAGGATAATCTGTGTTATAATTGAGAAAAATGTCGGAAAAACGAGGAGAAAAGGATAATGAAATACATACTTTCACTTGACGAGGGAACAACCTCGGCAAGAGCGATAATATTTGGCGAAAGCGGCGAGATTCTCAGCACGGCACAAAAAGAGTTTACTCAGTTTTATCCTAAAGCAGGCTGGGTAGAGCATGATGCTGAAGAAATTTTCAACTGCCAGACTGAGGTTGCAAGGAAAGCCATAAGCGAACTTGGCATAAGCGCCGGAGATATAACCGCAATAGGAATTACAAACCAGCGTGAAACTGTTGTTGTGTGGGACAAATTCACCGGAAAGCCAATCTGTCCTGCGGTTGTCTGGCAGTGCAGACGGACATCGGATTTCTGCGACAGGCTAAAAAACGATGGTATGGAGGACTTTTTCAGGGAAAAGACCGGGCTTCTTATCGACCCGTATTTTTCTGGAACAAAGCTCAAGTGGATACTTGATAATGTTCCTTATGCAAGACACAGAGCCGAAAAAGGGGAGCTTCTGTTCGGAACTATAGATAGCTGGCTCGTGTGGAAACTCACCGGAGGAAAATCCCATATCACCGACTTTTCAAACGCTTCCAGAACAATGCTTTTTAATATTCATACCCTTTGTTGGGATAAGGAAATCTTGAAGCTTTTTGATATTCCTGAATCAATGCTTCCTGAGGTGACAGATTCGAGCGGACAATTAGCGGTTTGCCATAAAAATGTTTTCGGAAGCAAGATCCCCATCTGCGCAATTGCAGGAGATCAGCAATCTGCGCTTTTCGGCCAGTGCTGCTTTGAAAAAGGTAATGTTAAAAACACCTACGGCACAGGAGGGTTTATGCTTATGAATACCGGCGACAAGGCTTCCGAATCAAAAAACGGACTTGTCACGACTATTGCATGGGGTATTGACGGAAGGATAACATACGCTCTTGAAGGTTCAGTTTTTGTTGCAGGGGCATTGATACAATGGCTCAGAGATGAACTTGGGCTTGTTAAAACAGCCGCAGAAACGGAAAGTATAGCAAGATCGGTTCCCGATTCAAACGGAGTTTATATTGTTCCTGCTTTTACTGGACTTGGTGCGCCATACTGGGATCATAACGCAAGAGGCGCCATATTAGGGATAACAAGGGGAGCAAATAAGGCTAATATTATCAGAGCGGCCCTTGAAGCTATAGCCTATCAGACAACAGATGTTTTAAAGGCAATGGAACAGGATTGCGGAGTTGAACTGAAGGAGATAAAGGCTGACGGCGGAGCAAGCGAGAATAATTTTCTTATGGAATTTCAGGCTGATATTTTAAACTGCGTGGTATCACGTCCTAAATGCGTTGAAACAACAGCAATGGGCGCTGCGTTTCTTGCAGGACTGGGTGCGGGAGTGTGGAGGTCTGCTGACGAACTTAAAAAGATAAACGAGCCTGTAATAAGCTTTGAACCCAAGATAACCGAAAGCTGTCGTGAAAGACTTCTTTGCGGCTGGCATAAAGCGGTTTCAAAAACAATGGAAAGGGATTGATTTAAGGGGGATAATATGTACGGATATTCATTTTTTCAATGGGTAATGTTTTTTTATATTTACTGTTTTGTGGGTTGGTGCATTGAATCAACTATTGTTTCAATTGAAAATAAAAAACCCGTAAACAGAGGATTTCTCCGAGGTCCATACCTTCCTATATACGGTTTCGGAGCAGTTTTTGTGCTAATGATAAGCCTGCCGCTGAAGGACAACCCGGTATTGGTCTATTTCTGTTCAATGATAGGATGTACCATACTTGAATACTTCACCGGCTGGGCAATGGAGAAAACTCTCAAAATGAAATACTGGGATTATTCCGACATGAAGTTCAATTTTCACGGACGAATATGTCTTACAACCTCGCTTTTCTGGGGATTTCTTGCAATATTTCTAACTTACGTACTTCATGACGCAGTTGAATATATTGTTCTTGCAATGAGCATTCCGGCTCTTTATTTTTCAGGAGGCTTCATAACCTGTCTTGTTGTTTCAGATCTTGTTTATGCAATCAAGATCGCTCTTGATATGAATAAGATTCTTGCAAAAATCTCACAGGTCAGAGAGGATATAAGCGAAGCCAGAAGAGAACTTTCGGAAAAAATCAACTCCAACGAACGTGTTATTCAACTTAACGAGAAAATCGAAAAGCTCAAAGCCTTTTCCGATCAGAAGGAAAAAAGCCTTGGATTTTTCAAGCGTGACTACATTAACGCTCATCCAACTGCTAAATTTTCAAACGTAAAGCTTAACGAGGCATGGAAAGAGGTCAAAGAGAAAATCGAAGAGACCAGAAAATCAAAGAAAAGCTGAAATTTCACACTTGTGAATTTCTGTAAGCCGTAACGGCTGCAATTTACACAAATCTTCACCCTGCATTTTTGTGAAAAAGTACTTTTGAAAAAAATTTAAAAATATGTTATAATTGTTGTAAGAAAGTATTGAAATTAATTGTGAAAAGGCAAGGAGGAATTTGTGTGTATCATATTAACGACTATGTGAATTACAGCACCCAAGGAATATGTAAGATAGCAGATGTTTGTTCGGTTTCTTTCGGAAGAGATAAATCTCCTAAAGATTACTATATATTAAAGCCGATAAATAAGGATTGTTCTCAGATATTCGTGCCGCTTGACAATGATAAGCTTTTGGAAAAAATGCGTCCGATTCTTTCTGCTGAGGAGATTGACGGAATGATATTAAGCATAAAGGACAAGGATATGCCGTGGATAGATGACAGGAAGGAAAGGGAAATCAAATACAGGGAGATACTTACACAGAGAAATGAAACGGAGCTTTTGCTTTTGGCAAAGTGCCTTTATTTCAGGTCGATCAATTCACCGAAGGGGCTATCTTCATGGGACAGTGGTATTTTAAAGCACACAGAAACTATAATTGCCGAGGAATTTTCATTTTCACTGAATATCAGAGTTGAAAAAATAGGCGAATATATAAGAGAAAAGCTTGGAGTGAAAACCTTTACTTACGAGTCTGAAACTTAAATAGAGTTAAAAGAAAAAACATAAAACCGACAGCTGATTTTTTTCAGCTGTCGGTTTTTGCATCAGTTATTAAGTTTTATTTTCTTTTTTTGAAAAGAGCCGTGCAAAAAAGCCTTTTTTCTTTTCCTTTGCAGGCTGAGCCATGAAATTCTCCGCTGCCTGAGCGGCTGCTATTGCTTCATTGCAGAAATAATCCTGAGCAGAAAGTGCAGATGATGTTACATGAGCCTTTTTATATGTTCCGTCAGGCTGCTGAATCCTTGCTTTGACATTATCCCGCATTTGAATTGAAAAAATACCAAGAACCTTTTTCTTGATTCTTTCATCAAGTATAGGAGCGGCAACTTCAACTCGCCTTAAGGTGTTTCTTGTCATAAAGTCCGCCGAGGAAATGTAGACCTTCTGCCTTTCTCCGATACCGAAAATGTAAATTCTTGCGTGCTCGAGAAATCTGCCTACAATGGAGCGAATCTGAATATTGTCTGTGACACCGGGAATACCTGCCACCAGACAGCTTATTCCTCTTATTACACACTCTATCTTCACTCCTGCAACAGAACATTCAACCATTTTGTCAATAAGAACCTTATCTGTCAGCGAGTTGAGTTTAAGCCCAATGTATGCTTCTTTTCCCGCCTTTGCAAGCTGAAGTTCCCGATTCATAAGTTCTACAACTCTGTTTTGCAGACAGTTTGGCGCAACAAGCAACACGTTTGAATGTTCAACCAGAATACCCATAGAAAGGGCGTTAAAAACAGATACGGCGTCGGCTGCTATATCCTTGTTTGCAGTCATAAGTGAAAGATCGGTATAAATTTTCGAGGTCTTTTCGTTGTAGTTTCCCGTGCCTACCTGAGTGATGTATTTAACGCTTTTTCCTGATTTTTTAGTAATAAGTAAAAGCTTTGAGTGGACTTTAAGCCCTCTTGGACCATATATTACACGGCAGCCGTTGTCCTCAAGCCGTTTAGACCAGCCTATGTTGTTTTCTTCGTCGAATCTTGCCCGAAGCTCAACAAGGGTAATGACCTCCTTGCCGTTTTCCGCAGCCTTTACAAGTGCGTCAATGACCTTAGAGTTTTTGGCGACTCTGTAAAGAGTGATTTTTATTGAAACAACCTCCGGGTCGTCGGCAGCCTCACGAAGCAGTCTTATAAAAGGTGAAATGCTTTCGTAAGGATAATGCAAAAGTATATCTCCCTTTTCTATCTGGGATATCATTGGAAGATCCGGATTTACCATGGGAGACATTTGAGGTGAAACCTTCCGATAAAAAAGCTGAGTGAATTTTGCCGCCTTGTCGTTTAGTGAAAAGACATAAGAAAGGTCAAGAGGAGACTTTTCAATAAACACCTGCTTTTTTGTAAGCTCAAGCCTTGCGGAAAGCTCGCCGGAGGTAAGTTCTGAAAGCTGCTTGGAAAGCTGAAGCCGAACCGGGCAAAGTCGTTTCCTTTTTTTAATCATTTCTGACATGATGGAACGAAAATCCATTTCGTTTTCAAGGTAAGAACCTTCAAGGTCAAGGTCTGCATTTCTTGTAACTCTCATAAGAGCCTTTTCTTCAACCTTAAAACCGTCAAAAATTTTCTGGCAGTAGTGGAGTATTACGTCCTCCGACAATATGAATTTAATGTCGTCGGAATTGTCATCCGGAATAAAAATAACCCTTGGAAAAGCGCCTGCTCCTCCGCTGGAAGTGGAAACAATACCAAGCTTTACATCTGACTCCCCGTCTTTTTTGTCGGCGCTAAGCTTTGCCACAGCATATATTTCCTTGTTTTTAAGGAAAGGAAACGGGTGACGCTTGTCTACAACTGCGGGAGAAATAAACGGCTTTATCTCATAGCTGTAATAGGCTGAAACATATTCCTGTTCGGACTTTGAAAGTTCCTTAAACAAAAGGCGCTTTATGCCCTTTGATGAAAGCTCCTTATCAAGAGATGAATATATTCGGTCCTTGTCAAGAACAAGCTCCTTTACTTTTGAAAAAATCCTGTCAAGCTGTTCAGAGGGTCTTAGCTGAGTTTTTCCGTCGCGCATACTGTCATCTATCAGCATTTTGTCATGAAGTGAACCAACGCGTACCATAAAAAATTCGTCAAGATTGCTTGAAAAAATTGAAATAAAGCTGAGCCTTTCCATTAAGGGAACGGAAATATCCTCCGCTTCCTCAAGAACTCTCTTGTTGAATTTCAGCCAAGACAGCTCTCTGTTGTCATAAACCTTTTTTATCATTTGAAATCATGCCGTTTTTCAGGCATTTCCTCCTTTCGGATATATCTGGTAAATAACCAAGTCGCCAATGTCCCCCTGCCGAGTATTCGGCAGGTCTGCCTCATATTAGGCGGGTCTGCCTCCTATGGGATGATTCGCCTCCTATGGGAGGCAGGGTTCCATTCAGTTTTTCAGTGGGGGTTTTAATCCCCCACTGAAACCCTGAGGAGCAAAGCTCCTATCTGCAGCTTGCTGCAGTCAGCGACAGATTGCTTTTCGTCGCAACGTGATTAA
>CALWNN010000087.1 GCA_944382845.1 uncultured Clostridia bacterium
TACTCCTTCTGGTGTTTAAAATAAATTTAATTATAAATAGAATTGATATTTTTTGCAAGCAATAATTAATAGGACTTATATAACAAATTCAACAAAAAATTTCAAAACTGCGTCGTCCTGAGCCGCAAGCGAAGACACCCTAAAACCGCAAGGGGATTCTTCGGACTAGCGTCCTCAGAATGACGTAAAACCATGATGTCATCCTGAGCCGCACGAGCAGAGAGTGAAAGGCGTTAGCCGTACCCGTTTATCGTGAGTGCGAATGAGAAGGATCCCCTGAAAACGAAAGGAGATTCTTCGGGCTAAAGCTCTCAGAATGACGTGCTTTTTATAATATTTGTGGATTTTTCTAATAATAAAAAAGCCACCCGTCAGGATGGCTTTTTCATTATGAAAACTTGATTATTTATGCGGCAATTTCGCCTTTTATTTCACGAATCAGGTATTCAGCAACCCATTCAAAATCTTTATTTTGTTTTGCAGCATTCTCAAGATACTTGATTGAAGCATCGCCCAATCTGATAAGAGTCATAGCTACAACACCTCTTTTAATTCCTCTTACTACCTGAAGCTGATCTACAAGTTGAGGAAGAGCTGATGTGCCGCATTTTACGAGCATGTTTTCTACTTCATTTTTAATTGTGTTATCTGCATTTTCTAATTTTGTAAGGATTTCTTTTACTGATTCCATGATAATCTCCAATTTCTTTCTTAACTATATTATTATTATAGTCGAAATTTGAGCATATCAGGATTTCCTTACATAATCTTTATATCGTTAAAGATTATGTAAAGATTTTTGTAAAATCACTCTGCCGACTTAGTTTTAGCTGAAGTATTTAAAGTGTCTTTCAACGTTTTTGTCCAGTGCTGATTTTATTGAATCATATTCTGTCTGAAGCGCTTCGTGCTCTGTATCAATATTCTTAAGTTCAAGGTCATAAAGTTTGTCTTTTGCCTGAATTTTATTTGTTTCACGCGTATATTCGGCTTCAGCCTGAGTAATCATCAAGTCGACGGTATCTTCAGTAATATCACTGCAGTTTGAATACATTGTAGAAACCCACTGAAATTCGTCATCTACCTGAATCATGCTTAATAATCCGCTTTCAAATGCATATTTAATCCAGTCCGGATCTTTTGCAAGTTCAGCCGAAATGGATTGATATCCACCTTCATTCATTTTATTAAAGATGTTAGTGTACCACTGGGCTTTTGCATCTGCATTTTCATCGGGATTTGTTTTATCGACCCAGGTGTACTTCGGTGCACCGAGCAAATCAATCATACTTTCGATCAAATAAACATCAAGGACTGCCTCAAAATTTGTTTGATATGAAACTTGCTGGGAAGCCCCGCCGATAACCTGATCAATAACTACGGTAGATGTGCTGTCAAGGTTTGTGGTCGGAATGCCTGACTCAAGAATCCATTCCATATCATCAAGTTTATCGTAATCCTGAGAACCTATGTCATATCCAAAAATAAAGATAGATAACTGCTTTGCAGCTGCTTCATACGCAGCTTTTTCAGTAGGCGCAGAGTCTGCAAATTTATCTCTGTCCATCTGAGAAAGTACGTTCTGGTTAAAATATTTGTAAATATATTTTACTTGATGAGCTATTTCATCAGCATTTGCTTCTTCCTCCATAATTGCAACTCCGCTGGTTGGAGAAAAAGTACAGGTTCCGCTTTTTGTAGATGTAGTTGTTGAACCATCTTCCTCATCGACTTCGGTTTCTGTACAGGTGTAGGTAAAAGAGTAAGTTCCATCCCCGTTATCAACTACCGCACCCGGTGAATATGATGTTGAGCCTGACTCTCCTTCAGATGATGAGCCTGCAACCGAATATGGAGGAGTGCTGCCTTCATTATAAGTTACAATAAAGGCTCCATCATTTATTGAATACTGATTGTTCCCTTCATCTGTAAAGTCTGTGCTGGTTGTTATAGTCGCTGAACTACCGCTGCTGTCAAATTCAATACTTTCATTTAACAAATAATTCATGTTATCATAGAAGACGGTGTTCATTGTATTTCCGTCAGCATCAGTAGTTTCAGTAATTATATAATCATCACCTGTCAATTCATTAAATAATAAGTTAATGTAGTTTAGAGCCTCAAAAGAACCTGTAACCTGATCTGTTTTTGTGCCTCCTACTACATCGTTATACATATCTTCATAACCGGTTGTATAACCATTCGGTTTATATTCAAAAAGGAAAGTTTTCATTTCTTTGATAACAGCATTTGTGTATGCGTTATCGGCTTTTGTATAATCATCAAGAAGGCGTTCGTAAACACCCATTTCTGTTGATGTTTTAGACATTTCATAACCGTAGTGAAGACCTGAAATTCTGTTGCCATCGGCATCATATTCTATATCTCCTTCATAACGGGTTTTCATATCATCAGTAAGCCCGTAGTCAGTAATTATAGTATTAAGGACATTTGCATTTGTCTCCCAGTAAGTTGAAGTATCTTTTTCAAGTCCGTAGAGTTTCAAAAATTCCGTTAAAGCATCAGTTTCTTCATTACCTTCAGCCGCAGCAATCGCCTGTTCGTATTTTGCTGCGTCAAGTTCGCTTACAACCATTTCTCCTGATTTATTTATAAGCCCGTACTGGTTGTTATAAGAGCTGTATGCCGTTAAATTATTAAATGTCAACTGCTGATAAAGATCGTTACCTTGTGCGTCTTTATTTGACATCATTAATTGAGTCTGGTTCAATGCGCTTATATACTTTTCGCTGGCCTTGGAGGAATCTTCCGTAAGGCGTATTTTTGCATTGTTAATCAACTGCGCCCGCAGTTCATTGTCTGACATACGGGAGGTTATTGATAATAATCTGGCCTGTGATGCTGCCATTCCCATAGTTTTACGCCTTTTCCTTTCAAGTTAGTACTATTCTTATCTATGGTATCGGCTATATCCGGCTGTTTCTTTAATAAATATCTGTGATTTATTACAAATTGTTACAATTTTAATAATGCTTTTTTTAATCTATCCAGCTTTTTTATGTCGGTTCCTATTCCGCAGAGCAAAAGGGTTGAAATTTCGTTTGTCCGTTCGTCTTCTATTCCATATTTGTTGTAAAGTGCAGCAGAGAGTTCTGTTCCGGACATTTTGTTTGATTTTATAAGAATTTTAGTAGTATCATCCCCTCCAAAAGTAATATTCGGGCAGGAGGCTTTCATATTTTCAATATTTTCAATTAACTCTTCAATTTTTTTCTTGCCTCCTGGGCTGTTTAGAAATTTTATGTTTGCTTCAATCGTTGCAAGAAGAGGATATGAAGGGGAGGTTGTGTTTATCATTTTAAGAGCATTTTCTGGATTTATTTCGCAATTTGAATGTAAAAGTGCTGTCGGATTTAAGCCGCCTGCGGTTTTGTGAAGGGATTGAACCGTAAAATCCGAAATTTTCACTGCACTTTCCGGCAATTTTTCTGAAAACGGGTATAGAGCCCCGTGAGCTTCATCCGTAATTAAAAATGCTCCGTATTTATGACAGAGGTCTTTAATTGTTGTAATATCCGAAACAAAGCCTTCATAAGTAGGTGAGGTTATTATTACGGCTTTTATTTTATTGCTTTTTAAATACGGTTCCAGAATTTCCGGTGAATTTTTGCCGTAAACACCCCAGTCCTTTACTAAAGGCAGCTTGTAGAATACAGGATTACAGCCGGCAAGTTTAACCGCATTAAGATGTGACGGATGCGCATCTTCGTGTAATAAAACGTTGTCTCCTTTTTCTGCTGCGGCAAGAACAGATGCTATAATGCCGCTTGAAGAGCCATTTGTCAAAAATAAAGTATAATTTACACCGTAAATTTTTGCCGCATTATCCTGAGATTTTTTTAGGGCTTCTTCAGGATTGTGGGTGTCAGTTTCCGAAATGTCAAATTTGTAAAACTGTCTGAATTTGTGTACTATAAAAAATTTCCGGCTGTGCGAAGGGGTTGTAAACAACGTGTTTGTCGTTTTTTTACGGAAAAGTTCCAGAAGACTCAACTTCAAACCCTCTATTTATTTGCTATTTCAAGACTACGTTTTGAGCAGTACTGGATTATAGTAAGTTTAACTTTGTTATCGGAATATTTGAATTCGCCTGAAAGTGTGTAACCGCCTTCTCCATTCAGATTTTTTTCAATTCTTATCGGTGAAAA
>CALWNN010000088.1 GCA_944382845.1 uncultured Clostridia bacterium
TGCAGTTATGACCGGATATAATGATTTAGCAACCACAGACCCCTGTTTGCTTAGCGAATGGGACTATGAGAAAAATGGGAATATGTCACCGGAAAGAATATCAAGGAACTCAATGCAGAGTGTTTGGTGGAAATGTTCTTTCGGTCATTCTTGGAAAGCAAAGATTTCTGAAAGGACGATTGGGAAAGCCGGATGTAAGGTGTGTGAAGCTGAGTATCAAAGCGTATTCCCTAAATTAACAGTGATGTTTTATGCACAGCAAAGGAAATTAAGAGTCCTGACAGATACAAGTGATATTATTGGACTTCCGATTGAAATCTATATACCGGATGAAAAACTGGCGATTGAAACCGACAGTCGGGCACAGGAGATTGAAGAACTGAAAAAATATCTGTGCCAAAAGAGAGAAATAAAACTTTTGAAAATTCCATACAAGATCGGCAGCGGAGAAGCCGATTATGCGAAGAAGATTAAAAGAGCGTTTCGTAGCGTACATATTTTCATAACCTCTGATGAATGTGAGGATACAGAGTTTATTCGAGAGAGGTTTTTTGAATGGAGAAGAAAGCAATCTCAAAGTAAGGAGGGCATATAAGATGAGAGAGCCTACATTTCATATTTATCTTGATGAAAGCGAGTACAGCAGGATTATTAATTCGCTTGTATCCCTGAAGAATAGTCTTATTCAGCAAGGCAGATACACAGACGCAGTTGATGATGTTCTTTGCAAATTTCTGAAAGCAAAGCAGAAAAAAGTTAAGGTACAGTACTTATAACAAGAGCCTCCTACTATCAGGTAGGAGGCTCTTTCTCTGAAATTGTAACAAACTTAACTATGTGAGTCAGTGTTTCTTGTTTCAGATAGCTTTTCGTTCATTCTTTTTATATTGTTTTTTCCGATGATAAATTGGATAATCCACATTACAACGAAAATCAGAACGAATATACCAAAGTAACTTAGAAATCCGATAAAGCTGTGCTTCATCCAGTACATAAAGTAGGCAATAGGCAGCATTATTACAGAGATAATCAGAAAATAAATTCCGGTTTGTTTTACGATACTCCAATGCTCTATTTCCCAAATTACAGAGCTTACACTAAATCCTGTACCTAATAGTCCGCAGAGAATAGTTTGAATAATAACGGCATTTATTTCATTTCCCATTGCTGTTATGAGATCAGGTACACAAGGAGAGTAATATCCGTTCGCCCATCCGAGCGATATAAGAATCATAATTAAGTTTCCGATGGAAATACCAATAGGGAAACCTATTAAAGCACGATAAAATATTTTCTTTTTCATTTTTGTCACCTCATATTCCTAATATTTTTTTGATTTTAGCAACATATCGGCGGGATACATAGGTTGTTGTCCCATTAGAAAGTTTTACGCAAATTGTTCCTGTAAAGCTCAAATCGAAATTATCAACTCTTTTCAGATTAATGATCTCCGAGTTGGAAATACGGACAAATTGATGAGGGTTCAAGCGTTCCTCTATCTCATATAGCCTAATGCGTAGAGTGTATTCTCCGTTGTCAGTGACAGCAAAAACTTTTCCTGAACTTGCATAGACTCTAATTAAATCTGATTGCTCCAATACTTCAATTTTTTCGTTTTTTATGCCGGATATTATTTGAGGAACATCTTCCGACAACTTCTTTATAATAGAATTAACTTCTTCTGTCATTGAAGCCGTCAATATGATCACTTTAGGTTCTTTGCAGGAGTCCTCAATCTTAATTTCTATTTGCATTATGCCACCTCCTCTGTGTGATTTTATTATAAGGAAAAAGAAGATTGCTTTCAATAAATCATAAATAGTCGGTCGGTTTTGAAATATAGATGGTTATTTTAGCCGCTTGTTTCCGTTGTGAAACAGGCGGCTTTTTTTGCGTTATAGGGGAATTTTCAAAGTCTAAAAAATTTTTTTGATTTTTTTTGAAATTTGGGTGTGCATTTACCCTCTCCCAGTTCAAACAAGTGAAGGGTGTATTTCCCCAAACGGAAATCTTTCCCCTTCACGGACTTTGATAATTGAATACACATTCACTAAGACTTTATTTCTGATGAGTAGCTACTGTAACGGGTACGCCAAGACTTCCTGAGTAGGAACGAGCGAGAACTCCTGTTATGAGTACCGGACTGCAACCGGTATGGCGATGACAGTCAGAATGATAATGATACTTCTCTACGGAGCTGGCGGAGAACCCGGCAGAGGTGAAACTCCTATGATACGGATTAGCAGTCCGTTCCTTAGTGACTTCCCACAGCAAGGGGTGTTGAGAACAAATGTTGCTGCTACAAACATTTCAGTCGTGAGGATACAAAAATCCTCTCGGCTGTCTACATAGTCATTCATTTTTGAGTGGCTATAAATTTTAGGAAAGGAGGACGCAGTAATGCCAAACTGCAAAACGATTGCGATATGCAATCAAAAAGGCGGAGTGGGAAAAACAACGACAGCGGTGAACTTGGGCGTTGGGTTAGCTATGCAAGGTAAAAAAGTGCTGCTTGTTGACGCTGACCCGCAGGGCGACCTTACAACCTGTCTTGGATGGCGAGATACGGATAATCTTCAGAATACTATTTCGGATAAGATGACTGAAGTTATTCAGGGCAAGGAAGGCAATCTGTTCAGCGGAATACTGAAGCATAAGGAAGGCGTTGATTTGTTACCGTCAAGCAGCGATTTGTTTGACTTCGAGATCAGCCTTGTTACAGCGATGAACCGAGAAGTCCTTTTGAAATCCTACCTGAGCGAAATAAAGGACAAGTACGATTATATTGTTATCGACTGTTCACCTTCGCTCGGTATGATGACATTAAATGCTCTTTCGGCAGCGGACAGTGTGGTGATACCAGTGCAGGCTCATTATTTGCCAGCCAAATGTATGACTCAGCTTTTAAGAACGGTGTCTAAGGTAAAAAGGTATATCAATCCCGACTTGGCAATCGACGGTATTCTTTTGACTATCGTAGATAACCGCACGAACCTTGCCAAAAGCACCGTGGAAGCTCTCAGACAGAATTTTGGTTCACACATCAAGATTTATAAGAGTCAAATTCCGATGGCAGTAAAAGCCGCAGAGGTTGCTTCTAAGGGTGAAAGTATTTATGCCTATGAACCCAATAGTCCGGTATCAAAAGCCTACTCCGAATTTACGAGGGAGGTGATGGCTGATGGCAGGCAGAAAGAGCGACTTCACGCTGCCAACGCTCGATGATATTTTTTCGACACAGGAGCAGCGTGACGAAGCAAAGCTATCAAAAATCAGAGATATTCCTATAAGCGAGATTGACGATTTTCCCGATCATCCCTTTAAGGTACGAGATGATGAAGATATGTTACAGCTTGTGGAGAGTATCAAAGACAGGGGCGTTATCACTCCGGCAACGGTAAGGCAAAAAGAAGATGGCAGGTATGAGCTTGTTTCCGGTCACAGAAGAAAGCGAGCAAGTGAGCTTGCCGGATTTGATACCTTGCGTTGTGAAGTCGTAGATCTGACAAGAGAAGAAGCGACTATTCTTATGGTAGAAAGCAACTTTCAAAGGTCGCAGATTTTACCGAGTGAAAAGGCTTTTGCCTACAAAATGAGATTGGAAGCAATGAACAAACAGGCAGGTAGACCGGCTAAAAACAATTTGACACCAGTGGTGTCAGAATTTGAACGACTGAGAACAAATGAAATGTTGGGCGAGGAAGTCGGAGAAAGCCGAGAACAAATCCGCAGATATATTCGTCTGACATATCTTGTGCCGGAATTGCTTGAGTATGTTGATAATGGGCGTATCAAAATGCGACCTGCTGTTGAACTTTCATATCTTGACGAGGATTGTCAGCGAGATGTCGTTGATGAAATTGACTTAAACGACGCTACTCCCTCACACGCACAGACCATTAAAATGCGAAAGTTCTTTGATGAGGGGAAACTTACAACTGAGGT
>CALWNN010000089.1 GCA_944382845.1 uncultured Clostridia bacterium
CACTATAAGTTTTTGAACTGTGTCTTGATGGGTGCATTATATCATTTGCCAATTTACCGTCATTTGTAAACAGCAATAGTTTTTTCGAGAATCAGTCAGCACCCCCCAAGAGCTACACTCTTTCAGGAAAATCCGACAAAAGATCTGTAACGCATTTTCTGTCAAGCTCATCGCTTGTGGTTGTAACATATCCCCTTGGTTTATTGAGCATAAGATAGTAAAGACTCTTTTTCTTTGGAACGTTCAAATTCTGTCCGTCTATACTTATAATATCTTTTGTACCTGCCTTGTCACCAAGTTTACATGGTCTGCCGTTCACCTTTACCCTGCCCTCTGAAATAAGTTCTTCCGCTTTTCTACGAGAGCAGTAGCCACTGTCGGCAATAATTTTTTGAATTCTTATTTTTTCCATTATCTTATCTATCCTTTATGTAACGCAGGCGTTGCCTGCTTAAATTTTCAAAAAATTCTTTATTCTTTCGATCATTCTTTTGACTGTGCTTTGCTGTTCATATCTTACAGCTGGAACTTCCTTTTCAGCGATTATATTAACCGACTCTATAAGCTTACCGTCAAGGTAATATTCAACTCTTCCAAGGACTTCCTCTTCTATGACAGGAGCGTAATAAAAGCTGTTCACAATTATTTTTCTTGTAACCGTTTCTATATCACCCTCAAAAAGGGAAGCAACCGGTTCTCTCTCAAGCTTAGCATAAATCGTATCGTCATTTGAACCCACTACATTGAATTTAACATCTGAAATATTACTGTCAAGAGAACACTCCTTCACTTTGGAATAGCCGTAGTCGTAAAGCTTTGAATGATCCTGCCAATCGTCAGGAGCGTTTAAGGTAACACAAATAAGCTCTACCCCGTCACGCTCGCAAGCGGAAACAAGGCATCTTCTTGCCTTATCGGTAAAACCTGTTTTAACGCCATAAACTCCATCGCAGTATCGCAGCAGCTTATTATTATTTGCAAGCCAGCGCTTATAAGGAGGGTTTCCGTATTCAAGCTCAACATTCTTTGAAGAGCATATCTCGCGAAACAATGGATTTTTCACAGCATATGAAGTAAGGACTGCCATATCGTAAGCAGTTGAATAGTGGTCGTCGGTATAGTCGTCAAGCCCTGAAGGCGTTACAAAGCTCGTATTTTCTAGTCCAAGCTCCTTGGCCTTGTCGTTCATCATGTCAACAAAGGCTTCGACACTTCCCGCCACTCTTACAGCAGTTGCATTTGCTGCGTCATTTCCGCTTGGAAGCATCATTCCGTAGCATAAAGTACGCAAGGTTACCCTATCGCCTTCCTGAAGGCCCATCGACGAGCCTTCCACTCTGATAGCGTCACTGTCAACTGTAAAGTATTCATCAAGGTCAATATCGCTTTCCAGTGCGATAACAGTTGACATTATTTTAGTTGTTGAAGCCATTGGAAGAACATCATAGCCATTTTTTTCATAAACTACTCTGCCGCTTTTTGCCTCTAATACTATTGCGGATTTAGCGGAAACTTCAAGCTCAGCGTTGGCATTTTCCGCAGCAGTAAAGATATTTGAAACAAAAGAGACGGCTAAAGCCACACAGAGCATTTTCCGTATTATTTTCATAACAAATGATCACACCTCGGTTTTATAGAATACAAAACCATTATGCACCTAAAATTACTTTATAATACGAAAATAAAGCTGTATATTTTTAGTTGTCTGAGTCTTCCTTTTTCTTATTTAAAAAATCGGTTATCTTGTCAATAACTTCAGGAACAAGGTTTACGATTGCATTTTCCTTGCTGGCATTCATTGAAAGCTGAAGAAGTTTTACCTCACCGTTTGAAATTGCAATAAATGCGATGGGTGAGATAGTGATTCCCGCACCGGAGCCGCCGCCGAAAAGATCCTTTACATTTTTTGTTGGAAGGTCGCTGCCTCCCGAAGCAAAACCGAAGGACACTTTTGAAACAGGGATAATTGTTGTTCCGTCGGCAACAGTAATGGGATTTCCGATAATAGTCTGGCAATCCACCATTTCCTTGATTTTTTCCATAGCACTTGTTACAAGACCTTCAAGATGGTTTTCACTCATTTACAAGCATCTCCTTTTTAGTAGTTTCAGAATTTATTTTCCTTGCCTTTTTCAAGGCTTTTTTTGCTTTTGATTTTTCCTTAAAATAAATTATAAGGAAATTTACAAGAGTACAGACAGCAATTGCAATCACCGCCGAAGGACGGATATAAACAGTCGCATTTGCCTTATAATTAAAAGTATTCTCATTAAAGAGGCATTTTATGTTGCAGCTTTTTATTCTGACTGTAAAAATCAAGCTCAATGCCGCAATACCATTATAAACCGCGGCGTTTGTTTTTCCGTAATTCAAAGCAGACTCATAAGCGTCATCTTTTCCGGCTTCTATGTCAATTTCAAGCTTGCTTATTCTTATAGTTTTTAAAAGCTTTTTTACACCCTTCCACGCTGTAGGAATAAAGGGCTTGATTTTATTCCATTTTGCTTTTAGATGTTTAAATTTGCCTTTCGATTCAGGTTTAGTCTTGTCCCTTTTTTTCTTGCTTTTTTTGATTGGTTTTTTGTTTTCTTCGGTCTGCTTTTTCTCAAAAGAACGTTTCAGCGGTTCATGTATCGCCTCAGAATCATTTTCTGTTTCATTCTGCTTTTCCATTTTCGTGGTTTTGCCATTGAATTTTTCTATACCTTCCTGTGACAATGAAACATCTGAATTATTTTCAGCAGGCTCATAACTTTCGGTTTTGGCTTTACTGTTTATATCATCTTCGGGAATCTTAAACTCAAAAATTTTAAACCAAAAGTATTTAATCACTACAAGAACATTTTTATTTTCAGCTGAAAATTCAGCTCTCACAGAAAAATGGAGCAATATGACAACAAGAGCAATTATACTAACCAGCACATAAAGCACTATCATCACATTTCATCTCCCTGTGTTTAGTTTCCTTGAGTATCTTCTTTTTGTTCCTGTTTGACATCATCAACCTCGTCAAAAGTGATCTGTTCACTGTGATTTGGCAGCGGAGGAAGTTCGCCAAGGCTTTCAATCTGAAAGCAACGTAAAAACCCCGGAGTTGTTTTATACGCAACAGGCCTGCCGGGAATATCAAGCCGTCCGGCTTCTTCTAAAAGCTCCTTCTCAACAAGAGAGTTTACAACACTTGAACTGTCAACTCCCCTGACCTGTTCTACAAAGCTTTTTGTAACAGGCTGATTATATGCCACAATTGTCAGCACCTCGAGAGCAGCTTGACTTAACGCTGCGTTTTTCTTTGTTTCCAGTGCGATTCTTATATAAGGTGCGTACTTCTTTCTGGTCGTTAATTGATAGAAGTTATCAAGCTTCAACACGATTAAAGCAGATCCTACGCTTTCATATCTATCATTTAATAATTTTACAAATTTATCTATATTCTCTTCTTCCACCCCTGCGGCTTCGGCAATTCTTTCAGTTGAAACAGGATCGCCGCTTGCAAAAATAACAGATTCGATTATTGATATTTTTTCTTCAAGCTGCATTATATTTTATCCTTTCAGATTGATGCATTTTTATGCATTTTAGATTTTTTCTGAAGCTTTACAATTGAATTATCGTCGTTTAAAACTATTCTGCCGCTTTTGGTAAGTTCTAAAACAGCAAGAAAAAGCGCTATTCTTTCCGATTTATCATTATGTCCTTTATAAAGATTATCCATTTCACAGGTTTCATTATTGTAAAGCCTTCTCAAAATATAAATTACCTTCGAGGTAACGGACACGAATTTTTTTGAAACAATAGGCTTAAATATATCAGCTTTAAGAGGAGTCTGATTTCTACGTTTGGCTGAGATCCCAAGATAAGCTTCAAGGAGCATCTCCTTATCGTGAAGTCGTCTATAGGACTTATCAGCTTCAATTGTCATTTGCTTTCTTACAAATATATCAGCCCCAACATAAACATCTTTAAGCAGTTGAGCCGCTTGTTTACAAAGAGAATACTCAATAAGGTTTCCTTGTAATTCTTTCTTTAATTCTTCAGCTTCATTTGGTTTCGGAAGCAGAGAAAGTGTCTTGATATATATAAGTCTTGCAGCCATTTCAAGAAATTCTCCTGCAAGTTCAAAATCCTGTTCGGAAAGTCCGTCAATGAAAGCAAGGTATTGTTCCAGAAGCTCGGAAATTTCAATATCGTATATATTAAGCTTATGCTTTGAAATAAGGTGAAGAAGCAGATCAAGAGGTCCTTCAAATTTTTCAAGTCGGAATGTTAAACTGTTCATGATTTATCCTGCACGCTTTATTTTACAAAAACATTGACAAGCAAAGGAATCCAGTCGGTAAGGAAGACAAAAAGGTCATAGATAAGCCCGGAAATAAAGTTAAGAGGAGTATTAAGAACACCCGTAAACATTACAACAAGGAATACTACATAAATGTACATCTGGTATTGTTGAACCTTTCTGTCAAACTCAGCGGAGGTAAAATAGCTAAGCACCTTTGAACCGTCAAGAGGTGGAATTGGTATAAGATTAAAGATTGCAAGACCGATATTGATAGAAATAAAATAAGAAAGTATCAGATAAGCAAAATATAGGGGGCCTGTTTGATTTAAAAAATCAATAAGAGTTTCCCCACCATAAGGAATAGCCATAACAAAGCGAAAAGCAATCATTCCAATAAATGCGGCAATAAGATTTGATATCGGACCTGCGGCAGCAGTAAGAGCAATACCGGCTCTGTACTTTCTGAAGTTAAGAGGATTAATAGGAACAGGCTTAGCCCACCCGAAGCCGGTAAGAATAAGGCAGAGCGAACCAATGGGGTCGATATGGGCAATAGGATTTAGCGTTAGTCTGCCCTGATACTCGGCAGTATGATCCCCAAGCTTCTTGGCGCTCCACGCATGAGCGCACTCATGGAGAGGAAGTATCATAAATATAATAAGTATCCTTACTCCATATTCGATTATTCTTGATTCGTCAAACATCAGATCAAACCTTTCTTTAAATTACATACACAAAAATATTCTTTTTAATTTTAGCACATTTTTTTATACAAAACAAGAGGGTAAGAAAATAATTTTTATTTTTTATTGCAATTATGAACTTTTTAATAACAATAAGCAAAAGCTCTTGCATTTATCTAAGAAATCTGCTAAAATAACAATGTTATGTTTATAGATTATTCTATAAGTTTATGCTATTAACTAAGAAGGAGGTGCTATCCTCATGGCAAAATGTGATTTTTGCGGAAAGGGTGTAACTTTCGGAATCAAGGTATCTCACTCACACAGAAGAACCAACAGAACTTGGAAGCCAAACGTTAAGAGAGTTAAGGCTGTTGTAAACGGCACTCCTTGTCACGTTTACGCTTGTTCAAGATGTCTTCGTTCCGGTAAGGTAACAAGAGCCGTATAATTTTAAAAACTTCCGTCCTTTTTAATAATAAAGGGGCGGTCTTTTTTTGTGGTCAAACTTTCAGATCACTGTGCAAGATTTTTAAAAATAACAAACCGCCTCTCGTTTTTAGAGAAGCGGTTTAATTTTATTCAGTTGTCTGAGGCGAACCGTCAGTTACTGATGAGTCAGTATTAACATCGTTATTTTTAGCGTCAGGCTGTTTGTCATCCGAAGTAACGGTAAGAGAAGCGATTCCGCTTTGTATTGCGTCAAGACCCTCTTCCTCGGAAACCCTCTTTATCATATCATAATAAATAATTGCATTGGAGATAGTTATCTCAAGTTCTGCTTCTTCGTTTCGTGAATTCAGATACTCTTCATCAACTACTCCGTTATCCTCTCTCGCCTGAAAAGCGTCATAGGAATAATCAGGATCTGCCGTAGTCTTATAATCCGGATAATCCTCTGCGTAGATTTCTTCAGGCTTCATATTCTTGAAATACTGATTACACGGAGCATTAAGAACAACATTTGAGTAGTCGGTAAGATCAAAATATGAATCATTCTGACTATTATAATAAACAGTATCGGTTACAAAGTTTCCGGTAGGAAATATTACAAGATTTTCCTCGCTATCGTTCAGACTGAAAATATCTCTTCCTAGGGCAAATTTATTCTCAAAGCCAAACATATTGCCAAGAGTAGGCAGGCAATCATACATTCCCATTACCTCGTCAATTACTTTATGTCCTGCTTCTCCACCCTTGCTCCAGATTATAAAAGGAACGCTTCTGTTTACATTATATGCAAATTCATTTACAGGAATATATCCTTCATCATCTTCGTCAAGAACTTCCTCGGTAAAAGGATTATAGTTAAAGTAAGTTTCGTAATATTCTTCCTTGATTTTCGAGTCATGATCACCATAAACAACAATAACGGTATCGTCAAGTATTCCCTCAGAGTCAAGATCTTCTATAAGCTGTCCGATGGCTTCATCAGCATAGTGAACGCTCTTTAAATAACTTCCGAGCTTAGTTCCCTCAAGGAAAGGAGCGGAATAAAGTTCATATTCCCCGGTTTCCTCATTTAGCTTCATATAATCAAAAGTAACGCTGAAATCACTGTGATTTTCAATATCAGTAAAAGGAGTATGGTTTGTAAGCATAATTAAAGTTCCGTAAAATTTATCATGCTCAGCATTTATATCCGCGATCTTTTCAGCAGCCTGTCTGAAGAATGACTTATCGCTCAGACCAAGTCCGATGGTTTCATCAATAACAAAATCTGTTTCATAATTAAAGAAATCATCATATCCGAAAGAAGAATGAAGATTGAGTCTATTCCAATATGAGCCGTTATTGCCATGCATACTGAAAGTGTAATATCCAAGGCTTCCAAGCAGCTTCTGAATGGTAACATATTCTCTGTCCCAATAGTTTATGGCAACGGTTCCGCTTGACGCAGGCATTAGAGAAGTTGAAAAAGTAAATTCAGAGTCAGAACTTGTTCCAACACTTTCCTGAGAATAAAAGTTCTTAAAATAAAGTCCCTCAGACGCAAGTTTATTAAGATTCGGAGTAAGTTCTTCACCGTTTATAAAAGTGCCAAGGCAGAAATTCTGAATACTTTCTGCATGGATAACAATAACATTCTTGCCTTCAAAAACATCAGTATAGTCGTTATCCTTATTTTCAATCTCCTCTTCCTTCTTTTCCTTATCCTCATAGAAATCATCAAAGACTTCCCTGTTTTCCTCATAGCCGAAGAGAACATTTATTTTTGCCTTAATACTTGATACAGTATCGCTTATCTGATAGGTATAAAGACCAAATCTCGAAAGGACATATTCTCTGTTCCACTGTTTAACAAGCCGCGAAAGGTCTGTCGAAGTAAGAGACGTACAGAAAATAACAGCGCATACGCCTGCGGTGGCAAGAGTATAAATAACAGATTTTTTACGATTCTGATTTTCAGTAACATTTTCAAAATATCCTTTCTTTTTTCTTAGAAGGATATAAACTGCAACAAAAACAGGAATCGCCCAAAGGAATACAAGATCCTTTACTTCAAGAATACTCTCGGTAACAGCATCCATAACTCCACCCAGCTGAGAGGCAGTTGAAAGATACGAGAGTGAAATAAACGAACGATAGTTTGTGAAGTAAATGGAATTTGCAATACAAAGTATAGTAAAAAGACAAAGCCAGACCATATAGTATATAAATCTACGCTTTGGATTTTTTACAGCATAACCGATAGCAGCTACAACCAGAATTATAACTATATCTGCAAGAATAGGCTTAAAGCTTAAGTAATTTTTAACTGTAAATGCTCTTAATAAAAATGAATTGATTAGTGATGAAATAATAAAAGTAAGAAAAAGTACATTTGATTTAAGGCACTTAACTAACTTTTCTTTCATAGATACCTCCCATTCACAAGTTGAAATCTTCTTTTGTTTTACTTTGATAACATTTAATTATATGGGCATAATCTTTATTTAACCCTTACATATTTTACGACTATTTTACGTTGATGTCAATAGATTAGGCAAGTTTTCGCTTAAAATATCTACTTAATAAACCATAATGACAAAAAGTTATATTATTTTCTGTGCAAAACAAACAAAAAGCAGGGATAAGATATACCCCTGCCTGATTTTACATTTTAATGTTAAAATAATTTACTTATTACCAGTCATTGCGGCAACTTCATCAGCAAAGTTGTCTTCCTTCTTTTCTATGCCTTCTCCTCTTTCAAAGCGAGCATATTCAACAACCTTGATAGATCCGCCCAATTCTTTAGCGGCATTTTCAACGTACTTACCAACAGAAACCTTATCATCCTTAACAAAAGCCTGTTCAAGGAGGCAATTTTCAGTATAGTACTTTCCAAGCTTTCCTTCAGCAATCTTATGCTTTACCTGATCAGGCTTGCTTGCCATCTTAGGATCTTCAGCCATCTGAGCAAGGATTACCTTCTTTTCCTCTTCAAGAGCGCTTTCGGGAACAGATGCTCTGTCGAGGTATGCAGGGTTCATTGCAGCAACCTGGAGCGCACAGTTCTTACCAACTTCATAAACCTTATCTGCGTCAAGATCTGTATCAAGCTTTACCATAACTCCAATGCTTCCGTTTCCGTGAACATAAGGAACGAGAACACCCTCAAATCTCTGGAAGCGACGAATAACCATATTTTCTCTGATCTTGATGAAAAGATCCTGAAGAGTTTCCTCAACAGTCTTGTCGCCACCGCTTATAACAGTTGCCTTGAGTGCGTCAACATCGGCAGGATTCTTTTCAATAACAGTTTTTGCAACTGCAGCAACGAAAGCCTTGAATTCTTCATTATTTGCAGCAAAGTCGGTTTCGATATTCACCTCAACAACAGCGCCTACGTTACCTTCAACAACAGATGTAACGATACCCTCAGCAGCGATTCTTCCGCTCTTTTTAGCCTGTGTTGCAAGTCCCTTTTCACGAAGGATAAGGATAGCTTTTTCTGTATCGCCGTCGGCTTCAACAAGAGCCTTCTTGCAATCCATCATTCCTACGCCTGTAAGAGTCATAAGCTCTTTTATTTCTTTTACAGTTACGTTTGCCATAATTTTTCCTCCTGTATTATTACCGAAAACACAGGCGAAATTTTCCGCCTGTATTTTCCTATGAATCAATCTTTAAATTATTCAGCCGCTTCCTCAGAAACCTCTTCTACTGCAGCTTCTTCTTCAGCAGCCTGTTCACCCTGTCTGCCTTCAATAATAGCGTTAGCCATGCATCCTGCAATAAGCTTTACAGCACGGATAGCGTCATCGTTACCGGGAATAACATAGTCGATATCGTCAGGATCACAGTTTGTGTCAACGATAGCAACAACAGGTATGCCAAGCTTCTTAGCTTCGCTTACGGCAATCTTTTCTTTCCTCGGGTCAACAACAAAAAGTGCGCCCGGAAGCTTATTCATATTCTTGATACCGCCCATAAACTTTTCAAGCTTTTCGATTTCGAGGTTGAGCTTTACAACTTCCTTCTTGGGGAGAAGCTCAAAAGTTCCATCAGTTTCCATTGTGTGGAGCTGTTCAAGTCTCTTGATTCTTCTCTGTATTGTCTTAAAATTAGTCATCATTCCGCCGAGCCATCTTGCGTTTACATAGTGCGCACCGGCTCTAACAGCTTCTTCCTTAACAGAATCAGCAGCCTGCTTCTTTGTGCCTACAAAAAGTACTTCTCCGCCCTCAGCAGAAATATCACGAATAAACATATAAGCTTCTTCAAGCTTCTTTACCGTTTTCTGAAGGTCGATGATGTAAATTCCGTTTCTTTCAGTGAAAATGTAAGGCGCCATTTTCGGGTTCCATCTTCTTGTCTGGTGACCAAAGTGCACACCAGCTTCAAGAAGTTGCTTCATTGATACTACTCCCATTGTAGTTTCCTCCTGTTTTTTGGTTTTTAAATTTTTACAAATTTCCTCCCTGAATCTTTTAATGCTGCATACACCCGTTTGTGAAGCCTAAACGGGACCTTTGCAAAGACGCAGGTGCGAATTGCCTATATATTATACCATTTTAATTTACATTTTTCAAGGGATTTCTATTTGACTATTTTAACAAATTTTCAACTGAGAAAGTCTTTACTTTTGTTGAAATTGTGTCACCGTTAAAATCAACAAGAATCGTGTCCTCTCCTATAAGTTTTATTTCGGTACAACTTATCTTTATATCTTCGTCCTTCCCGAAGAGTCCCATACAACGTGGTCTGCCGTAGATTATAAGTGATCTTACAGCAGAATTTTCAGTATCTATTTCAACGTCGTCAACGTAACCTATTTTTATTCCGGTCTTAAGGTTTACCACTTCTTTATTTCTCAGTTCCGAGAGACTGCAAAGCATAAAATAAATCCCCCTTTATTCTAATTAAATAGTATATCTTATGCAGTCATTTCCGTATATATGCAAAACGCCCCGACAAAAAGTCGGAGCATTTTGCAAAATTTCTTTTTAATTCTCATCATTGTCCTGCTTTTCCGAGCAGCAACAATCCTTATTTTCAATACCTCTTGGGAAAAATTCATCAACAGGAAAATCGATTTTTTCAAAAAGTTCGCAGGGACTGTCAGTATTAGACGTACATTCCTTATCAGGAACACAATAATCATACACAGGCACTACCATTGATACAGGTCTTGAAAGTGAAACTATGGAAAAAAGTCCGATGGTCACATATGCGTTTTTACATTTACCTTGAGGCCTGTCATGAGTTTTTTCCGTCGCGAAGTCACATGGATTTGTTTTACAGTTTATAACGGGTTTACAAAGAAGCTTTGCATCTAAGATTATTGGGTCAACCACGCTTACAGACGCCTTAGGGAGGCTTGTGCATTTGCAGCAGCAAGGATCCATAGATTCAGGCTCTGTAATCGTATCTACAGATGTAAAGGTTTTTGAACAGCCCTCGCTTCCGTAGAGAATCACCTTTTTAGGAAAAGAAGCGGTTCCCGTAACAGTTGTTGGAATCTGAGACGCATTGCAGTAAGCGTCTAACTGTACTCCGAAAGTGTAAGTGATATCCACCGCATAAAATCCCTTATTGAAAGGAACAGGGTCGATACTGAAGGTCACGTTAGTAACTTCTACACATTTAGCCTTGATAAATGCCGAATGTTCAATTGTTTTCCTGTCATCCTCATCGGTAAAAACCACCTCGAGATCTTCAAGACAGTCTTTGTCCTGACAGCTGTCAAAAATTCTCTGAGTTTCAATGCAAACAGCATCCTTAAAACAGCCTTTATTAATCATGTCGCTCATAAGAGTTCCTCCTTTTTAGAATTTGAAGATAAAACTTCCATACATATTATTCAGAAAAGGAGTATTTAGTTACAATAAGAAGAGATTTATTTTTTAAATACCGTCAGCCTCGGAAAGACTTATTCCGTTTTCTCCAAGTGGAATTTCATGGTCAAGACCCACGAATTTTCCGTTCTCCTGCCAGAGGACCTCCTTTACAAAATTATATTTTTCCTCGTCCCATGTTTTGAAGTCATCCAGGACAAGCCCGCCCGTGTCACCTGAATTTGCATTGAAGCACCAGAAAGTATGGTGCAGATTATAGTTTTTGATAAGAGTCCTCAAATGAGTCATCCATGTAAGATTAGGTTCAGTCATAAATCCGCCCCATTCACCGATAAGAAGAGGAGCAATTTTTTCATCGTAGATATAAAACCAGTTATCCTTCCAGCAGTCAGCCATAAGGCTATCATAGTCATAATCTCCGTCAAACCACGGCTGTTTGTATACAGCAGGGCCATAGTCATGAGGAGAATAAACCAGTTTATTCTGATATTCTCCAAGATCTATCGGAAAATCCGCAACTCCTCTCAAATTGCCGCCCCACCAGTTAAAATAATAATCGTCATCATCTGTTGATAAGAAATCACCGTTTTCCTTGATATTTTTGGGATAAATCTCAATTCCTTCAACCACTATAAGAACATTCGGATTTTTTGCAAGTATTTTAGCAGCGGCAGTTTCAGCAGCATACTTCCAATTATTATCATCAGTTGAATCATTCCAAATAGCTGCCCCATCGCCCTCGTATGGTTTTCCGTGTGGTTCATTTTTAAGGTCGTATGCTATTATAGTATCGTTATCCTTATATCTCTCCGCCATCCATTCAAGAGCGGAATAATATTCATCTACCGTTACTCCGGCTGTATACCAAAGGTTAGTCATATGTCCCATTGAATCAGTTTCAACAGAATGGATATCTATCATAACCTTCATTCCATTCTGTTCAGCAAGCTTTAAGAAGTAGTCAAATATCTCAAGACTGTTCATACTGTTAAGGTCGGCGTTATAAGCATTGTTATAATTGGCCTGTGGGTATTCCCCATCCGTCCACTGATTCAATAACTGAGCGGACATAGGAACTCTGATAAGGTTAAAACCATGATCTGCAATAGCTTTTACAGTAGGAACAAGCTCGCTGTTCCACAGTCCGTCAAAAGTATTTGTCCCTGTGTTATAACCAAACCAATTTACACCTGTTATCCACACCTCTTTGCCATCACCGTCCACGATTTTATTATCTTTGACATAAAGCCAGTCATCTCCCTGAACGGCATTTTCGTCACGGCTCAGAAGCTCATCAATTTCTTCTTCTGAAAGCGAAGATCCTCTATTGTCTGAGTTATTATTCTGACCGCTATTGTTCTGGTTGTTGTTACCATTCTGAACAATCTCGCCCAAAACAACTTTACAGTCTTCTCCGTTCAATGTTACGGAAGAAATCTTCATATTTTCCCCTGCCCCAAGATTACATCCAATCACAGTTGAGCCTTTTGAGGAAATATCACCGTTATATCCGGCATCGGTTATCTCAAGCTTATTTCCGTCAATTTTATATGTACCGTTCCATCCGTCAACACTTTTAAGTTCTTCTATCTCAAGGACCAGCGTCCAACCACTTACAGCTGAAGATTTTCCGTTATATATTTGTATTTCCATGCCGTACATAGTGGCATCGCCGTTTAGCCAGCTATTATTTACACTGTATGTCACAACATACCCGGTTTCCTTATTAATGTCCTCCTTTTTGTTTTCTGTATTTACTTCGGTTTTACTATTTTCGTCCTTGATTCTATCATCATCAGCAGAAGACGAACTATTGTCGGTATGGCTTTCATTATTATTACTTTCACTTGAATTATTATCACTCTGAGAGATATTTTTTTCCTCTGCTAAAGTATTGTTTTGAGTCTTATTATCCTTTAAAAAAAGACTTGCAACAGCAATAACAAGAATTACAATTATAACTGCGAGAAAGATAATTATTGCTATTTGTCTTAATCTGCTTTCCTTTTTATTTTCAGCAAATTTGATTTCTTCGACCGATTCATTTGCACCTGAAATTTCAGTTGTATCGGATTCTCCTGTTATGTTTTTATCTTCCAAATTTTACGCCCCCATAATTTAATATACTATTATAAATTATAAACTGAATTAATAAAAAAATCAACATATTTTTTCACATAATCACAAATTACTAAAACAACGACCGGTAATTTTGAAATTTAGTTGACTTAGCAGTAAAAATGTATTATAATGATGTATATATATGTAAAGGAAAAGGTTTATCATGCGTGTTATTACAGGTTCGGCAAGAGGAAGAAAATTAAAGACTCTCGAGGGAATGGATGTTCGTCCTACTTCTGACAAAGTAAAAGAGTCTATGTTTTCAATAATTCAATTTGACATTCCCGGAGCGTCTGTACTTGATCTTTTTGCGGGTTCTGGACAGCTTGGGATAGAAGCTTTGAGCCGTGGCGCTTCACATTGTGTTTTTGTTGACAAAAGCGCGGCTTCCACTGCAGTTATCAGAGAAAATATTTCATCGACAGGCTTTGTTAAGTCCTCACGAATTCTTACTATGGATAGTATAGATTATCTTAAAACCGCAAAAAACGGACTTGATATTGCACTGCTGGATCCTCCGTACAGAATGGGACTTATCGAAAAAGCCATGCCTCTCCTTTATTCTAAAATGAATGATGGCGGCATAGTTATTTGCGAACATGAAAGCGAGCTTATTCTGCCTGATGAAATCGGAGGTTTTAAAGTGCTTAAAAGGTACAAATACGGAAACGTTTCGCTTACATCATATATTGTAGACAAACTTGATGGTGAATTAATTTAAGGGAATGATTAAATGAGAATTGCTGTTTGTCCGGGAAGCTTCGACCCGGTCACATTAGGTCACACCGATATTATTACGAGAGCTGCAAAACTGTTTGACAGGGTAATTGTATTGGTATCTGTAAATTCACAAAAAAATACTTCTTTTACTCCGGACGAAAGGGTAGAGCTTATTAAAGAAGTCACAAAGGATCTTGACAACGTTGTTGTTGACAGCCATAATGGGCTTTTAGCCGATTATCTTAAAAAGACCGGGGCTTGCGCCATTGTAAAAGGACTGAGAGCTGTTTCGGACTTTGAATATGAATTCCAGCAGGCTCTTGCAAACAAGAAGCTTTATACACAAGCCGAAACTGTTTTTCTTGTAACAAGCTCAGAAAATATGTATCTTTCCTCAAGCGTTGTAAAGGAAATTGCCAGCTACGGCGGAGATATAAGGGATTTTGTTCCTGAAGCGATCCTTGGTAAAATCAAAAACCGCCTTATAAAAGGCATTTAAAAGTGAAAGGAAGTTTTAAATATGAACATTGACGAATCAATTGATATGCTTGAAGACCTTATTGAATCCGCAAAGCAGGTCCCTTTTGCAAACAAGAAAGTACTTGTTGATCCTGACAGGATAAGAGCAATTATTGACGATATGAGATTTAATATGCCCAATGAGATCAAACGCGCTAAAGCTCTTAACGACGAAAAGGAAAGAATTATTTCCGATGCAAACAAAAAAGCAGAACAAATAATAAAGACTGCTGAGGAAAGAGCAAAGATACTTATTGCAAACGAAGCTATTGTAAAACAAGCAAGAGAAGTTGCAAACGAGATCCTTTCAAAGGCAAATACCATGGAAAAGGAAATAAGAGAAGCAATGACCGCAAAACTTGACAAGCTTTTTGAACAGACTGAAAAAAGCTTTACAAACGGGCTTACGGAAATACGCCAGTCAAGGGCTGCTATCAAGGCTGCCGGAAGAAAAACCGTTGATAAATAACTTAGGAATCCGATTCAATTATTTGAGAGAAGGAATTCTAATCATCAATTTTAAACCATAAAACAAAGAAAAACTCCTCACTGCCTGTGGTAGCGAGGAGTTTCTGTTTTGCCGACAATGGATTTTATGAAAAGTTATGACAAATAAGATGGCGATTGTAACGTATTTTACCCCTTACTATCTGAACACACTGCAGTTCACTCTTTAATGGTTGACATAACGCCATTATCCATTTCATGGACTGTATCGCACAGAATGGAAATATCCTCTGCTGAATGTGAACAGATAAGTATAGTTTTGCCCTGCTCTTTATATTCTAACAGATATTCTCTCATGTCTTTTACCCCGTCCTTGTCAAGACCGTTAAAAGGCTCGTCGAGAACAAGTATCTTCGGGTTTTCCATAATAGCCTGAGCAAGCCCCAGACGCTGACGCATACCAAGTGAATACTTCCTTACATGGCGTTTAAGGTTCGGATCAAGTCCGACCTTTACCATAGTTGCCTTTATTTCATCTTTTTTAATCTTATTGTTAAGTCCTGCAATTAGCTTTAGATTTTTATAACCGCTATAATATGGAATAAAACCTGGGGTTTCAATGATAATTCCCATATCCTTCGGAAAATCCACATCATCTCCGACAACTTTTCCGTCAACAGTTATTTTTCCTTCAGTAGGCTTTATAAATCCGCAGATGCATTTCATAAGCATTGTTTTGCCGGAACCATTTCTGCCGATAAGACCATGTATAAGCCCTTGCTCAAAGGAAACGTTTATATTCTTTAATATCTGATTTTTGCTTAGAACAAGCCCTACGTTTTCAACATTTATAATACTCATAAGAATCTTGTATGATATAGTAAAACCTAAATCATACCCCTCCTTAAAATTCATAATCGTCGGGGTCAAGTCCGACATCTTCAAGCGCTTCGCGGCGTTCAAAATAATCCATCTCCTCAAGTTCTTGAAGGTCTAAACCCGCTGCAATAAGTTCATCTTTTTTCTCAGAATCTATCATTTCCATAAACATACCAAACTCTGCCTCTTTTTCAAAAGAGTCTAATTCATCATCATTATTGAAATCAAACAATCCGCCAAATAATCCTTTGTCACTCATAATCTCAACCTTTCTTTCACTAATTAATCTCTTCATACGGCGTTGCTTCAACAGCACCTGCCTGCAGGATTTCAACCATACGGTTGAGTTTTGATTCCCACAGACTTTTCATAGCTGGTCTCATTTAAGACGCAATTTCCGAAACATTATCGTAATTGAATCTGTCAATTGAAATAAGACACAGCACAAGAAGCACAAGTATAAAAACGCATAAATAGGTTATTGAATATCCTATTGTTTTAACAGGCTCTCTGAAATATTTTGTAAAGTGAATCCATACTATTGAGTTTGCCATTGGCATTATCCACATAAGCTGAGAATTCAAAGAGCAAAGCCCTGTTCCTAATATTATCATAGCGCCGGTCAACACGAATCCTACTGTCTTTTTCTTTATAAGAGAAAAAAACAATAGCAAAAGCCCTATTATCATAAGATATGCAAAGACAAGCAAATAGCTCTGGACTGCCGCATCTGCAATTGAAAGCTGATTGTAAAGATTTTCGGGAATAAGCTGTGTTCCGAAGTTTCCCGACTGTTCGGGAAAAGTATTTTTAAAATAAAGCGTAACGTTGCTCCAGTTGTTTCCTATAAACCCTTTTCCAATCATAGGAATTACAGTTCCTATGAAAACAACTCCAAGGAAGGAAAACGCCATCATAACAAGCTTGATTATCTGCCCTAAAAGCCAGTTGATTCGACCTGTGCGACATATATAAAAAACCGTATTAGTATCTATTTTCGGAAAATCTGAAATAAGCGTCATAAATGTAAGAGGAATTATCATAAGGATAACACCCGAATTTGCAACTGCTATAAAAGGCTCAAAAAGATTGAGAGGCTTTTCCATCATCTGAGCATTTACAAGAAGAGGTTCGATTGCAAATGTATAAAGAAAAATAATAAGTATCGGAATAATTATCATTCTTGCATCATATATCCATTTAAGATACTCAGTTTTTGCAGTAGACATGATCTTTTTCATACTGATTACATCCATATCTATACCCCCTTGTCAACTCGTCTGTTCATTATAATTATATATCCAAGCAAACAGAAAAGAATAAGACCGATGTTAAAAGCAAGGGTTATTTTTACGTTTGTGTTAAACTCTTCGCTGAAAAGAATCATTGTAAGAGAATTAGGGTAAAAGCACTGGATTCTTTCCATCGCTTCAAAGTCAAGTTCAAGATAATATCGAGTTTCAAGCTTATTAAGCGCAACGTTCCAAATATAAACAAGCAAAAACGGAACGCAGGTTATAAGATAAGGATTTTTGCAGAAAGAGCTTATAAAGAATCCGGGAAGAGTTGAAATCGCACCGAAAATAAAGGCGTTAATAAGAATCTTGACTATTCTCATCTCCACTTCGTTATAGCCCATTATCTCTATAAGTTCAGAATCAATTTCATAGGTTGAGATAGGCGGAAACAGAAAGAATGAGACTATTCCGAAAAGCATAAGCCCTATCATTACGGCAAGTCCACCGCTTGTGATCGCTGTAAAAAATTTCGAAAAATAGTATCGGGTCTTCCCTGTTCTTGTAATTGTAAATCGCATAAGACCGTTATTTCTTTCTGAACAATATGAAATCATAAATGGGAATGCAACGATAATAGGAAGAAACATTTTTGCATAACCCGAAAGGCCTCCTGAAAAAACATTATAGGAGGAAAGATTTTCATTTGTTTGGATTATCGACTTATCAAGAGAGGTCAGCGCTTCAATAACTGTATACGCTTTACCTGTCAGATTGTCTGTATAAACAGTTGAAGTAAAGCATAATAAGAGTACGGTAAACACAGCCCCCACAAAGCCGATATTTACGATTGTTTTATTAATGTCACATTTTATCGCTCTGAACAAATAAATTCACCACTTTCCCCTTAAGATATTTTTAATGTGATTCAAGCTCTTTAAGTGACATATACTGGCTTGTGTCATAGGCATAAAAATCGCCTGTTTTTAGATCGACAAAAGCAACAACCGCCTGCCGTTCGTTATAAAATTTCACTCCTTTGTCCTCAAGCACAAAAACCCACATGGGACGGTAGATATTTTCGGTTGATCCGGTTGGTGAAATACATACATTTCTCAGTGAAACTTCTGTTACGGTGTATTTTTTTAACGGTGCAAGCTTATCTGATACCATCTGCTCAGCAGAAGATAGAGGATAAACCAATCCTCTGATTTTTTCGGAATCAATAATGCTGTTTCCATCATACATACTGTTTGTGATAGAAAAATAGTCTGTTTCATTTGAATATGCAATTGTAAACACCGGGCATCTGATTGATTCAACATCGGAAATATATCCATAGCTGTTTAAAAGCAAACCATCATATTGATATGTATAATTAAGAACGCAGAATGTGTTTCCCACTGCGCTTTCCATTAATACAATGTTTTCAAGCACAAGTTCCTCATTCCTTACTCCGCTTAAATATTCCATCATATTTTCATTAATGAATTTATCTGCATTTTCGACAACCTTTTTTATGCTTGCCTGTTTTCCATCATACGTTGTAAAATATTCGTCCGGAATACCTGTCTGAAAAACATTATAGTGCTTGACTTCTTCACCCTGATCATATTTATTTTCTTCATCCCACTGAAAGATTTGTAATTCAATATCACGTATGTCAAATGAAAAGGTTCCGCCGGTATACAACGTGGCGGTAAAATTCCCGGTGTAATCATAGATAGCGGCACAATTAGGTGATGTGTGTATTATTGCGTCTGAAGAAAATTCGGTAACACCAAGCAATTTATTTGCCATTTCAAGTATTTTATCATATTCTTTGGTTCCGGCATGATGAGAATTATTAAAATCAGCAGTAATACTATAAAATTCATCAGTTGAGGGAATAAGTGGTGTGCAGTCATATTTAATATTATCATATTCACCAAATTGATAGTTTTCAAGCTCTGCCAAAGCGCTTTTTATACTGCATCTTCTGTACTCTGATTTATTAAGCAATGCAACCAATATAACAGAAACTATGGCGGCAATAGCTATTATCAAAGCCACAAGAATTATTTTTTTATTCTTTGTCAGTTTTTTCATTTTGAACATCTCCCTTCAATAACTGCATATGCTTTATCCGTCAGATTGTTTGTATAAACAGTTGAAGTAAAGCATAATAAGAGTACGGTAAACACAGCCCCCACAAAGCCGATATTTACGATTGTTTTATTAAGGTGAATTTTAACACTCTAAATAAGAAATTTCCTAATTTCTACTTAAGATTTTTTAATGTGATTCAAGCTCTTCAAGCGACATAGATTGTCCTGTATCATACACATGAACCTCTCCTGATTTCATATCAACAAATCCAACAACCACATTCCGAGTCCCGGAATCCAATCCGTTATCCTCAAGAAGAAAGCACCACATCGGTTTATATGTATGATACTTTTCTCCGTAATCACAAATAGATACATTTCTAAGAGACACTTCTGTTACAGTGTATTTTTTTAACGGTGCAAGTTTATCTGAAATCATCTGCTCAGCTGAGGAAAGTGGATATACTTTTCCAGACAATTTGTTTACATCTTTTATATTATTGCCCTCGTACAAATTATTAGCAAAGCTGAAAACATTATTTTCATTGGAAAAATCAACAGAAAGACAGGGCGTTCTCACAGATGTTTCATCAGAAACATAACCGTATGAGTTAAGAAGCATTCCGCTGTATTCATACGAATACATAAGATGGCAATAACGTTTATTCATATTTGTTTCCATTATGTATATATCAGTCAGAATAAGTTTTTCATTAGATTTACCGCTGAGAAATTCCAACAAATTCTCATTGATAAATTTTTCGGAATTAGAAGCAACTGACGCTATACCAGCTTCATTTCCATCACTTGTTTTGAAAGTCTCGTTTGGTATTCCGTTTTTTAACACATTATAATGCTTTATAGGTTTATCAGGGTTTTCAATTGCATTATCAACATCTCTGATCGAGTTATAAAAATTTACATCAACATATCCGAAGCAGTTTGTAACGTAAAAATCACAATTATATCCATTGTTATAATCATAGATGTTTACGCTTCCATGTTCTATATCTTCATAGATATCTACATTAGAAAAATCATTTACACCTTTCATTTTATATGCAATTTTTTTGGCTTGCTCAATTGTTTCGTTGCCCTCTAAAGGTTTGATCTCAAATATGGTTGTTATATCATATAAACTATCATTGTTAAACAAATTAACGCCACACTCAAACTCAAGATTATCATATTCACCAAATTGATAGTTATCAAGCTCAGCAAGAGCGTCTTTAATGCTGCACCGTCTGTATTCACTTCGTGTAAGAATAACTATCACTATAACAGATATTATAACAACAATTATGATTAACGCTGCAAGAATAATTTTTTTATTCTTTGTCAGGTTTTTCATTTTGAGCAGCTCCCTTCACTATAGATTTTTAAGAAGCGCCGATTAAATATCGGTGCTTTTCAAAAGAAGATTAATTATCTTTCATAATAATAATTACCGTAAATGGATGCATACGCAGTGCCGTTTTCCAACTCATACCTTACATGCAATGTTTGACCATCGTGTACGATTCCATTAATATTAATATAATGCAACGACTGCTTATTATAATGATAATAAGAACCGGAACCGGCTATAGTTTCTCCGGATCTGTTTGTTGTATAAGTCCAGTAGCGGGCATACGGGACGCTTCCGTTTGAGAGACTTCTGACAGAATATGTTGTACAATTTTCCTTAAAGGCAGATATACAAAATCCATTTGCTTTGAATTTTGTATGAATAGAATAGCAGTTATCCGACGAGGGCGCCATAGGCGTATACCTTAGCTACCAAGACGTAGCGTTTACAGATACCGCCATTACAGATGTGGTCATTATAACAGAAACACCCAAAGCAATAAGTTTTATTATATTTTTTTTCAATTTCTACATCTCCTTTATTTTTAATATATTATGTCAAAACGATTGCGTGGCATATAATACAAGTCTATCATTGGAATCGCCCCCTTATAATTCTACATACATAGTACCATATCTTGAAACTATTTGCAATGGGTTTTAACAAAGTTTGTGAAATTTATCAAATTCAATTACAAATAATTGTATGTTTTATACAATTCCAATTTAAGTATGTTAACCAAATCGTCGAGGAGTTTTGCTCAGATTTAAAATAAAATTATAGCACACAAAAAACTAATATTTAAATTTACGCAAAAAAATCCTCTTTTTAGATGGTTGGACTTATGGATTAGCGGAAACAAACAAATTCAGACCAACATTCTTCAAGCGGAACAACAAAATACCACACAACAGACTTTTTAAATCCGCTGTGTGGTATTTTTATAACATTATCGGTTAATATGATTATCAGAATAGCCAACAGTTGTTAGTAACAATAAGTATCGATGCATCTTACCATTAAAAGTTCCATGTTTTCTGCCGCTGTACAGGATAACTCAATTTAGCGTTCAAAAATGGTGAATCACGATGGCATATCATGTGTATCGAATAATTAGGCGAGTTGACGCCATAACTTCTTTTATTCAACCTCAACGCTGCTGTTGAACTTGTCAAGAAACAAAGCTATAATAATACCCACAACAAGGCAGATTAGGTTGACTATACACTGTTGTGCTGATGCTATAAAGCTTTGAAATGGAATAATCATCACTGTAGCAGCAATCACGATTCCAACTATTCCATGGAATGCGATAGAGTAATGACGATCAAACAAAGCGTTTATTCCTTTAGCAAGGCATATAACAGTTGCTATAGCGCCAATACCGGCGGGAATTAAAACTGAAAAATCCAAGCTGCCTATTCCATCGACAAAAGGAGTATAAAGTCCTAAAGGCATCAAAAGGGTAGAAAAACTCATGCCGGGAGCAATTATACTGAGCGCAAGACAGAATCCACAGAAGATATACCAAAAGAAATTGGCATTAATTTTAACAATCTCATAGCCCTCCATAAGATTCAATCCAATCAGCACAGCGAATATAACCGCCATACACACGAACAGAGATATGTACGAGTCTTTACCACGACCTTCCTTGCCTGCTTCCTTAAAAAGCGATGGAATCATTCCGGCAATAAGTCCAATAAAAAGGCAGACTGAGGGGTCAGGGTAGGTTTCGAGGAAAAATGCGAGTACCTTTGCAACTCCAAGAAAACCGATAACGCCTCCGATAAATACCGGTAGAAGTCTTGGAAACAGCTCTTTAAACTTTGAAAACGGATGTGAGATGAACTCCATCAAAGGCTTATAAATTCCGAATATTACTCCCAGAACTCCACCGGAGATTCCCGGCAGAACCGCGCCGAGTCCGATTAAAGCGCCTTGAAAAATTCTGAATATAAATTGAAGTGGTGTGGTCTTTTTTAATTCTGCTTGTTTTTTTCCCTCAGCAATGCAAGTAACTTCATCATATTCAGTATGGTTAAAGTTCTCACTCTTATCTTTTCTCACGTTATCATCTCTCTTGTTTGAATTTTTGGGATTTGCCCAATTAATTTAAGTCGGAGCAAAGCGTGATAATGATATCTGCTTGTCATCTTTTTTGAATTGTATGAAAATCCGAGTAAAAAATATTGACTCAGAATTTTTCGTCACAAAGCATTTTTATCTAAGTTTGCTCATTATCATCAATAGTAGTAAAGATAGTACCTTCATCAAAAAGTAACGAATCAGCTATGTGAAGTAATTCTAACATCGACGTTCTGTTCCGAATATTTTGCTACAGTCTGTGTTTTCTTGCATTTCGTTTTAACTGTACTAATGAAATGCGATTACAAATCATCTGTATTTTCGTTTAAACTGAGCTAAACTAATTATAACAAGTGATGCGAAACTTGTCAATAGCGTAATAGTTACCCGTATCCAGAAAATCGTTTTATCTTTTTGTATGTTCACATTTGTATTTTAATCAGAGCATAACGTAATAATGACGAAAAACGGCATAGCCGCTTTGCACGACTATACCGATATTTCCGGAATAACAAAATCCCTAAGTTACACCGTCCTTTATAAGAACAGCTTTTTCAATTATTCACATAAGCAATTTTATTTCATCGATTCTTCAACAGCAACAGCGCAAGCAACTGTAGCGCCAACCATCGGGTTGTTACCCATACCGATAAGTCCCATCATTTCAACATGGGCAGGAACTGAAGAGGAACCGGCAAACTGAGCATCACTGTGCATTCTTCCCATAGTATCGGTCATACCATACGAAGCAGGTCCTGCAGCCATATTGTCAGGGTGAAGTGTTCTTCCTGTTCCTCCGCCTGAAGCAACTGAGAAGTACTTCTTGCCCTTTTCAACACATTCCTTCTTGTATGTGCCTGCAACAGGGTGCTGGAATCTTGTCGGATTTGTTGAGTTACCTGTAATAGAAACGTCAACGCCTTCCTTCCACATGATAGCAACGCCTTCTGTTACATCGTTAGCACCGTAGCAGTTTACCTTGGCTCTGAGCCCATCGGAGTAAGCCTTGCGGAATACTTCCTTTACTTCTCCTGTATAATAGTCCATTTCGGTTTCAACATATGTAAATCCGTTGATTCTTGCAATGATCTGAGCAGCGTCTTTTCCAAGTCCGTTAAGAATAACTCTGAGAGGCTTTTTACGAACCTTGTTAGCCTTTTCAGCAATACCGATAGCGCCTTCAGCAGCAGCGAAAGATTCATGACCTGCAAGAAAAGCAAAACATTCTGTCTCATCTTCAAGAAGCATTTTTCCGAGGTTTCCGTGTCCAAGACCAACCTTTCTCTGATCAGCAACAGAACCGGGAATACAGAATGCCTGAAGTCCCTCGCCGATAGCGGCAGCAGCGTCAGCAGCTCTTGTGCAGCCCTTCTTTATTGCGATAGCGCATCCTACAGTATATGCCCACTTTGCATTTTCAAAGCAAATAGGCTGAATTCCTTCAACGATTTTATAAGGGTCAAATCCCTTTTCTTTGCAGATCTCCGCACACTCTTCAATTGAACCGATTCCGTACTGTTCAAGAACTGCAAGGATCTGCTTTTCTCTTCTTTCATATGATTCAAATAAAGCCATTGCTTAAGTCCTCCTTATTCTTTTCTTGGGTCAACTATCTTAACAGCATCTGCAACTCTTCCGTACTGACCCTTAGCCTTTTCAAAAGCTGTATTAGCGTCGTCGCCAGCCTTGATGAAGTCCATCATCTTACCGAAGTTTACAAACTGATAGCCGATGATCTCATCATCTTCATTAAGAGCAAGACCGGTAACATATCCGTCAGTCATTTCAAGGTAACGAGGACCCTTGGCAAGTGTTCCGTACATTGTGCCAACCTGTGAACGAAGTCCCTTTCCAAGGTCTTCAAGTCCTGCGCCGACAACAAGTCCGCCTTCTGAGAAGGCACTCTGTGAACGTCCGTAAACGATCTGGAGAAAAAGTTCTCTCATAGCAGTGTTGATAGCGTCGCAGACAAGGTCTGTGTTAAGAGCCTCAAGAATAGTTCTTCCAGGAAGAATTTCAGAAGCCATAGCCGCAGAGTGTGTCATACCTGAGCATCCGATAGTTTCAACAAGACATTCCTGAATTACGCCTTCCTTAACATTAAGAGTAAGCTTACAGGTACCCTGCTGAGGAGCGCACCAACCCACGCCGTGTGTAAATCCGGAAATATCCTTTATTTCCTTTGCCTTCACCCATTTTGCTTCTTCAGGGATAGGAGCCGCACCGTGTGCTACGCCCTGAGCGATCGGGCACATTGTTTCAACTTCATGTGAATAGATCATTCAAAATACTCCTCTCAAAGTAATTTTTAAAATTTACCTCGTTTCTTTACGAGGGGATCAAAGCCAGATGCCGGCTAAGACCCTTACAAAATTAATTATATAACATTTTTCATCATATTGCAAGTGATTTTTTTAACAATGTGGAATTTGTTCTTGAATTTTTAACAGAATTGAATTTCATTATGGCAATCAATATACAAGCAGATTACCTGTTCAAACAGAAAAAAGCTCGTAGACACTGTGTTTACGAGCTTTTTGTGGGGTGGATAGTCGGATTCGAACCGACGGTCTTCAGTGCCACAAACTGACGCGTTAACCAACTACGCTATACCCACCATATAAAATTAGTTATATAAAAATTATGCGCTGAAACCTATATGGCTCCAGCACATAGTCTGGCGCGCTTTACAGGACTCGAACCTGTGGCCTACTGCTTAGAAGGCAGTTGCTCTATCCAGCTGAGCTAAAAGCGCATACATAAACTTCACCGGAATAATCAAACTACACCATACATAAAAATTGCACCATCCGGTGCTATTTTCATTTAAATGTGGAGCGGGTGATGGGAATCGAACCCACACAACCAGCTTGGAAGGCTGGGATTCTACCATTGAACTACACCCGCATTTTCAGGTTTTTTATTTTGTTTCCTCAATGGAACGATATTTATTATATCACGTCACAATACTTTTGTCAACCCTTTTTTCAAAAAAACCTGAATTTTTTTCATCAAAAACTTTCCACAAAAAAGCTTATGTTTTGTGCAAATTAAACTATTGCTTTATTTGTCTCTTGATTTAAACTTATCTTTGTAATTCTTAAGCTTGTCCACAATCTTATCTTTAAAAAGTATGCCGAAAACTGCAAGTACAACGAATACCCCAAGAAGAATGCCTGAAGCTATCATATTTCCGCCTCTCAAGTTACTTCCGAGAAATGTCGAGATCATAATTGCCGGTATTCTTGCCGGCATAACATATAATACGAACTTTCTGAAGCTTATTTTCGTAAGCGGAACAAGATAAGTCAGTGCGTCTTTGGGAACGCCAGGAATAAGATAAAGTATAAACAGAATATGTTCAAGCCGTTCTTCATTTTCAAAGAAGCTGAATTTCTTAATATTTTTTTTGTTTACAAGGGCTTCAACGAGAGGCTTTCCGAAAATTTTAACAAGCCAAAAAACTGCGCTTGCCCCAATAAAAACTCCTGCGCAGGATAATATGCCGCCAAAAAAACCTCCAAAGAGCATTCCGCCGACTATCTGAATAGGAGGAATTACAGCAACTACAACTTGAAGCGCTTGAAGAAACAGAAAAATAAAAATTCCGAATATCTTGTACGAGGCAATAAAAACTTCAAGCTGTTCTCTTCCATCTTCCGTGCGTACTAATTTTATAAATGGTATAAAAGCAATGGTTATTCCAACCATAAAGACAGCAAAAATAACAAATGAAATTATTTTGAATTTAAGACTGCCCTTACTGATTTTATCCTCAAGGCTCTTTCTCATTTTTATCCTTCCTCTTGTCTCTCTGATTAATTACCTTTTAAAAATTTTCTTTCTGAGCCAGTTATAATACATACTTATAAGTCTGGTAAGTGCAATATCATAAATAACAAATACGATATTTGCAAATCCCCAAAATATATATATACCATATTTCCCTAAATCGCCTGCTTCATTGATCAACTCTGCATCAGTTACAAAATTAAGCACAAGAAAGTAATATATAACCATGCAGAAATTAAATACAGCTATTTTCAATATCCAGCTAAGCGTCTTGTTTTTTAATTTTTCAAAAGCCGATTTAAGTATCGGGTAAAAACCCATAAAAGCCACAAAAAGCATGCTGGCCTCTTTTGACGGGACAACAAGCAGGCTTAAGATAGAAACGACCGCATAAGCAGCCACTGCCCATTTTTTATTTATTTCTATAACTATAACAGCAAGCAAAGCTCCCGCAACAGCAGGAACAGCATAAGTAAGAGTCGGAATGATGGAAGCGAAAATCATTATAACAAGCGACATCGCACTTATAACTCCGCCGAGAGCCACTGAATAGCTTGGTTTTCTTGAATTATTCACTTGAAATCTCACCCACTTTAATTAACAGCAGGAAATAAGATCTCCGCCCATACATTCACAGCAACAGTCTGCACAGATAAGACCCTGACAGACATCGCAGCCAGTGCAGCCAGCAGCGTTTGGGTTAGTATTATACTGAGGGTTAGGATTTCCGTTCATATAGCCGCCTCTGTTCCTGTTCATCTGATTTAATGCAGCGGCATACTCCTGATTTGACGGATCCATATTTGAAGCAGTCTGAAAATTTTCAAAAGCTTCATTAAGCCAACCCCTTGTATAGCAGACGCTTCCTTTAAGAAAGTACCATTCAGCATTTTTATACTCGTTTGAAACACCGCTTAAAATGCTGTCAGCTCTTGTTATGTCGCCGCTCTGGATATACTTTCTCACCTGAACATAATCAGGCGCACCGTAATATGAGGAGCCGGTAGTCTCACTTGCGTGTGCCCCTCCCCTTCTTATATTCATTATCTCGTCAAATGCAGCATTTATTTCCTGCATTTTTTCGTCAGCAATATCTCCAAGGGGACTTGCAGCATAATTATCCGGGTGATATTTTTTTACAAGATCTTTATATGCTGCTTTAATCTTTTCGTCGCTGTCGTTCGGTGAAACTCCAAGAACCTTATAAGGGTCTTTCATTATTATTTCAATCCTTTCAGTTATTATTTATTATTATGCTTATTCTTTTCCTTTTTATTGTATCTTTCATTGTATATAAGATTAAATGTATTTTTCATTCCAAGATACACGATGTTATCATTTATCGGCTTGAAATGCTTCTGATCAAGCTTGACATAGTTTTCGGCAAGTTCCGCCATGGTTAGATTTATACTTTCGAGGCAGTAATCTCTTGCTTTTTGAAATTCTTCATCCGCAAGTTCTTTTTTTTCAAATTTAAACTTGATTTTCAAAGGGTTAAAATTACCCTTTTTGCAGTCATTTCTAAGGTCATCGAGAGCGTCGCAGATATAAATGTATCTTCCTATATAATACCCGAATTTTCCGAGAATTTTCTTTTGATCTATGTCGTCAGACAAATAAGAAGCAATCTCCTCCATCATTTTTGATGAAGGTTCGCAATACATATCAAAGCTTGAATCCGTTTCCTTTTCCACGAGCTTTTGCTCTTTCATAAGGCTTTCTATATCATTGGCGAGTGCGTTATATCTTCCCTTTGCTTTTTTATATCCCTTTTTCAGAAAAGGGAGGATACAAAATGCAGCGATTTTCCCTTTAGCTCCTTTATCAGCAAGGTCGTCATGGAGCTTATGCCAGATAAGTATTATCGCAGCGTCGGCGGAATAATCGAGAGCGTGGTCAGCTTTCAGGCACATGGATTTTTTCTGTGGGTGAGCTATACATCTTTCCTCATTATAAGAAATCATAAAAGAGTTAAGCGCCATATTCATTAGAGCAAGAAATGTAAAATCATAGCTTAAAGTCATTCTTGAAAAAAAGCCGAATTCCTTACCCATTTTCTTACAAAGCCCACAATATACAGCCTTGTAAATTTCGTACTCGCACACCTTCATCTGAGGCTTGAAAGCTCTCACATAGCCAAACACATCTTCACCTCTAACCTTTTATACATACTATGATTATAATATCAAACGCAAAAATTGTCAACAGTAAAATAATGATTTCATCCAACTGTCATAGACATACTTGCAATTATCATAAAATATAAAGCGTACAAATTTACAAAGGAGGGTCTTAATTTGCTTACACGGCTTATAAACTTCTTACTGGATAATCTTTTATACTTTGCACTTCATCTTGAAAAGCAGGGTTCGTTTGCAAAGCCCCTTTCTCCCAAGGAGGAGCAGTTATATTTTGAACAAATGGAAATGGGTGACGAAAACGCAAAAAACAAACTTATAGAACACAACATGAGGCTTGTCACTCACATTATTAAAAAATACTACTCTCAAAATCAAGATCAGGACGATCTTATTTCTATCGGTTCTATGGGGCTTATCAAAGCGGTTATGACATACGATTATAAAAAGGGCAACAGATTTTCCACATATGCAAGCAAATGTATTGAAAATGAAATACTCATGTATTTTCGCAGCCTGAAGAAAACTGCTGGAGATCTTCATTTTGACAGCCCCATCGACACTGACAAGGACGGAAATCAGCTTACCCTTATGGACATAATTTCTGATGAAGTATCAATTGTGGACAAAATCGAGCTTGTAATACGTTCAGAGCAGCTTTATGAGTACATTGAAAATTCACTTGACGAAAGAGAGGCTGAAATATTAATTTTACGGTATGGGCTTTACAACCGTTACCCACTTACTCAACGTGAAGTTGCAAAAAAGCTTGGAATCTCACGTTCCTATGTTTCAAGAATTGAAAAAAAAGCAATCGAAAAATTAAAGAAATGTTACAGGTCTCATCAGTAATTTAAAATTATCTCAATTTATTTTTAAAAGCTTGCAGTATTACTGCTTTGCAATTCCATCTTGACAAATGCTTAATATAGTAGTAAAATTATAATAAATAAAAATATACATATGACATATGTATTTATGGAGGGATATTACTTAATGAGACTTAAAAAACTATTATCGGTATTTGTTTCCGGGGTTATTGCAGTTACCGCATTTAACTCATTGAGCTTTACTTCTGTATCCGCAGAAGATGATTACATTCTTGTCAGCGAACCTGTACAAGCCGATAAAGACTGGGGGCAGGCGCTTACGCTTCAAGGCTCTCATCTTGACAAGGATATGCTTAAAGAAGGCTGTACAGTTTATGTAGAATATGAAGGCGACGGCAACATTGAACTTGTCTGTCAGAGCTGGCCCGACGACAGCATTGAAGGCTGTGATAAAGAGATATGGGCAAAAATAAGTCCCACCACTGACGAAAACGGAATTGCAACATTTACATACGATGATATATACAACGCTTTTATTGTTGATTTTGATACAACCTGGGATTGTCTTATGGCTTTTCATATAAGCGTTACAAGTAAGGATACCATCGTAAATTATGCATATATTTCATACGAGGATTCTTCATCGTCAAATCCGGCGCCGGAAGATGAAAATTCAGAAAATGAAAGTTCGGAAATTGAAAGCTCAGAAAACGAAAGCTCGGAAAACGAGAGTTCAGAGGAGCAGAGCAATTCCGATGATGATTCATCAGACGCAAACTCTTCAAGCAGTGCTCCTACAATTTCTTTCGACATGGACAATTGGAGCAACTATCTTCATCTTACTGAAGGCGCAAGCACAGCAGGCATAAAATTATCCACTACAAGACAAGCTCAGTACCAGGGGGCAACACTTCAAGTTTCTGTTAATATGGCAAGCGACCTTCCTGCAGGAACATATCCCACATACGCTTCCACCGTTCGTGATGAAGACGGAAACCCCGCTTACCCCGATGCAGCAAACGAGGACTCTACTCTCGTGAATCCCGGATTTGAACTTTACGCTTCAGATTTCGGCCTTGAAACATTTGACGGAGCAACAGTTACATTTAAATACGCTTTTAACGAGGATGTTGCAGATGTTCTTCTTGAAGGTTCTATGTTTATGTATGCAAGAAACGACGAAGGCGAGATACTTGTAAACTATCCTATGAAGGCAACCATCAACACCATTACCAAGGAAAACATTAATTACTACAGCAACGGATTTGTTACTGTTCCCTCTGATGTAGACGCTACAAAGCTTGTATTTGAGATACCTCTTATCAAGGCATATAAAGGAACTGTGCTTATGATGGACAATCTTACAATTGAAATTAACGGTGAAAAAATCGCTAATGTCGACGGATTCAATGATACGGCTGAGCCTATGAACGAAAGTGATGGTGTTCTTAAAATCACCGGAGAAGGCGCAAGCAGTTCCGATTCATCTCAGGCTGAAAGCAAAGATGATGGTTCTTCCTTCAATCCTATAATTCTTGTTGTGCTTCTTTTTGTCATTGCAGCAGTTGTACTTGTTGTTGTTATCATTATAAAGAATAAGAACAGATATTACTGATCACAATTATTAAGATCATCAAACCTGCCTGAACAAATCAGGCAGGTTTTTTATAAAATATAAATTAATTGAATAAATCATCCTGATAAGGTCAAAAATATCTGTAAAGCATTTGATAGTCAGATGTTTAAATGCAGCTTATCAGGAGGAATTTTTATGAAAAAAGCAGACATTGCGGCAAAGCTCAAAGGCAAAGGAACATACATTGCAATTGCAGCCTGTGTGGTAATAATCGGTGGAGCAGGAATTTTAGCGTACAATAAGGCTGTAAAGGATATTGGGGAAAGCATAACGACCATCACTCCTCAAACCCCGCAGAACAATTATAGTATCAACTCAAACGGCAACAGCGATACGGATAAGGATAACAGCGAAGATAAAACTATTCTTAACACATCACTGAATATAGGGGAACAGCTTCAGGCAGCTGTTGAAGTTCAGCCAAATTTTATGCCAATAGCTAACGGAACGGTTATAAATCCGTTCAGCAATGGTGATCTTGTAAGAAGTGAAACTCTGAATGTGTGGAAAACTCACGATGGTGTTGACATTGCAGCGCCTCTTGGAACAGAAGTCAAGGCTATGACAAAAGGAGTCGTAACTGACATTTACGACGATGCGATGTGGGGAAACTGCATAGTAATAGACCATGGAAACGGTATTACCGGATATTACTGCAACCTCTCAAAAGCTATGACTGTTAAGGAGGGTGACAATGTAGACGCAGGTGATGTTATCTCCTCAGTTGGAGATTCCGCCGATGCTGAAATTGCCATGGAATCACATCTTCATTTTGCTCTGAAGCAGAATAATGAATGGATAGATCCAATAGAATATATTGAACCGTCAGCAAAATAAACTTTTATAATAAAAGTCAGGCAAAAAACGCTGCTCCTCTTTTAAGGAACAGCGTTTTCTTGATTTGCTGATTATTTGTCGGTTTCTTCAACAGGTTCTTCAACCTTATCAAGGTCTTCTTCAATATCATCAGTAGCTTCTGCAGTTTCTTTGGAAGCTTCTGCTTCTTCAGTTACTGCTTTATCAGCTTCTTCTGAAGCGTCATCTGCACATTCGTCACAGCAGCATTCGCAATCATCGATCTCTTCGTCAAGTTCTTCATAATTGTACTTTTCCATTTCCTTATGCTTCTTGACAGCAAATATCGCTCCTGCAGCAGCTGCAACAGCAGCAATCCCTGCGAAAATCTTCCAACCCTTAGCCATGGTCTAAACATCTCCTTTATTTATTTAATTTTAATTAATTATAGCACAAGTTAAGATGAATTTCAAGCATTTTAGACAAAAATCATATGAGCATTTAAAAATTTTTTGTTTCTTCACATATTGCCTGTAATATTCATAATAATGCTCAGTGCAGCAAGAGGTGCAGTCTCGCATCTGAGTATTCTTTTCCCGAGAGAAACAGCCACTGCTCCGTTTTTAATACACTCTTCGACCTCTTCCTTTTCAAATCCCCCTTCGCTTCCTATAAAAACACCAATGGATTTTCCTTTTGAAAGTCCGGTATCTGCAAGGTTGATACCACCCTTTTCGTAACATATTATAGGAACGTCACACTTGCCCAGCTCAATCGCTGCCTGACTAACAGTTATTATTCCACTTACCTCTGGAATAATTCCACGACCGCTTTGCTTTGCTGCACTTTCAGAAATTTTCTTTAATCTTGATATCTTTCTATCCGAAGTTTTGGGATCAGGTCGTGATATGCATCTTGCAGTAAGTACGGGAACTATCTTACTTACTCCAAGTTCAACCGCTTTTTGAGTTATAAATTCAAGTTTATCCATTTTAGGTAGTGCCTGATAAAGAATAACATTTACATCAGGCTCGCTTTCACAGGGAGCAGAATATTTTATTTCTACAAATACTTGGGTGTCGGTAATTTTCAGAATAACTCCGAAATAGTCTGTTCCGTTATGGCAGAGAGTTATCTCATCTCCACTTTTCATTCTGAGAGACCGACCTATATGAAAAGCGTCGCTTCCTGTTATAATTGCAATGTCAATTGGTTTTTCGTCGACAAAAAATCTTGGCATTTAAAAGCTCCTTTCTGAAAAAGCATGGTTTAAATCGGAGCAAAGCGTTGATAATTACATCTCTTTCAGAAATATTGCTTAATCACGCTGCGACGAAAAGTAACTCGTCGCAGTTTGCTCCTCAGGGAATTCAGTATGGGATTTCCTAATAACCCCCCACTGACAGACCAAATTAAACCCGCCTCCTATAAGTAGGCAGGTCTGCCGAAAACTCGTCAGGGGGACATCGGCGACTTGGTTATATATTATCATATTTATCTTAATATTTCAATATATTTGGTGTTTTTTTTGATTTATTTTCATATTATTATTTTTAATTTTCAATTAGATATCACACAACAAACACAATAATACGGTATCATTATAAATGTCAAAGGAAAGAAATTGAAACATCAAAATGTTTCAAATGTTTTTTCCGGGAATCTTTTTAAGTTTCATTTCTTTACATTGATATGATGGCTTTTACCCCAAGCCTCATATATATCTGATAGAAATATCTATCAGCTTCTCCCCTATAATTTATGCTTGATGGCTGTTTCCTCACGGAAGCAGCCGCTTTTTTTGTCATAATCTCGGAACAAAAAGCGCCGGATATCCGACGCTATTTGTTATACATATATCTTATAGTTGGATTCGTTTTTAAATTTATACATTGAGCAAAAGCCAAGTATTGCAGATGAGATACACATAAGAAAATTAACTGCGTTTGCCCATATCTCTTTTACGGCGAACATATCAATCCTAACCATGATCACTGTGAAATTGTCGAAAAAGAGGTAACAGCAAGCCAAAAGATAGACCAACGCAAAAACAGAAACTGAAACAATCTTTGCAGCACAAGACAGGTTTAACTTGCAGAATTTTATAAGTATACCCATGCTTGTACAGTACAAAAACAATCCTGCACACTCGATAGCAACTCCAATAACGCTGTATACAGGGTCAACATAAATAAACGGCGTAAGTGAAGTCGCACCGTTAAACGTATCAAAAACCTCGCCTGTAGGTTTAAGCTCAAATATGTAGCTTCCCACAAGGAAATATCCCGAAAGCGCAACAGCTGATAAAATAACAGCCGGCCAATAAAAAATTTTTTTCACGGTCATTACCTTTCCAATACAATAGCTTTACACTATAAGAATATAAAAAACGGACAGGCTCTCAAGACAAAGCCTGTCCGGAGAAATTCAATCAGATCATTGAGGCTTCCCAGCAATCGGGCGCTTCAAGTCCAAGAAGCTTTACAACCGTAGGAGCAACGTTTGCAAGACCATATTTTGTGCTGTCAGCATCAATAATTTCATGTCTTGTTTCTTTGTCCCAGATAATAAACGGAACTCTGTTTAAAGAATGTGCTGTTCTAACCTGTATGTTACCCTTCTTGTTCTTTTCGAGCATTTCATCTGCATTTCCATGGTCAGCAGTTATAAGAACAGTACAGTTAAATTCCTCTGCAACCTTAAGAAGTCTTGCAAGTGCAAGGTCAACAGCCTCAACTCCTATAATCGTTGCGTCCATATTTCCTGTATGGCCAACCATATCGCCGTTAGGATAGTTACATCTTAAAAAGTCATACTTTTCGCTCTTTATAGCTTCAATAAGGTCATCTGTTACCTCAGCAGACTTCATCCAAGGACGCTGATCGAAAGATACCTTATCAGAAGGAATCTCCTTCCATGTTTCCAATTCTTCGGAAAATTTTTCAGACTTGTTTCCATTCCAGAAATAAGTTACATGACCAAACTTCTGTGTTTCAGAAACAGCGTATGAGTTAAGTCCCGCCTTAACAAGTACCTCGGAAAGGGTGTTTGTAATTTCCGGAGGATTAACAAGGTAGTTCTTAGGAAGGTTAAGATCTCCATCGTACTGGAGCATACCCGCATACATAACCTTTGGGTTGTAGCCCGACTTATCAAATGCGTTAAAATCAGGATCGTCAAAAGCCATCGAAAGTTCGATTGCACGGTCTCCTCTGAAGTTAAAGAGAATAACGCTGTCATTATCGCAGATCCTTCCTACAGGTTCGCCATTTTCAGCAATAACGAACGGAGGAAGGTCCTGATCTATTGCGCCGGTTTCTTCACGGAGAGTTGTGTAAGCTTCGGCAGCGCTGGCAAACTGTCTGCCTTCCCCTCTTACATGAGTATCCCAACCCATTTTTACCATGTTCCAGTCAGCCTGATATCTGTCCATGGTTATCTTCATTCTTCCTCCGCCGGAAGCGATCTTTCCGTCAAAGCTTTCATCGTTAAGTGAAGCAAGGCAGTTTTCAAGATCCTCGATATAAGTCATACCGGAGGTGGCCGGAACATCTCTTCCATCAAGAAGGATGTGACACCTTACCTTTGCAATTCCCTCTTCCTTTGCCCTTTTTATCATTATTTTAAGATGTGCGATATTAGAATGAACGTTACCGTCTGAAAGAAGTCCGATAAAGTGCATTGTGGACTTATTTTCAAGGCAGTTGGCAACAAGCTGCTTCCAAGTTTGCGAACCGAACATTTTTCCGCTTTCAATAGATTCGTTTACAAGCTTTGCACCCTGAGAATATATCTGTCCGCAGCCCAAAGCATTGTGACCTACTTCTGAATTACCCATATCATCGTCGCTTGGAAGTCCCACAGCATCGCCGTGAGCCTTAAGAGAAGTATGAGGGTATTCTTTAATAAGCATATCAAGAGTAGGCGTATTTGCTTCTGTTACAGCATCTCCGATTCCCGATTTAGAAATTCCAACGCCGTCCATTACAACAAGAACAACAGGTTTTTTAGTTGACATAAATTGATTTTCCTTTCCTATTGCAGTAAAATTAAGTTTTAATAATTAACCGTTTACGGCAGCCTGAACGATAGTATTGAAGTCCTCAGCTTTAAGTGAAGCTCCGCCGATAAGTCCTCCGTCAACATTTTCCTTTGCAAGGAGTTCTGCGCAGTTTTTAGCGTTCATTGAGCCTCCGTACTGGATAGTAACTGCCTGAGCGGTCTCTTCGTCATAGATCTTAGCAAGTGTAGCTCTGATAAATGCGCAAACTTCTTCAGCCTGATCTGCCGTTGCGGTCTTACCTGTTCCGATCGCCCACACAGGCTCGTAAGCGATAACTGTCTTCTTAACGTCCTCAGCGGAAACGTCAAAAAGATCAAGCTTTATCTGTCTTGCAATAACTTCCTCAGTGATATTACACTCTCTTTCCCAGAGAAGCTCACCAACGCAAACTATAGGCTTGAGTCCGGCAGCAAGAGCAGCCTTTGTTCTCTTATTTACAGTTTCATCAGTTTCACCGAAGTACTGTCTTCTTTCACTATGTCCGATAACGACGTATTCAACACCAAGTTCAATCAGCATATCAGCGGAAATTTCTCCGGTAAATGCGCCGCTTTTTTCAAAATGAACGTTTTCAGCTCCAACCTTAACGTTTGAGCCGGCGGTTGTATTTACAGCAGTTTCAAGGTTCGTAAAAGGCACGCAAGCGATAACTTCAACATTACCTTCAGCATTTGCAACAAGCGGCTTGATTGCTTCAAGAAGCTCACGAGCCTCAGGTCTTGTCTTGTTCATTTTCCAGTTTCCGGCGATAATAGCCTTTCTGACGTCTTTTTTCATAGTTTAAAACTCCTTTAAAATTTAAATTATATCAAACACGATAATTATACTACAGATAAAGTGTTTTGTCAAATATTAACCAAAATCAAGGGATAAAACACTGCCGCCGTTGCAAATCCGAAAAGAATCAAATCTGTGGCTGTGACAAGCACCTCTAAAGTGTCGGCGTCATCTCCATCATTAAAATAAGGCTTTTGTTCTCGAGGAAAACCTCATATTGGTTATCAGCATAATAGCACACTTTTACAGTTCTGTAGCTATCAATGCTTGTTGTTATACACACTACCCACAAAGCAGACGGCTAAACGCAGTATAGCATTTATCATATCCTTAATCCACGGCTCCGTTAATCAAACAAAGAGCAGACATTTCTGTCTGCCCTTTTTTGCAAAAAATTACTTATCAGCAATAACGTCGATTCCGGGAAGAACCTTACCTTCAAGGTATTCAAGAGAAGCTCCTCCGCCTGTTGAGATATGGCTCATCTTATCAGCAAATCCAAGGCTTATTACAGCGGCAGCCGAATCTCCTCCGCCGATGATAGTTGTAGCGTCTGTTTCTGCAAGGCTCTTAGCAACAGCGATAGTTCCCTTTGCAAGTACAGGATTTTCAAAAACGCCCATAGGTCCGTTCCATACAACTGTCTTAGCGCTCTTTACAGCCTCTGCATACATTTCAGCAGTTTTGGTTCCGATATCGAGTCCCATCTTATCGGCAGGAATTGAATCCATAACTTCTACTTCGATAGGAGCATCAATAGGGTCAGGGAATGAAGCTGCAACAGTTGTATCAACAGGAAGAAGAAGAGTCTTTCCTTCTTTAGCAGCCTTTTCAATCATTTCCTTACAGTAGTCTATCTTTGTATCGTCTACAAGTGAAGTACCAACTTCCTTGCCCTGAGCCTTGAGGAATGTGTATGCCATTCCGCCGCCAATAATAAGTGTATCACACTTTTCAATAAGATTATTTATAACATTGAGCTTGTCTGCGACCTTAGCGCCTCCGAGAATAGCAACAAATGGTCTTACAGGGTCTTCAACTGCATTTCCGAGGAAGTTTATTTCCTTCTGCATAAGATATCCTACAGCAGTTTCCTTGACAAACTTTGCAACGCCTGCAGTTGAAGCATGAGCTCTATGAGCGCTTCCGAAAGCGTCCATAACAAATACCTCATCATCTACAAGATCAGCAAGTTCTTTAGCAAACTCTTCGCCGTTCTTTGTTTCCTCAGCGCCTCTGAATCTGGTGTTTTCAAGAACAACAATTTCTCCTTCGTTCATTTCAGCAACAGCTTTCTTAGCGTTTTCACCAACAACTGTATCATCCTTTGCAAATGTTACCTTTGCGGAAACAAGTTCAGCAAGTCTGTCAGCTGCGGGCTTGAGTGAAAACTTATCCTCAGGACCGTTCTTCGGTTTTCCAAGATGTGAGCAAAGAACAACCTTTCCCCCGTCTGCTACCAGCTTGTTGATTGTGGGAAGAGCAGCGGTAATTCTGTTGTCGTTAGTGATCTTTCCGTCCTTAAGCGGAACGTTAAAGTCAACTCTTACAAGAACCTTTTTGCCCTTTACATTAATGTCGTCAACAGTAACTTTGTTTAAACCTGCCATAATATAGACATCCTCTCTTATTAATATTTGATTTCGGAGCAAAGTAAGCTTAGCTCCGTTATTTACGTTATGAAGCTGTCAGAATCTTAACAACTCACATTATATATTTTATAACATACAGAGAAAAATTTCAAGTGCTTTTACAAAAAATTTTCATACTGCAAGTATTTATTTAAATCGGAGCAAAGCGTGATAATGATGTCTGCTTATCAGCATAGTCGTCTGCTTATCAGCATAGTCGTCTGCTTATCAGCAGACAGGCTTAATCACGATTGCGACAAAAAGAAACTCATCACAGATTGCTACTCAGGAATTTCGGTATAGGATTCCCAATAACCCCACCGAAAGACTGAATTGACCCTGCCGAACACTCGACAAGGGGACATCGGCGACTTGCTTATCTCTTTTTTGATTTAAAAATAACGCCCGTTACTTTCGGACCTGCATTTATTGAAATCGCAGCGCCTATCTGAAAACAATCATCCGGGGGATACCCAAGTCTTTTTGTCATTGCCTTTACCATATCATCTTTAACTGACTCATCGCTGCCGTAAACAATACAGTATGGGGTCTGAGGTATAATTTCCTCCATGGTAAGTTGTTCTATCTTAGGGACAACAGCCTTATCCCCTCTTACCTTGTCAGCAGTTTTAATTTCTCCTTCGCAAATCCGCATTATCGGTTTAAGTCCTAAAACTTCACCGACAAAAGCCGCAGCAGATGGTATTCTTCCTGATTTTTTGGCATATTTAAGGCTATACGGAGCAAAATAAATAACCACCTTAGAAATCCAGTCATTTATGAAATCCACAGCTTCCTTTGCAGTTGCACCTTTCTGGATCTTTACTGCCGCCTGACAAATCGGATATCCATAAGCTCCCGTATAATTTGCGCTGTCAATATTATAAATGTGAAATTTGTCCTTAGCATCCGGGTGTTCCTCGTAAAATTGCTCGGCAGCTAAAACTGCGTTTGAAAAAGTAGCGGAACCGTTTGCATTAATTGTAACGTTGATGATATCAGTATAGCCTTCGGAATAGTATTTTTCAAATTGTTCCGTATATTCAAAAATTGTTATCTGAGATGTAACGGGAATCCCATCAAAGTTATCAAGAATTTCATAGAATTTCTCATTGTCGAAATCCTCTCTTGAAACATAACTTTTGTCACCGACAGCAAGCTTGAAATTCATCACCTTGATATCATATTCCTTTTCCTGCTCATATGTTATATCACTTGCTGAGTCTGTCATTATTTTGATTTTCGGCATATTTTGTACCTTCCTTATTTTTTATTTTGTGTATCCGCACAATGCAGATTATTTCCATTCATACTGAGTAAGCTTTCCTTCACGGTCAAGGTCAGGAAACCCCCACTGTCTGAGGACCTCATAACAGCCTATGGCTACGGTATTTGAAAGATTAAGGCTTCTCAGGTTATTCCTCATAGGAACTCTCACGCAGCTTTTTCTGTTTTCAGACAAAAGCTTTTCGCTCAGTCCTTTGTCTTCCCTTCCGAAAACAAGATAACAGCCGTTTTCATAATTGACATCGCTGTAGGTATTTTCGCCTTTAGTTGTAAAGTAATAATACGGTCCGCTGTTTTTCTCAAAAAATTCATCAAGGCTTTCATATTCAAAAATTTTAAGTTTATTCCAATAGTCAAGTCCTGCCCTTTTTAAATGCTTGTCGGAAATTTCAAATCCATAAGGCTTTATAAGGTGAAGGACTGCGCCTGTCACAGCGCAGGTCCTTGAAATATTCCCGGTATTTTGTGGTATCTGAGGTTCAACAAGGACAATATTAAGTTTATACATATTTTTGACTTCCTTTTATTTTAAACTGCACCGCAGTAATTATTAATTCCCGCAAATATAGTAAACGCAACTTTTTTTTGATATTCATCAGTCTGCAAGCGTTGAGCCTCCTCAGGATTTGATAAAAATCCGCACTCGACCATAACAGACGGGTTTTCACAATAATAAATTAAATAAAGCTCACTTCCAGAAAGCTTAATCTCCCTGTTATTTTCGGGCTGAAGATCATCGATGAATTCCTGCCTTAATGCAGCGGCAAGCGCTTCGCTTTCCGGGTTAGTTTCGGAATAAAACATCTGTGCGCCCCCGTACTGAGGATCGGTAAACTGGTTCTGATGAATCGAAAGACAGATTGCATTTTCTCTTGAATTGAACAAATCAAGGCGGTTTTTCATATCAGATTTTTTCTGGTTGCCAAGCCCGATAACTCCCTCATCGTGGATCGAGGTATCTGTTTCTCTTGTTATTAATACTTCATAACCGTATGCCTCAAGCATTGACTTTAAATAAAGAGTTATATTAAGGTTTATTCCCTTTTCCGGAACACCATTATATGAAACGCAACCTCCGTCCGCACCTCCGTGACCTGCGTCAAGAATTATACATGGAAGCTCTCTTTTCGCTGTTACAGAAGCAGAAGCAGGCAGACTATCGTCAAACACCTGAAAACTCATATTATCGGCTACAAGAAATACAACAAGATAAACTGCCATAACTGCAAGAGTGGCAGCTATTTTTGCTTTGGACATAAATTCTCCTCTCCTTATGCACATTCTGCAAATTCTTTTTAGTAAAATCTATGCCAGACAGGAGAAATTTATGTTTTACATATAAAATCACAAAAGCTTTCAATAATTATTCTACCCAATGCAAAATGACATGATAATCCGTTATAGGGCAGTTACAACAGATTACATAGAACAGCATAAAGCATAATAATCATACAAATTATTATATCATATACAAGTAAAAATTTCAACCGTTTGAAATATTATTTCAGGTAAACGATTTCCAACCGACTTGGTTTGTAAAAAATCCGTAAAAAGACAGAATTAATTACTTGATTTTTGTGAAAAAGATTAAAGTTTTAAGAAAGCTATTGTAATAAGATTAAAATTAAGTTATAATGTAATTGTTGTATTGCGTCCGTTTATGCAGAACATAAACGGTGCGATCGGGAACGTTTATTAAATAGGTCCTACAAAATTTAATAAGTGAGGTTTTTTTTATGGTTATGGAAAGCAAAAGCAAAATTCTGTTTAACCCTCAGACAAGAGTTGCCCCCCTTGGCTTTATCGCAATGAACGGCACTCAGGAACTTGCCGCTAAAATCGACAAGTATCTTGTTTCATGGGGCACACAGGCAGGCACTGACAATGTTGACAGCTATCTTATAGACGTTGGCTGTCCGAGATTTGCTTCAGGCGATGGAAAAGGTATTATAAAATCCACCGTGAGAGGAAAAGACCTCTTTATTATTGTTGACACAGGAAATTACAACTGCACATACACAATGTTCGGCAAAGAGAATGCTATGTCTCCAGACGACCACTATCAGGATCTTAAAAGAATTATTCAGGCGGCAGGTGGAAAGGCAAACAGGATTAACGTTATCATGCCTATGCTTTACGGCGGTCGTCAGCACAGAAGAAGCTACCGTGAATCACTCGACTGTGCTGTTGCTCTTCAGGAACTTGAAGCAATGGGAGTTTCAAATATTGTTACTTTTGACGCTCACGATCCAAGAGTTCAGAACGCTGTTCCACTTATGGGCTTTGACAACATCATCCCTTCTTATCAGGTTTTGAAATCCATTTTCAAAAACGTTCCCGATATTATTATTGACAAGGATCATTTCATGGTTATTTCTCCCGATGAAGGAGCTATAAATAGAAATATGTATTATGCTTCTGTTCTCGGGGTAAATCTTGGAATGTTTTACAAGAGAAGAGATTACTCTACTATTGTAAACGGAAGAAATCCTATTGTGGCTCATGAGTACCTTGGCAACTCAGTTGAAGGCAAGGACGTTTTCATAGCTGACGATATTATTTCTTCAGGCGAATCAATGCTTGACATTGCCGTTGAGCTTAAAAAGAGAAATGCAAAGAGAATTTTTGCATATGCGACTTATGCTATCTTCACAAACGGACTTGATACATTTGACAAAGCATATAAAGAAGGCAAGATCGACGGAGTATTCGGCACAAACCTCACATACCGCACTCCGGAGCTGTTAAGCCGTCCATGGTTCAATGAGGTTGATGTATCAAAGTACATTGCATACTTTATTGCTTCATTAAACCATGACCTTTCAATTTCAGAAATTATAGACCCAAGCGTAAAGATACATTCACTTCTTGAGGCTCACGGTCAGCTTCCAAAGAATCAGTAAACAAAAACAAAGCGTATGCTTATGTGACCCCCTTTTGTTAGTTTCAATTTTGGTATATTTATATTTTATATACCGCATTGTCTAATAAAAGGGGGCATTTTCATATTCAAAAGAAAAGCATACAAGAGGTATGCAGATGGATTAAAGATCATGATTACAGAAACAATAACCAGATTTAAGTAGATATCAGCATAACAAAAGTGACCAAGATTCATCTTAGTCACTTTGCACAAGTTATTTTAAAATTTTGTCTAACTATTTTTGAAGCAGAGCAAACAGATCTTCTTCAAAGTTTAATCATTTCAAAATTACCTTATGGAAAACCTTCTTGCCTTTTTTTATCACAACAAAATCAGTAATTTCAATAAATGCGTTTGGATCGGTTATTTTAACATCATCAACTGAAACTCCGCCCTGAACGACAAGCCTTCTTCCCTCAGACTTTGACGGAATAAGAGAAGCTTTCATCATTAACTCGAGAATATTGATTTTTCCATCGTCAAGATCAGATGAAGTAATTTCTGTTGTAGGCATATCGTTGGAATTTCCCTTTCCACCAAACACAGCCTTTGCAGTTTCATCAGCTTTTTTTGCCTCTTCCTCACCGTGAACAAGCTTGGTAAGTTCGTACGCAAGAAGCTCCTTAGCCTTATTGAACTGAGCCCCTTCCATTGTTTTTTCCATTTCTTCGATCTCTTCGATAGGAACAAAAGTAAGCATTTTAAGGCATTTTATAACATCGCTGTCCGAAACGTTTCTCCAGTACTGATAAAATTCGTATGGAGATGTTTTTTCAGCGTCAAGCCAAACCGCACCCTTTTCGGTTTTACCCATTTTCTTCCCTTCAGAGTTAAGAAGAAGGGTAATCGTCATTGCGTGCGCATCCTTACCAAGTTTTTTACGGATAAGTTCAGTACCTCCAAGCATATTTGCCCACTGATCATCGCCGCCGAACTGCATATTGCAACCGTACTCCTGAAAAAGCTTATAAAAGTCATACGACTGCATTATCATGTAGTTAAATTCAAGAAAAGTAAGACCACGTTCCATTCTTTGCTTATAACATTCAAAAGTAAGCATTTTATTTACTGAGAAACAAGCGCCTACTTCCCTCAGAACATCAACATATTTCAGGTCAAGAAGCCAATCGGCATTGTTTACAACAAGAGCTTTTCCATCTGAAAAATCAATAAATCTGCTCATCTGCTTTTTGAAACATTCTACATTGTGCTGTATAGTTTCGGGAGTAAGCATTTTTCTCATATCAGACTTACCTGAAGGGTCGCCTATCATACCTGTTCCGCCGCCTAAAAGAGCGATAGGCTTATTCCCTGCCATTTGCAGACGCTTCATAAGGCAGAGTGCCATAAAATGACCTACATGAAGGCTGTCAGCTGTAGGATCAAATCCAATATAGAAAGTTGCCTTTCCTTCATTTATCATTTTACTTATTTCTTCTTCGTTAGTAAGCTGAGCCAAAAGTCCTCTTCTTTTAAGTTCTTCAAATACTGTCACTTTAAATTCCTCCGTTAATTCAATTTTACTTCCAAAATATATATTCTAAGCTTAATCTCAGCCGAAAATATTAATACTAATCATAAACGATGAAATCAAAAACTGATTTCACGGATATCACGTCCTTTCACGTTACTAATACTAAAAAATTATATTTCCTTCAAAGCTGTTGCTTAATGACCCTGCAACGATTGTAACTTGTCATTAACAATGACTTGTCATCGTTTAGAGTTTGCTCCTCAGGGGGTTCAGTATGGGATTCCTAATAGCCCTCACCGAAAGACTGAATTGAACCCGCCTCCTACTTATTAGAGGCAAACCTGCCGAATACTCGGCAGGGGGACATCGGCGAATCGGATATAGACTATCAACAAAATAAAGAGAGAAGCATAAATACTATCATCACCAAAGCAGTTTCACACTTCAAAAAAGACTGCGCTGAACTTAGCAAGTACCCCCTGTTTTAAAAAACAAAAAACCTCCGGCAAGCAAAGCTTGTCAGAGGACGAATTAACCTTTGTTAAACCGTGGTACCACCTCAATTTACAGACAAAATGTCTGCCTCATTGGCACTGTAACGTGTGCAAACGGACTTCCCTACTCTTATTTTCAAAAAGTCGGCTCAAAAGATGTATTCACCGTGGTCTGTTTTCTTTCTCACACCAACCGAAAGCTCTCTTCAAAACAGATATTCACAGCTACTTGTTCCCGTCATAGCCATTTATGATTAACTTTAATAAGTTTAACACATAACATTCCCATTGTCAAGACTTTTTTCTTGGCAAAATATACATTGAAATAATGCTGTATAATTTAATTTCCATTGTCCATAATTTCAATAAGAAATTAAAATCCGGAGAGAATTATGCAGTACAACAAAGTTGAAATAAGCGGAGTAAAAACCTCGGAATTAAAGGTTTTAAAAGAAAAAGAAAAAATGGAACTTCTCAGGCTTGCGCACAGCGGTGACAAAAAAGCAAGGGAAAAGCTTATAACGGGAAATCTCAGGCTTGTATTAAGCGTTATCCAGCGTTTTTCCAACCGCTGCGACAGTTTCGATGATATTTTTCAAGTCGGCGTTATTGGACTTGTAAAAGCAGTAGACAATTTTGATACTAATCTTGACGTCAAATTCAGCACATATGCCGTTCCAATGATAATGGGAGAAGTAAGACGTTATCTGAGAGATAATTCAGCCATAAAAGTAAGTCGATCTGTAAAGGATGTTGCGTACAAAGCTATGCAGGCAAAGGAAGCTTTGACTATCAGAAATCAGAAAGAGCCGACAGTTGAAGAAATAGCTGAAGAAATTGGAATCAAGCGCAGCGAGGTGGTAACCGCTCTTGAATCGATAAGCGATCCTATTTCCCTTTACGAGCCTGTATTTTCCGACAGCGGCGACACTCTTTACGTTCTTGATCAGGTTGGCGACAAAAACGATGATATATCATGGCTGGAGGAACTGTCTATAAAGGAAGCTATTTCATCATTGCTTCCAAGGGAAAAGACTATATTAAATTTACGTTTTTTTCAGGGAAAAACGCAAGTAGAAGTGGCTAAGGAGATAGGAATTTCTCAGGCACAGGTATCACGTCTCGAAAAAGGAGCGCTTGACAGGATAAAGGGAAGCATTTAAACTCAGCAGATTTTTTCAAGGTTTTCTCTTAGGTTTTTAATAATTCTTTTTTCAAGCCTTGAAATATATGACTGAGATATCCCTACGATATCTGCTACTTGCTTCTGCGTCATTTCCTTTTTGTATTTTCCAAGTCCGAATCGCATCTGCATTATCTGCTTTTCCCTTGGAGAAAGCTTATCTATCTGTTCTAACAGTAAGCTTTTTTCAACCTCGCTTTCGATTTTTCTATTGACCGTATCACTGTCGGTCCCAAGAATATCAGAAAGGAGAAGTTCATTTCCTTCAGAATCAAAATTAAGAGGCTCGTCAATTGAAATCTCATTTTTATGCTGGGAAGTTTTTCTCATATACATTAATATCTCGTTTTCTATACATCTTGAAGCATAAGTAGCCAGCTTGATATTTTTTTCAGGACAGAATGTTTTGACGGCTTTAATAAGTCCTATCGTTCCGATGGAAACAAGATCTTCAAGTCCTATTCCGGTCGATTCAAATTTTTTTGCAATATAAACCACAAGCCTTAAATTATGTATGATGAGTAGCTCTCTTCCCTTTTTATCACCTTTGGAAAGAAGTTCAAACGCCATTTTCTCTTCTTCTTTTGATAAAGGAGGCGGAAGAGTGTCTGATCCGTTTATATAGTCGATAGTGTTTGTTTTGCCAAGCAAAAAAAGCTTTATTCTTAAAATCAATTTTTTAAATATCATATTATTACTGTCTCCTTATAAAAGAATTTTTGGGTCAAATAAACATCTCTCCGCCTTATCCTTTGATGGAAGAAAGCCGATGCATACGTCGGCTTTTTTCATTTTATTTTCGTAACTTACAACAATTTCGGAAGGTCTTGTGGTATAAATAACAGTTGTACCGTTTACGGTTGAAAGAGTCAGAGGATGAAGCTTGTATTTTAAAATATTATCTTCATTTTCAAGAGAAAGCTCATTCCATATTTTATCACTATAGCAAACGCAGACCGGTTTTAAATAAAAAACGTCAATCAGTCTGTTTCCTGTATCGGAAATAGCATTAAGCTTAAATTTTTTTCCGCTTATTTCAAACTCAGCCTTATATGCGGTATTCTTATCGTTATATCTATTTTTTATAAATTCAGAAACTGATAATATTATATATGCTGTAATGGTAAAAATCACAAGCTCAAATATGCTTACATCAAAATAAACCGCTCCGTTATTTACATAAATAACATTTCCTTTAGTCAAATTCCAAAGAATAGTGCATATACCGGTAAAGAATGTATTTATCACTATGTAAAACAACAGATATTTTAGAATTCTTTTAGGACTTTTTGTTTTGAAGCAGATTGAAAGTCCGAAGGCTGAGATAATCAGTTTTACGAGTAGCAGTAACAACTCGTCTGTAAAGCTATTATTATCAAAAAGAATCAAAAATGAAGCTGAACTTAAAACGAAACCTGAAAATATCATTCTTAAATTTGAACTTGCACTGTGTGATATTTTTTTCACAACAAAAAGCAAAAACAAAGATACGATAAAATTAGTTATAACAAGAACATCTATGTAAATTATTCTCAAGAAATGACCTCCTTGTCTTTAGCTTGTATAATAAATTATACAGCCTTTCAAACGATAAAGTTGTCGAATCCTTTACCTGTCAGAACAAACAAAAAGACGGACCTTATATAAAAGGTCCGTCGCAGTCTGTCGAAAAAGTCGCCCGAAAGGGTGGCTTTTTTGAGTCAAATATGGTATAATGAAAAGGGTGATAAAAATGCTGCAAAAGGATAAAAAAGAAAGAAATCAACTTGAGTTTGTAAGTATAGAAGAACTAGTACCAAAGGAA
>CALWNN010000090.1 GCA_944382845.1 uncultured Clostridia bacterium
GACGGCGTATTGGAGAACCTAGTGTTTCTGGAAATGAAACGCCGTGGATATCAGGTTTATATAGGAAAAAATGCTGCAAAAGAAATTGATTTCATTGCTATCCGGCGGGATGAGAAGATTTATGTTCTGGTCTGTGCCCGGTTACCGGAGAACTCAGACCGGGAAATCGGCAACCTGATGGAAATACCGGATCATTATCCAAAATATGTGGTGACAACAAACAGCATTATTTGGCGCAGACTGAGAATAACCATTTATAAGTTTATCCGTAACAGTTCAGCCTTCCGGCTGAACTGTTACTAAGGGTGGTTTTGATTTTTTTGGTTAGGTTGCGGACGTAGTCTGCGGTATGATATAATACCTTATCTGATTAGTGAAACAAGTGAACGCATTTTCGGGAGAAAGAGAATATGCTAAGAAACAATATCGAATTGGACGTAAAGATAAAATGTATCGAACAGAATAAGCCGCAGTCTAAGATTGCGGAAGAAATCGGAACGTCTGCTCCGTACGTGAGCCGGATTGTAAACAGCGGTGATAAGGTGCTGAATAAGACTTTTGTTCAGATCATGGAGTCGCTGGGGTATGATGTGGAATTGACTTATGTCAAGCGGGAGGAATAAGGATGGAGAAGCCAGAATTTTCGAAAATGGCGAACACAGTTAAAACAAATATAGGTGGTTTTGCGGAAAAGGTAAAAAGTGGTACATCAGGCGCAGCAATTTCAGTAAAAGAAACAGCGGGCGAGATAGTTAAAACAAATAAAGAAAGGCTTTTGCAAAGGCACGATAATGATACAGAAATAGTAAAGGCCGATAAGAAGGGTAAACCGGAAAAGAAGAAAAAAGGCGAAGAAAAAATCAAGTTGGATGATGCTCTGCAAATGGCTGTAGATCAATATAATGATGCCTATACGATTATGAACGATAACGGCACAACACTTTATACCGAGCGAATGCGTGCCGTGGACATGATTGTTAATATTGAGAATCTTATAAACAGTATTGCAAATCGCCCAAAAGCATTTGATGCGAAAATAGCTGAAATAAAAACTCACCGAGAAACATTTACGGAAGCCTGTGAATTCGCAAAAATGGAATTAGAAGCCGCTAAGAAGTCTGCTCTTGGAGCAAGTGCCGGAGTTGCTGCAGGAGCGGCTATTGTCAGCGTGGCACCAACTGTAGCAATGTGGGTGGCTACAACATTCGGAACAGCATCAACAGGTACAGCCATATCGGCGTTGTCGGGTGCTGCCGCCACGAATGCTGCTCTTGCTTGGCTTGGTGGGGGTGCGTTGGCAGCTGGCGGCGGAGGCATGGCGGCTGGACATGCTTTTCTGGCTCTGGCAGGGCCAGTTGGATGGGGAGTTGCAGGTGTAACTCTTCTTTCTTCGATTGTACTTTTTAGCTTAAACAAGTTTAAACTGGGGAAAAAGAAAAAAGAAGAAATAGAAAATGTGAAAAATAATACTGCAAATGTCAAAACAGTATCAGCGAAAATAGAGAAGATGTTGGAAGAGGTAATTGCATTACGTGGCAGTTTAGGACAGCAATATGATAAATGCCTTGTGGTATATGGATGCGATTTTATGTCTATATCAAAAGAACTTCAAATGCAGTTAGGAACCTTGGTGAATAATACAAAAGCGCTTTCTGTTTCGCTTGGGCGCAATAGTGAATAAAGGTGAGCATTATGGAAACAGAGAAAATTCTTAAAAGCAGTCAAGAGCAGGCTGTTGGCGCATGGATTAATTATCTTAATCAGGTTCGATTAGACAGATTGTCAGAAGCCCTTGTAAAACAAAATGAAAATCTTGAGACCGCTATAAAAACACTTGATACAGCGTTTGCTACCATCAAAAATAATATTATTCTCCGGAATCGTGGCGGAGAAAAGGGCATGCATGGATTTATTGCAGAAATTGCAGAATGCGGCATAGGCAATGCTCGTAAACAGATTATTGGAAAAGCTGAGGATTATGTCTGGATCAATGATAATGGTCCAGATGACTTCCTGCGCGGTTCTGAGAAAATACAGCAGAAGTTTGTGCAGTCAGGCGGACACTTATCATTAAGAGCAGTTGCCGAGCATTTACATAATTATCCTCAATATCTGAACGATGGGCACAAATACCAAATTCCTAAAGATCATTACGATAAGGTAATGGCGTATTTAAGGATGTCAGCAGATGACGCCAATAAGCTTCCTACATCAACAGGAGAACTTTCACGTCGTCAATGGCAAGAAGTGCATGACTTTTTTGAAAGCAATAATATTGCTCCAGATAAGTTAGAGCCAGCGATACTCGAATATAGTGAAGTACAACAGGGAAGAATTACTGACACCATCGATATTGAAAAAAAACATTTACAGGAAATAGATCGTAAGAAAAGGGAATCAGCATATCAGGACAGCAAGCCCACCATGTCGGAGGGGATAAAAGTGGCTGGTGTTGCTGCCGTAACTGAAGGGTTAACCACTTTTACTGTATCTGTTATTCGCAAACGCAAATCTGGCAAAAGAATTAAGGATTTTGAACAGAAGGATTGGTTGGAGATCTCTGGCGAATCAGCCAAAGGGACTATTAAAGGAGGAATCCGTGGTATAAGTATTTATGGTCTTACGAACTATACAGCCACACCTGCCTTTGTCGCCAGCGCAATTACTACAGCATCCTTTGGCGTAGCGGAACAGGCGTATTTGTTGAGAAATGGTGTAATAAACGAGGTACAGTTTATTGAGAACTCAGAAATGCTTTGCCTGGATGCAGCAGTCAGCGCTTTGTCATCATTTGCGGGACAAGTCCTCATTCCGATTCCTATTGTAGGAGCTGTTATCGGAAATGCCGTGGGATCAATGTTCTACCAGATTGGGAAAGATAGTCTGTCCAAAAAGGAAAGGGATTTATTCAATAAGTATTTGGATGAAATAAATGATTATGACCAAAAGCTTTCTGCTGAATATCATCTCTATATTGAACAGCTAAATCGTTGTTTCGTGGAATTTACTGAACTGGTATCGGCATCATTTGATCCAGATTTTAAAAAAGCATTTGAAGGCTCCATATCATTGGCAAGATATATGGGAGTTTCAGATGATGAGATCTTGAAGGATTATGATGAAGTGGCAAGCTATTTTTTAGACTAACAAGTTAAAACAGAGGGTGTTCAAAGGTGTTCATTTCCAAAATGAGAAAATGTGATTGTATCAAATACCTCAAATTAGTAGATCCGGCGGCAGGATCGGGATCATTGCTGCTACAGGCAAAAAACCTTTTGATGCGATTGTGTCAAATCCGCCATATTCGATCAATTGGATCGGCAGCGACGATCCCACTCTTATTAATGACGAACGTTTTGCACCGGCGGGCGTACTGGCCCCTAAATCAAAAGCTGATTTTGCCTTTATCCTTCATTCGCTGAATTATCTATCCAGCAGGGGGGCGGGCGGCAATTGTATGCTTTCCGGGCATATTTTATCGTGGAGGAGTAGAACAAAAGATCAGAAAGTATCTGGTAGATAACAATTTTGTGGAAACAGTTATTGCACTTGCGCCAAATCTTTTCTATGGTACAACAATTGCCGTTAATATAATGGTGCTGTCAAAACATAAAACAGATACTAAAATACAATTTATAGATGCAAGCGGCGAAGAGTTTTATAAAAAGGAAACAAATAATAATGTTCTGACAGAAGAACATAT
>CALWNN010000091.1 GCA_944382845.1 uncultured Clostridia bacterium
TGCGATACATAGGTGGAAGGAGATTTATATCTATTTGTATTTTATGATTTTTGAGCCTGTTTTTGCTTGAATATATGATTTACCCCTAATCCGCTTGCGGATTAGGGGTTTTTTGACAGACTGAAAGGAGCAGTAAGAAAAACTGCTCCTTTATTTGTAAATTTAAATATCGTCGCCTTCCTGGTTGGGAATTTCAAGCTGTTTTTTAGGAATACGCTTTATTGGATCATATATAAATTTCTTGCAGCTGTAATCAGCGTCAACAAGACCTGTTTTTTCGCACAAAACCTTATTTCCTTCTTTTGAACGATTTCCGAAAGTGCAATATGAGCAGGATGGTTCAATATCGTTTCCAAAATATTTCTTTTTCATAGTCGTACCCTCCAATTTTACTACTCATTTATTTTTATATAAGTATTATAACATATCTTTTTCGGAATTTCCAGTGCTTTTTTGAAAAAATATTATAATAATCATAAAAATCAGACAAATGCAAGAAAACAAACTGCTTTTTAGGTTATTTTGCACAAAAGAATAAGTTTTGATACAAGTTATTGACGGAGGATATATCTTAATGAGAAAAATGTTCACAAAACAAGCGACCAGAGAAACAGGAAACCTCATTAGTAAAAAGGTTTTAAGGCTAAAGCTTTCTCTGACTATTGCCTTGACTTGCAGTAATACGCATATCCCACCAAATGAAATTAAAAAACATATTAGAGGCATCAGTGTATAGTTTCCGGTGAATGAAGTAACGTTTGTTATTTCCATAAAAGCCATGACGGTTTTTTCAATAAGCGGCTGGTTGAAAAAAGAGAAAATACCGGTAGTTTTTAATACAGATGTGAATACCGAGAACGCAGTTACCATCAGGCAGATCATTAACATTGATTTTCCCGATGATTCAACAGATGAAACAAGTACCTCCGATGATAACTTGATTTTTTCTTTATCCGTTTTGAACTTCTTATATGATTTTTTTAAAACAAGTGAAAATCCTATTGCAAAAATATAATTTGCTATCAGGCAGGATGCGTATATGTATATTCCCGCTTTTATACTTTGATAAACTGCAATTCCTACTGTTCCGATAACAAAAGCCGGTCCGCTATTATAGCAGAATACTGCCATGTTTTTAGCAGTTTCTTTTGTAATCGTACCGTTTTTTACAAGTTGAGAAAGAAGTTTTGCTCCAACCGGATAACCTGCTAAATTTCCGAGAATAAACACAGAAAACAACCCTGCCGGCATTTGCAGGATTTTGTAAAATGGAAAAAATAATATTGAAATCTTGCGGTATAATCCTGTTTTTAATATTATCTCAGAAACTGCCATCATTCCGAAAAGAGAAGGAATCAAAACATTTATGCACCTCATTATTCCAATCCTTACATCGGCAATAACCTCCTTTGAAAAGATAATACTTTGCATAAGAAACCATAATATAAAAAGACTTGCCACGTATAAAAGTATTTCCTTGAAAATATTTATCTTTTTCAATTATTATCCTCCTTTTTAATGAATATAATTCTAATAAATTCTTATGTTTAAGGAGCATTTTTATGTTTAACTTTTTTAAATTCATTAGAAAAGGGCTGTATCTTAATTCAAGCATAAATATTATTGACAACACACAAATTATAATTGAAAACTGCAAAAATATTCTTGAATGTAACGATATAATCGTTAGGGTGCTTTCGGCAGAATTTATTATTGACGTTTGGGGTAGTGACCTTACTGTTACAAGCTTTGCAAACAGGTCGGTAATGGTTGATGGTGAAATTTCAAGCGTATCTTTAAATAGAAGGAGGAATGAAAAATGATTTTATGGGGAAGAGTAGATTTTAAAATAAATGGAAGCAATATTTCAAAACTTTTCAGCAAAATTTTTTCTGACAAAATTAAATGCAAAGGACTGTATTGTCAAGATAACTCGGTTATAGGAAGCTGTTCTCCATTTACATGGAAAATAATTTCCGAATTGTGTGATGAACTTCAGCTTACATATGAAATCAAATACTCATACGGTCTTTATACAATATTAAACTGGCTTATAAAAAGAAAAGGTCTATTGATTGGATTTTTACTTGGTATGACCGGAATCGTATTTTTATCGGGACTTTACCTGAAAACCGATATTGACGGCTGCAATAGCGAGATTGAAGAAAGCATAATCAATTATCTCTCATCACGTGATATCAATTATGGTATGTCACTTGATAAAATTGATCTATACAAACTTGAACTGGAACTGATGAAGAACGTTGACGGTATTTCATGGGCAGGGGTTTACACTACCGGTGGAACACTTAATATAAATATTCTTGAAAGCGATGAGAAGCCGGAATATAATCAAAGAAGACTACCAAGTGATCTAATTGCTTCAAGGGACGGACAAATAGTTGAGGTCGAAATTTTCGGAGGTCAACTTGTTGTTCCCGTGGGGAGCGGTGTACATAAAGGACAAGTGATTGTATCGGGACTTGTGGATCTTGATGAAGAAAAAAAAGCATACAGACGATCACAGGGAAAAATATATGCCAAATACACTGAGGAAATGGTTTTTGAATGTGATTATATTTCAACTCGAAAGATTGTAGGAAAGGAAACTGAGAAAAAATATTATCTGGAATTTTTCAGTCTTGATGTTCCGATGTTTTTTTCAAAGCCGGCGTATGATACATATAATACTTATGAAACCGTAAACCAGCTGAGCTTACTTGATATGAAGCTTCCTTTAGGTATCAAATCTGTTGACTTTGTCCCTTACAGCTTTGAAAAGACGGAATATTCATATAATGAAGCCTGTGAAGAGGTATACAGATTAAAAGAAAACTACGAAATAAATTTTCTTTCAGACTGCGAAGTCCTTGATATAAAAGAAGAGTTGACCAGTGACGATACCGGAGTCAAATTAATAGCTACATATGAGATCATTTCAGATATTGCAGTGGAAAAAGAAATTTTGATAAAATGAACAAAAATTCTTTCCTTTTGGGGATTTCTATGATATAATAATATTGATAATTAAATTCTGGGGAGGTTGCGGATTTTCGCAAAAATTTATGACTGAAAAAATAATCGCTGTTGATAAGATCGAAAATTTATTTTCTCTCTTTGGTAGCTATGACGAAAATATAAATCTAATTCAAAGAGAGTATAATGTTGTTGTTTTGAACAGAGGATCTGATATTCGTGTGTCAGGCGAGGATGAATGCGTTGAAAAAGCTTCAGATGCAATTGAAACCCTTCTTTCTATGGCTGATAAAGGAGAACAGATAAACGAACAGAATATCAGATATGTTTTATCACTTGTAAAAGAGGGTATGCAGGAAAAAATAAACGCTCTTTCCGATGATGGGCTTTGTGTTACTATGAGCGGAAGGATCGTCAAACCTAAAACTTTGGGACAGAAAAAATATGTTGACGCAATAAGAAATAATACAATTGTTCTGGGTGTCGGTCCTGCCGGTACAGGTAAAACTTACCTTGCTGTTGCAATGGCAGTAAAAGCTTTCCGTGCTAAAGAAGTCAACAAAATAATTCTTACAAGACCTGCCGTTGAAGCGGGAGAAAAGCTTGGTTTTTTACCCGGTGATCTTCAGAATAAAGTGGATCCTTATTTAAGACCTCTCTATGACGCACTTTTTGAAATGCTTGGTCCGGATAACTTTGCAAAGCAACATGAAAGAGGGTGCATCGAAGTTGCTCCTCTTGCATATATGAGAGGAAGAACTTTAGATGACTCTTTTATAATTCTTGACGAAGCACAGAATACAACTCCCGAACAAATGAAAATGTTTTTGACAAGACTTGGTTTTAACAGTAAAATAGTTATTACCGGAGATGTTACTCAGATTGACCTTCCGGACAGTAAAAGGTCGGGACTTATTGAAGCTTGTAAGGTACTTAAAAATGTTGAGGATATTTATATAAACAGATTTACCGAAAAGGACGTAGTAAGACATAAACTGGTTCAGGATATTATCAAAGCTTACGAAAAATATAACAACGAAGGAAAGAAAAAATATGAATAAGATAAAGGTTCAGATAACAAATAATCAGAAAAGAATCAAAGTTCCTACAGGAATAAGACTTCTTATCAGAAAGTGCTGTTCAGCTGTGCTGAAAGAGGAAAACTTTGGTGAAAACGCAGAAGTAAGCGTATCATTTGTTGACGATGAGCAAATAAAGGATTTAAACGCTCAATTCCGAAATATTGACCGTTCTACAGATGTTTTATCATTTCCTCTTGGAGAAAACGGAGAATATGACTATAATATCGAAACAGAAGCCTATATGCTTGGAGATATAGTTATTTCACTGGAAACCGCTACAAGACAAGCTGAAATTTATGGACATACTCTTGAGCGCGAAATAGGATTTCTGACAGTTCATTCCATGCTTCATCTTCTTGGCTATGATCATGTCAACGACTCATTGGATGAAAGAATTATGCGTGAAAAAGAAGAGTCTATCCTTGATAGTCTCGGTTATTCACGTGGGACAAGTTTTGTAAAAGAAAAGGACGAAAATGAATAAAAAAAATATACCGCTTGTGAAAAGCTTTAAATGCGCAGTTATAGGAATAATTTCCTGTATCAGATCCGAGCGTAATTTCAGAATACATCTTTGCGTTCTGTTTTATGTAGTATGGTTTTCTGCCTTCTATGATTTCAGTTCACCGGAAAAAGCTATACTTGCATTGACAATTGGCTTTGTTATAGCCTGTGAAATGCTTAATTCATCAATTGAAGCAGACATTGACCTTACATCGCCGGAATATAACAGACTTGCAGGGCTTTCAAAGGATATTGCTGCAGGTGCAGTACTTGTTTCTGCAATTACAGCAATAGTTGTTGCATGGAATCTATTCTACGATATTGAAAAGATAAAATATATAATATCATTTTATTTGTCAAGACCCGCAAGATTTATTCCGCTTATATTAACAGCAGTCGTATGGCTTGGTATTATATTTATACCAAACAGAATTTCAGAAAAAAAAGATAATAATAAAGAGAAGTGAGAGTTTATGACTACAAACAAAAGTAAAAATGCTTTTATAACAATAATAGGAAAGGCAAATGTGGGGAAGTCTTCTTTGCTTAACAGACTTGTTGGAGAAAAAATTGCAGCAGTAAGTGCAAAGCCCCAGACCACAAGAACAAAAATCACAGGAGTCCTTACAAAGGATAATATTCAGTACGTTTTTATGGATACGCCCGGAGTTCATAAGGCCCATACAAAGCTTTCTGAGCATATGAACAAAACAGTCGCAGATACCATAAACGACGGGGAAATTATCCTTTTTGTTACTGATTGCTCAAGAAAAATTACCGAGTCTGAGAAAAAGCTTGCTGAAAAATTCAGAAACGGGAAGTCAAAGGTAATTCTTATAATAAATAAAATTGATCTTCTTGATAACAAAGAAAAACTCATTGATATTATAACTGAGTATTCACAGCTATGCAAATTTGATGAAGTTGTTCCCATAAGCGTTTTAGAGGACGACGGAATTGATATTGTTATGGATATAATTGAAAGGAACGCTGTGGAAGGTCCTCACTTTTTTCCTGACGATGCATTTACAGATCAGCCGGAAAAAGTTATCATGGCTGAAATTATTAGAGAAAAAGCATTAAATAACCTCAGTGATGAGATCCCTCACGGAATCGCTGTTACAATTGAACGCTTGAATGAGCGTGAAACAAGAAGCGGAGAAATTGTTCTTGATATTGATGCTACGATTTACTGCGAGAAGGAATCCCACAAAGGAATTGTTATAGGTAAAGGCGGATCAATGCTGAAGCTTATAGGAGGGCAGGCAAGGGAAGAACTCGAAAGCTTTTTTCAGATTAAAGTAAATCTTCAGTGCTGGGTTAAGGTAAAGGAAGGCTGGAGAAACAGGGAAGGCGTAATAAGAAATTTCGGTCTTTCATAAATTTTTCAATTGTTGATTTTCCAAAGTAAAAATTGCCTCTTATATTTTTAAAATATTTAGAAAATCTAATATTATAAATTCAGGAGGCAAGAATATGGACGAACTTTGGAACGTGTTTTGTAGATCAGGAAAAATCTCAGATTATCTTAAATATAAAAATTCATTGAAAGGCACAGATGACGGCTTTGCTGATAACAACTAACGGTATTATTATCAGAGAACGACCTGTCGGAGAAAACGACAAATATGTAGAGATCCTTACAAAGGATATGGGAATAATTGAAGTATCGGTTAAAGGCGCAAGAAAAATCAATTCAAAAAACGGCTCAGCAACACAGCTTCTTACCTATTCAAAAATCTGCGTAAATAAGTCAAGAGACAGATATATACTTAATAGTTCTCAGACTTTAAACACCTTTTATAATATTCGCCTTGACATGAAAAAGCTTGCTCTTACTGCTTACTTGTCAGACCTTTTGAGGTTTACCACACCTCCGGAAGAAGGTTCAGAAAATGTACTGAGACTGTTTTTGAATACACTTTATTTTTTAGATAAAGGGAATCGCGATACTGAACAATTAAAAATTATTTTTGAATTGAGACTTATGTGCAAGATCGGACTGATGCCTCAACTCATAGGTTGTTATAATTGCTATCTTCCAACAGATAAAACTATGTATTTTGATCCATATGAAGGAAAACTTATATGCAAAAATTGCTTTGACAGAGATTCCTTAGGAAGATGCGATATCATAGATGAAACAATGCTTCACACTATAAGATTTATCTGTCTTAGTGAATTTGAAAAAATATTTGACTTTAAAATTTCAGAAAACTGCCAGAAAAAGCTGTCGCCAATATGCGAAAGATATATAAAAATACAGCTTAATAAGGCTTTTCAGACTCTTGATTTTTATAAAAGTATTTAGGAGATAAATATGAATAAATATTACCATTCACTTGAATTACATAAAATACTCGGACTGCTGTCTGAGTACTGTTCAAACGAATTTACAAGAACAAAAGCTCTTGAACTTGAGCCGTCTAATGATATAGACTTTGTAAAAAATGAGATAACAAAAACTTCAACCGCACTTGAACTTTCAATAAAATACGGAACGCCGGTTTTTATTAATATTTCAAATATTATAGGCAGCCTTGAACGTGCAGACTCCGGTTCTACACTCAGCATTGGTGAACTTATTGAGATCAGACGCGTTCTTTATCAGACAAGAGAAATCTATCAATGGTTTACTCAGTTTAATGAGATCATTCCGGAAACTTCACTTGACTATCTGTTTGAAAGTCTTTTTCCTAACAAGTATCTTGAACGAAGGCTGCAAAACGCAATTCTAAGTGAAGACGAACTTTCGGATGACGCAAGTGCTGAACTTGCTTCAATAAGAAGAAAGATAGCTCAGGCGGGTCTTAGAATAAGAGATACTCTTGACAAGATGATAAAATCTTCAACTACTCAGAAATATTTGCAGGAATCAATTGTAACTATTCGTGACGGAAGATATGTACTCCCTGTAAAGATCGAACATAAGAACGAGATTAGCGGACTTGTTCACGATACGTCGTCAAGCGGTTCAACTCTTTTTATTGAGCCTGTAGCTGTTGTAGAAGCAAATAATGAAATAAGAATTTTAAAAGGACAGGAACAGGATGAAATTAACAGAATACTTGCTGAATTTTCATCTGAATGTGCTGCAATAAAAGACAGCCTTATTTCAAGTTTTAATGCAATTATTGAACTTAATCTTTATTTTGCAAAATCTGAATTTGCCGCAAGAATAAAAGGTGTTGCTCCTGAAATATGCGACAGCGGTGAAATAGTGTTAAATAAGGCAAGACACCCTTTGATTGATCCGAAAAAGGTAGTTCCTATCAATTTTGAGTTAGGAACAAAATACGACTCTCTGATAATAACTGGTCCTAATACAGGAGGCAAAACTGTTATTTTGAAGACTGTAGGACTACTTACAGCAATGACTATGTGCGGAATGTTGATTCCTGCATCTGACGGGTGTAAAATTTCAATTTTTAAAAATATTCTTGTTGATATTGGCGATAATCAGTCCATCGAACAAAGTCTTTCGACGTTTTCATCGCATATGAACAGAGTTATTGAAATTCTGGATGTTGCAGATTACAACAGTCTTGTCCTTCTTGATGAGTTAGGTTCAGGAACTGATCCGGTTGAAGGTGCGGCACTTGCAATTGCTATAATCGAAAAACTAAGACGTCAGGGGGCGGAAATCGTTACAACAACTCACTATCAGGAGCTTAAAATGTATGCTCTTGACAATGAAGGAGTTGAAAACGCTTCCTGTGAATTTGACGTTAATACTTTAAAGCCAACATATCGCCTTATAATCGGTTCACCCGGAAAATCAAATGCTTTTGAAATTTCAAGACAGCTTGGAATCAGCGAGGATATTATAAATCATGCACAAGAACTCATTTCTGATGAAAATAAAAGCTTTGAAACAATATTAGAAAACCTTGAAAAAGCAAGAGCTGAGCTTGAAAACAATAATAAGACAGCTGAAAAACTCAGAATTGAAAACGAAAAACTAAATAAACAGCTTGAAGAAGAACGTGAAAAGCTTCAGACAGAAAAAGAAAGTGAAATAGAAAAAGCAAGAGTTGAAGCAAGACAGATAGTTGAACGTGTCACAAGACAATCTCAGGCGTTGATTGACGAGCTTGAAGAGATTAAAAAGCAAAAAAACAAAGCCGAGTTTGCTGATATGACATCAAAAGCAAAACATATGCAAAAATCAACTCTGAATAGGCTTTACAAAGATGCAAATCCTGTAACCGAAATTGTTAACGCTTATACTCCTCCAAGACCATATAAAAAAGGAGATAACGTAATAATATCAGATACAGGAAAAAAAGGAATTCTTATTACTACACCCGATGAAAACGGTACTTGTATGGTACAAGTTGGAATTATGAAAACTAAGATAGACTCATCAAAGTTAAGACTTGTGGAAAAAGAAAAAGTTACATTTAATAATAGCAAGCTTAAAACAAATAAAGGAAGTGTAACAAAATCTGTTGAAAGTCGAATGACAAGAAAAGCTGAGATGGAACTTGATATCAGAGGATATGCAGCCGATGAGGGTGTAGTTGAAGTAGATAGGTTTATTGATAATGCTGTAATGAGCGGAATGTCAATGGTAATTATTATTCACGGAAAAGGCACGGGAATCCTTAAAAATGCAGTTAGACAGCATCTTAAGAAAAACCCTCACGTTAAAAGTTCACGGCGAGGAATGTTCGGCGAAGGTGAAGATGGAGTTACAGTTGTTGAATTAAAATAAAACACATGATCTTTATTTACCTAATTTCAATGCCGTATTATCTTATTTTAAATGATAATACGGCATATAGTTTATAATTAGTTTATCATAATCCGCTTCCCTTAATTTCACTAAATGGTTATTTAGTGAAACTAGTCGCTTAGGACTGCTAAGCTAATCAGAATACGGAAAATGAAAGCTATCCAAACGAACATAAAAGCCGGAATGATTTTTACAACGCTGACGAGCTTCTGAAAGAGACAAGCCGGAATAAACACACAAATCTTTGTAATAAACAGAATAAGTATGCTGGGCAACACCACGACGAACACGGAAACGACGTGAATAACAAGAAGAAAAATAATCACAATCAAGGCGAGGCATTTTGTCTTTATTGCGAGAAAGACAAGAAGAACATTTATCGCTAAAAGGACAGATACGCTCAGTGCATATAGTACATATGCAGTAATAACATGGGCTGTGATATATATAATTAGGTCTAATCATCATAATGACTCCTTTCAAAAAGTTCGCGAGCTACAACAGCTTGATATTTAGGATTAGGCTTAACATTACGGTCAGCAACCAATTTAGAAAGACCGTCCAAGCCGTCAACCTGTATAAATGCGGCGAGAGCATTACCACAGTTATTTTGTAAAAAACTATACAAACGGCTATAGTTATAC
>CALWNN010000092.1 GCA_944382845.1 uncultured Clostridia bacterium
TAGACGGAATAATAGGCGGTCCTCCTTGTCAGTCTTGGTCTGAAGCTGGTTCGCTTCGTGGTATTAATGATTCGCGCGGAAAATTGTTCTATGATTACATAAGGATTCTTAAGAGCAAGCAGCCGAAGTTTTTCCTTGCGGAAAATGTTAGCGGAATGCTGGCGGACCGTCATTCGGAAGCTGTGCACAATATCATTGAGATGTTCAAAGAATGCGGATACGACCTTACCGTTTCTTTGGTTAATGCAAAAGATTACGGTGTGCCTCAAGAGCGCCGCCGAGTTTTTTATATAGGTTTTCGGCACGATTTAGGCGTACACTTTAAGTTCCCTATGGGGTCAACGGCTGATGACAAGAAAAAACTGACCTTGCGCGATACGATATGGGATTTACAGTATACCGCTGTTCCTGCCGGGGCGAGGAATTATCACAATCCCAAAGCGATAAACAATAACGAGTTTTTTACCGGTGCATACTCTCCGATATTCATGAGCCGAAATCGGGTTAAAGGATGGGATGAGCAGGCTTTTACCGTTCAAGCTTCGGGCAGGCAATGCCAACTGCATCCACAGGCCCCCAAAATGAGGTTTATTGAGCAAAACAAGCGAGAGTTTGTTAGAGGCAAGGAGCATCTGTACCGTAGAATGACCATACGCGAAATTGCGAGGATCCAAGGATTTCCCGATGACTTCAAATTCATCTATAATTACACGGACGATGCGTACAAAATGATTGGCAACGCCGTACCTGTCAATCTCGCCTACGAAGTAGCCGTAGCAATTAAAGAGGCGCTGCAATAAGGAGAACGAAAGATGAGCAATCAAAGCAACAATCAGGGGCGAGCATACGAATATATCTGCATTCATACTCTTTGTGCAGAGATAAATAAACTTCGCGCGGCAGAAATAATTAAAAATTCAGCTTACGAAGCAGCAACACGCGCATGGAATTCAACTTCTGACGGATTCAAATATATTCTTCAACAAAGTGCGGTTGCTGCAGTAAGTACCATATTCGATATGGAACCGATGTTGCTTGAAACAGGGTCTGATTTGCTGACTCTCAAGATTCAAACCGACAACGAAGGAAAGGTCGGTGATGTGCGCGACATTATCATTGCTCGCTCAGATATTAAGTGGGAAATAGGCTTGAGCATCAAACACAATCACTTTGCAGTGAAACACAGCAGATTGGCAAAGACTTTGGATTTTGGTGCCAAGTGGTTCGGCATACCGTGCTCCAAACAGTATTGGAATAGCATCGAACCGATTTTTAATTATTTGTCCGAACAGAAAGCCGGAAATAAAAATTGGAACGAACTTCCGACTAAGGATAAGGATGTATATGTCCCACTGCTTAAAGCTTTCATTGCCGAAGTGTTGCGTAGCAATGAGAATGATCCTGCCGTGCCACAGAAGATGGTTGAATATTTGCTGGGTGAGTTTGATTTTTACAAGATAATCAGCATCGACAGCAAACGAATCACACAGATACAAACCTATAATCTTCATGGGACATTAAACAAATCCAGTCGAATCGTCGCACCTAAAATTGAGGTGCCGCATGCACTACTACCGACGCGAATGGTCAGTCTTGACTTTAAACCAAACAGCACTAATACTGTCGAGCTCTATATGGATGGCGGCTGGCAATTTAGCTTCCGCATACATAATGCTTCAACAAAGGTAGAAACGAGCTTGAAATTTGACATACAAATTGTAGGCATGCCAACAACGATTATTACAATTAATTGTAGCTGGAATTAACTAGCGGTGTCATTATAGTGAGGAAAAATGAACTATATTAAATCATTACATATTGAGGGCTTCAAAAAGTTTTCTTTTCTCGACATCTCATTCAATCCACACACTAACATCCTTGTGGGAGAAAATGAGGCAGGCAAAAGTACTATTTTGGACGCGATAAAGATAGTATTAAATCAAACCTATCGGAATGCTGACAAATCAATATTGCGCGACCTTTTTAATTTGGAGATGATAGCTGCGTTTCAATCAAATCCTAGTATTGCTACTCTTCCTAAAATACTTATAGAAGTCGAGCTTGAACTAGATCCAAAACAAGCGAACTCTTCTTATTTTTATGGTGAGGTGTATGGCTCTAGGCGATCACAGCCTGCAAAGTTTGGCGTTCGCTTTGAATGTAAATATGATGAAGAAATAGGCTCTGGTATGGAGCAAACAATTCTAGAGGGCAAAATTCCTTATGAATATTACACTTTAATTTGGTCAACTTTTGCTAATCGAGCTTATCAAGTGATAAAAAAGCCGCTTGGTTTCGTTTCTATAGATACGACGAGCAATGCGGCATCGTCCTCGTTTAATTATTACAACCGCTCACTATTTGCGAGTAAATATGATGAGGTTATAAGAACGAAGGCAAAAAACGATTTTCGCTTGCGGCTCGAAACCGCTTTAGAAGAGATTAACCTGCCTCCATTGAGTGAAAATAGGAAGTTTGGTATAGATAGTAAAAAGGTTGTTTTAGAAGCAATCCTTTCCGTGTATGAAAATTCTATTGCGTTGGAGAATCGTGGTGGCGGCATGGAAAGTTTAATCAAAACACAAATTGCATTGGATAAAACCAATGGTTTAGATGTTGTCTTAATGGAAGAACCAGAGAATCATCTGAGTTTTATAACTTTGCAAAAAATGTTGTATGAAATATCAAAACGGCAAAATGACACACAAATCATTATTGCAACTCATAGCAACATGATTGCAAGTAGGCTAAATTTAAGCAATGTATTATGGATTGCAGACAAAGAGGTTATATCGTTGTCATGTGTCAATAAAACATCTGCCGACTTTTTCATGCGCGCAGACAACAACCTGTTTTTACAGCTATTGCTATCTAAAAAAGTTTTTTTAGTTGAAGGCGCAACAGAATTTTTATTATTACCATTATTTTATAAACAAGTTACAAAACGCTCTATAGAAGAAGATTCAATTTCTATTATTTCATGCAATGGCATATCGTATAAAAGGTATCTCGATGTTGTTAAGTCTACGCAAAAGAAAATAGCCGTCATGACCGACAATGATGGTCAAAGTGACAAAATCGCGGCAGCTGATGAATTTAACAAATCCCATTCTATGCAACAAATTTTTATGGGCATGAAAACAGATGATTGGACATGGGAAGTATGTATTTATAAAGAAAACAAACATGTTTTAGATGAATTAATTCCAATAAAAGATGGCGCTCAATATTGCTTTCATGGGGAAAATTATGGTCCTGTGTTAGGGAAAATGTTAAACAATAAAGTTGAAACTGCCTACACAATGTTAACATCAGGCATTGAATTTACAATACCTCAATATATAAGGGATGCAATCGAATGGCTAAACAAGTAATTTTAGCAGTGGCTGGAGCAGGCAAAACTTATCATATTTGCCATTCAATAGATCCTAAGAAAAATAACCTAATTTTGGCATTTACACATGAGAACATTAACAATATACAAAAAGAACTTTGTCACGCTTTTGGCAAAGTGCCTCAATGCACAACCATCTCCACATTTGACGCATTTGTTTATCGCGAATTGATACTCCCTTATGAACCAAGCATAGGGGAACATTTCAGTTTTCCAAAATTTAGAAGCAACGGAATCTGCATGATAGATCCCCCGCGAAAAACCTTTACGATAAATGGCAAATGTCTTGCCAATCCTAAATATAAACCAAAAAACCAGTTTGCGCATTATATTACACCAGAGAAGCAATATTATTGCGCCAATCTTTCTGAATTAATTTT
>CALWNN010000093.1 GCA_944382845.1 uncultured Clostridia bacterium
GGAAATGGTTAAAGAAATTAATAAGATTACTTGGGAAATGAAGAAAATCTTGGAGCGGAGATGAGTGTTATGGCAAAAATCTCTATAGATTTCGATCCAGCCAAAAGGCAAATATATCTTTTTGGTGATATTGTGGCTTTGCAAAAAAACCGTTTTGCATGGCGATATGTAAAGGATTTCTTGCACCCAATCATATCAGAAGATCGAATCACCGTACCTGTTGGTGATAATGAGCCGTTTCCTGTAATGGCAAATATTAGTGCTGTGCTTGCAAAAAATGGCTTTTTAGAGGCTCAAAGTGAAAGTTCGGGGAAAATTGTTCAAGAATACTATGAAGAGGAAAGGCGCTTTGCTGAATTTTCGAAGAAGGCACTCCATATTCGCAACAATGAGTGTGATGCGGATGAATTTAATCGTTTTACACAATATGTAGCTGAAAATCTTGGTGCAAGATCTTTGTATCCGCTTCAACTTCTATCAGCCTACCATATGGCATTCTCACAAAATGCATGCAATTTTTCAGTGCCTGGCGCAGGTAAGACGAGTATAGTTTATGGCGCCTATGCGTATTTACATAATCTGCCCGCAGATAATCCTAAACACATAAATTGTCTTTTAATTGTTGGACCACTGAGTTCTTTTGGCCCCTGGGAATCGGAGTATGAAGAATGCTTTGGTCGTGCAGCAAACTCAAAACGTCTTGTTGGAGGGGGCAACAAGGCGGATAAGCAAAATTATTTGATTTCAAAATATCCGGCAGAGTTGACTTTGGTTTCATATGCTTCTCTTCCTTTATTGCAAAAGGAAATAGGTTTTTTTCTTAGAAACAACAAAGTTATGGTAGTACTTGATGAAGCGCATAAGGCAAAAAATTCATCAGGAGGAGTCATTGCGCAGGCCGTACTGGAGATGGCAAAGTATAGCAACGCTCGTATTGTTCTTACCGGCACTCCCGCACCCAATGGTTATGAAGATATCTACAACATGTTTAAATTCATTTGGCCTAATAAAAATGTTATAGGCTTTGAAGTCAATCAGCTTCGTGATATTACGGCAACAGGTGATCAAGCAAGGGTTAGTCGCTTAATTGATAACATTTCCCCGTATTTTATCCGTATTCGGAAGAGCGACTTAAATATTCCGCCTGCGACAGTTCATCCGCCGATTTATGTGCAAATGGGACCGCTGCAACAAAGAATATATAATTTTATCGAAAAGAAATATATGGATGAATTTATGAAAGAAGGTGTTGCGGATACATCCTCTCGGTTCAAGGCAGCATTGGCACAGGCTAGGACAATTCGCCTAATGCAGGCGGCATCTGACCCGGCCATGCTTAAAGCGCCACTTCGTGACTTTTTTGAAGATGAAGAGTTGTCAGTAGAAGAATATCAAGTAATAGATGACTCAGAAGTTTTGAGGTCAATTCTCGAATATGAAGCAAGCGAAGTGCCAGCCAAATATATTGCAGTAAAACGCCTGCTTGACGATATTATATCCAGTGGCGGCAAAGCAGTTGTTTGGGCAACATTTATTCACACTATCCATGGACTGAAAGATTATCTTGAAAGGCAGGGGATTCATTGCCAGGAGCTATACGGCGCAACTCCTATTGAAAGAGAAGGCGTTGACGAAGACGAAGCTATTCTCACCAGGGAAAGAATTGTCAAGGCGTTTCAGGAAACGGATTGTCCGTTTAAAGTTATAATTGCAAACCCCTGTGCGGTTGCAGAGTCTATTTCGTTACATAAAGCATGCCACAACGCCATATATATTGAACGGTCATTTAATGCAGCGCATTTCGTACAGTCAAAAGATCGCATTCATCGTTATGGATTAAAGCCAGGTACGGTTACAAACTATTACTATATTTTATCTAAAGATACTGTTGATGAAACTATAGAAACTAGATTGGCGGAAAAGGAACAGCGCATGAACGAAATTATGGAGAGCATGCCCATTCCGCTGTTCAATAATGTTTCCGAAAACCTAGGCAATGAAGATATAAAGGCGTTGATAAAAGATTATGTTAAACGAACTAAAAAATCTTAATTATTGTGGCGGTAAAGAAGGGCTTCTATATTTTCTTTGCGACGTGATTGGAGCTAATCAAAGGAAAATATCGGACGCTGCAGTGTTGTGTTCTCATGCGCACGGGAAATGCTATCTTGTTTTGGAGAATCTGATTAGTTATTGTAGGGCTTTTGGATGGATAAACCTGTCCAATGAGATTATTACTGTATCCTCTTCGATTGTTAAGCTTTTAAATAACAAAGCCAAACTAAACGGTGTGCTTATCGAATCTACGTTAAATCAATTATTTAAGGAAAACATATTGGATTCAACTATGTTCTGCTACGACTCTATTCAATTGTGTTATTTTTTTAAAAACGAGATGTTGCCGCTGTCTTTGTCTGGAATAAGAAATATGTTGATTAGTCAGGGCTTTTTCGTCCTTCTTAGAAATGCTCAAGGTACTCGATTCTATGTTTCTTCTTTATATGATGTACTCGTAGCCAAATATTGCAAACAACAACGCAAACAGCTAT